>JBBPZR010000121.1:0-10750 GCA_038276285.1 Mycobacteriales bacterium | reverse complement strand
TCCTGTTCTTGATTCGATCCACGGTCACGGCTGAAGCGGGCACCCTTGATCGCGCCATCGACATGCTGCGAAAGCTGCGGCAAGAGGTCGATGCCTATGACGCCACATGCCTGATGCTCGCCGAATGGATGGACGGCCCGGCTGTTGACGGCGTCAAGATCCGCAACGATCTCGTGCCTGAGGATCTGCGCGCCGATCGGTTCATCGCGAACCTGATCGAGCGTGTGCTCGAACGTACGCCGATCGACATGCACGTTGCCGTCCGCCAGGCTCGTGAGTATCGCATCATCCCCATCAGGGAGGCAGAGGAAGCCGGCGAGGCCACCTAACGTCGTCGATCAAGTCGACTACCCGTGACCAACCGCCGTCCTCAGACAGCGAGGCACGCGCCTTATGTCGGGGTACGGCGTGCCGATGAGCGACATGGCGGAGGTTCCATGGCGACTCGATCGGCGATCCGCCCTACCTGGCCGTGTACACCGACAGTCGCATCCAGTCAGAGCGCGGCGACCTTGACGCTGTCGCGCAGCGGGTCCGCGCCGACGACGCTGATCACGGGGCGAAGACCACCGGCCCCAGCCATACCATCCTGGTCGGGGCCGTACGGATCATCGAATGGCTGAAGAGCTACCCAAGAACCGACAAGGACGATGCGCACGCCCAGCTCAATGCTGTCGTGCTTCTCACCGGCGGTGACTACCTGGAGGTCGACTACGCCGATGACCCTGGCGCGTACTCCCCGGAGGATGCGTCACGCGCGGTGACGGCTGTTGTCACATCCATTCGACTCCAGCGCTGAACCGACGAACCTCCACTTGGATAGTCCGGCTACGCTGGGCTACCCAAGCCCGGGTCGCGGCTCGAGACACGCGCCACGCCAGAGGAGACGAGTTGAACGGTACATCGGCGCCTCCTGCGCTCGCCCCACGCGGAGCCCGGCTGCGGTGACGGACTTCGAGTATCCCGCACCGGCCGAGCCCCGACGTGGGTCTCGGTGGGCGGACAGTCGGCACCGACACCGGGTCGGCCGGTCGCGATTGAGGTGGCGGCTGGTCGCGGGGGTGTTCGCTGGTGTGTTGGCGCTGGTCTGCGGCCTCGTCGCCGCCACGGTGTTCGCCGCCGCCAGCAAGTACGACCGCCAAGTGAAGCGCATCGACGCGTTCCCGGCCGTACCTCACTCGACCGAGTCACCTCGTACCCGGATCGACGGCCCGCTCAACATTCTCGTGTTGGGCTCTGACCGCCGAGTCGGGGAGGCGGGTCTCGGCCAGCGCACCGACACCATCATGATGATCCACCTGCAGGCCGACCAGAAGCACGGCTACGTCATCTCGATCCCGCGCGACGCCTACGTACACCTCCCGCCCGGCCCCGGCTTGAACGGCGGCAAGAACAAGATCAACGCGGCGTACTCCTACGGCGGGGTCAAGATGCTCGTGCAGACGATCGAGGAGTTCACCGGCGACAAGATCGACCATGTGGTGATCGTCGACTTCAACGGCCTGGCGCGGATGGTCGATGCTCTCGGAGGCGTCGATGTGATGATCGACAAGGCGGTCACCGACTCGGAGACGCACTTCAAATTCCCCAAGGGGCTCAATCACCTCAGGGGCGGCCCGGCGCTGTACTACGTGCGGGAGCGCCACGGCCTGCCCGAAGGCGACTTCGACCGGATCAAGCGACAGCACCAATTCTTGTCGGCGCTGCTGGGCAAGGCCGCGTCCACGGGCACCCTGACCAATCCACTGAAGCTCAACGCGTTCCTCGACGCGGCGAGCAAGTCGATCTCCGTCGACAAGGGCCTCCCGCTGGTGGACTTCGCCTTCCAGATGCGCGGCCTGCGGCCGGCGGACTTCACCTTCGTCACGATCCCGACCGCGGGGTACGACAACATCGAGGGCGTCGGTTCCGTCGTGGTTCCGGATGAGGTGCGCGACGCCGAACTCTTCACCGCGATCAGCTCGGACACACTGCAATCATGGGCCGCGGCCAATCCGAAATCGGTCAGCAACACGTCGCATGGCCTCTGAGCCGACGGTCAAAGCCGCGTCAGACCCAGTCCCGCCGCCGGAAGAGCACGTAGAGGCCGATCGACAGCACGATCATCACGCCCGTCGAGACGTAGAAGCCGGACGCGTGCGCGAAGCCGGGATAGGGCACGTTCTGCCCGTAAAAGCCCGTGACCGCAGTGGGAATCGCGATGATCGCGGCCCAGCTGGTGACCTTCTTCATGATCGTGTTGAGCCGGTTTCCCTGGATCGTAAGGTTGGTCTCAAGGATGGTGCTCACCAGATCGCGCAACGACTCCGTCCATTCAGTGACACGCAGTACGTGGTCGTACACGTCCTGGAAGTACGGCGCCATCGCCTCGGCGGGAACGTGCAAATCCCTGCGCATGAGAGTGTTCAGCACCTCGCGCATGGGCAACACGACCCGGCGTATCTGCACCAGGCTCTTGCGCAGCTCAAAGGATCGTCGCTGCACGCTGGCCGCTGCCGGCTGGTCGGCGAACAGCAGGTCCTCCAACGACTCGATTTCGTCATCGAGGGACTGCACCGCGATGAAGTGACCATCGACGACGAAATCCAGCAGCCCGTGCAGCAAGTAGCTGACGCCGCTCTTGGCCAGGTCCGGTGACTCGTCCCACCGCTGGACCATGCCGTCGATGTCGAACTGATCATCCTTGCGGATGGTGACGAGCGCCCGGTCGGTGATGAACGCCGACATCTCCGAGGTCTTCAACTGGCCCGTTTCCTGATCCAGTCGCACCGCGTAGACGTTGACGAACAGATGGCTCTCGTAACGGTCGAGCTTCGGTCGCTGGTGGTCGCTCACCGCGTCTTCTACGGCGAGTTTGTGCAGGCCCAGCTCCTCGCTCACCACCGCGAGATCTTCGGCGTCGGGTGCGCAGAGGTCGAGCCAGACGGTCACGCCAGGTTCGATGATGTGGTCGGAGATGTCGGCGACCGGGAAGTCTTCGGCCTCAAGGACCCCGTCGCGGTACAGGCGCGTCTTCGGCATAGCTACTCAGGTTAGGCCGGGTCGCGCGGCGCCTTTCGTCGCGGGCCTGGGTGACCCCGGGCTCCTCGGGTGGCCGGCGCGACGCGGGGAAGGCGGCCATCAGCCAAAGCACCGCGGCACCGAACCACCGCGTGCCGAGCAGGTTCTGGCGGTCCACTAGTTTCATCAGGCCGTAGCCGATCGCCACCGCGGCCGGCGCGAGCAGGAGCAGCAACTCCCAGGAACGCCGCCTCGATCTGGGCCAGCGCTGTGACAAGGGACTTCCTCGATCCAGGGGTCGGGCTATGACAAGTACGAACCAAACCGACGATCGCGGGTACAGATTGCCAGGGTTTCGACCGCCCCGGCAGGCGACGGTCGTGATGCCACCGTAACCGAAGCGGGCTCGGACGGGCACGTTGACCGATGGGACGACGGCATCGCTCTTGGCTAGGCCGAGGCGAGGCGAGGGGAGGCCGGGCCGGGTTTCACGGGAAGGCGACCCATTCGGACCACGTGGTGGCCTCCTCGAGCACGTCCGGCAGCACATCCACGCCGAGCCCCGGCCGCGTCGGCACGCTCAGGTGGCCGTCGTCCAGCACGAACGGCGGGGTGATGTCA
Source organism: Mycobacteriales bacterium (assembly GCA_038276285.1). Lineage (GTDB taxonomy): Bacteria > Actinomycetota > Actinomycetes > Mycobacteriales > QHCA01 > QHCA01. The sequence goes on along the minus strand of JBBPZR010000121.1, from coordinate 7,129 downwards.
CGGAAGTAGAACCGGTCCGAACCGCTCACGTCGCCGGGTAGGACGAATCCGGGAAGCGCCGCCAGCGCCGCGTTCGCAGCGCGCCCGAGCCCGGTCTCCACCATGCCGCCGCACCAGACCGGCACCCCGCGGGCCACGCACACGTCGTGCACCCGGCGAGCCTCGAGGTAGCCGCCCACGCGGCCGGCCTTGATGTTGACGATCGAGCAGGCGCCCAGGGCGATCGCATCGGCGGCGATCTTCGCCGAGGTGATCGACTCGTCGAGGCAGATCGGGGTGCCGATCCGCCGGGCCAGCTCGGCATGGTCGACCAGGTCGTCGGCTGCGAGGGGCTGCTCGATCAGCAGGAGGCCGTAGGCATCGAGCCGGCCGAGCTGGTCGGCGTCGGCGAGGGTGTACGCGGTGTTCGCGTCGACCTGCAGCGGCACGTCCGGGCCGAAGCGCTCGCGGACGGCGCGCACCGGCTCGATGTCCCAGCCCGGCTTGATCTTGAGCTTGATCCGGGCGTAGCCCTCGGCCAGGTAGCCCCCGACGGCGTCGAGGAGCTGCTCGATCGTGGGCATGATGCCGACCGAGACGCCCGAGGGCACGCGGGTACGGACCGCGCCCAGGTAGCTGGCGAGCGACGTGCCATCTGCGCGAAGTTCGGCGTCGATGACCGCCATCTCGACTGCCGCCTTGGCCATCGGATGGCCGTGGAAGGGGGCCAGCAGTGGCCCGACCGCCTCGGCGGGCACCGGCCCCGCGGCGGCCAGCGCCGGCAGCAGGAACCGGCGGATGACATCGATCGAACCGTCGACGTACTCGGAGGAGTACAGCGGCGCGGTGCTGGCGACACATTCGCCCCACCCCTCGCCGTCGGCGGTGACCACCCGTAGGAGCAGCAGGTCGCGTTCTGTCTCGGTGCCGAAGGAGGTCTGGAACGGCGCCACCAGGGGCAGGTTGGCGCGGATCAGTTCCACGCCGTTGATCCGAACCGCACTCACCGCGGCCCCACGACGTACCAGCCGGAGCGGGTCATCCCGGTGATCGGGTGACCCGCCGCCATCCGGCCGCCGAGCGTCTCGCGCACCGCGGTCCGCCAGGCCATGGCGAGGGCGGGGTCGCTGCGCCGCAGGGTCTCGATGTCAGCGGGTACGCGGCACAGCAACGGCGCCTCGCTGGCATCGGCATCGGCATCGGCTGGCGGGGGGTGCCATTCGGGCCCGCCGCCGGCGTCGGTGTCCAGCAGGACCCGGTCGGGCCGGAGGTCCCCTACGTCGGGCTCGGACCGAGTGAGCGCATCGGCGGTCACCGGCCAGGTGACCAGGATCCGGTCACTGCCCTGGCCGGCGTTCACGCCGTCGCGCATCTCGCCGTAGAGGTCGACCAAATAGCGCTGCGGCCTGGCGCCGAGCCGGGTGATGTTGAAGAACGCGTTGCGGCGTATCAGCGGGTCGAAGGTCCAGTTGATCGCGGTGATCCCGTGTTCGAGTGCCCACACCCGTTGGTGCAACTTGATGGCGTAGCCGACCCGGCGCCCCTGCCAGTCGGGCCGTACGCCGGTGATGTGCGAGTGCAGGCTCGGCTCCGGGTCCGCTCCCCGGAAGCCGGCAGCCGCGCCGACCAGGGTCTCGCCGGAGTACGCACCCGCGACGTAACCGCCGAAGTGCGACAGGGCGGCCAGCAGATCGGCGGACACCGGCGCGTGCACCGGCTCGGTGGCCCAGAGATCGATGAACAGATCCTGGGCCGCCTGATGCTCGACTGGTTCGGTCAACAGCCGGACGGTGACTCCACTGGCCCTCGCCGCATCTGCCGCCGCATCTGCCGTTGTCCTCGGATCCACTCGCGCGTGCCTGGCCTATGCGCTTTGGCTGACAACCCCGGGCCGACTATTCCGTTGCCGGTGGGGCCTTCTTGGCCGGCCGAGGCCGCTGGCTCGGTGAGGGCTTGGCGTCTGATGTCGGCGGCGACTCGGCGGCCGTGCTCGCCTTCTCGTCGCTGGCAACCGAGAGGTCGATGACGTTTTCCTCGTTGCGCGTCACCGGCGCGGTGTCCGCAGGGGCTGGTGTTGCGACCGGCTGAGCCGCGGAGACCGGCGCTGTCGTCGAGTGACGCGCGGCGGGGTCGCTGAAGTCGTGGGACTGCTGTGCGGGTGACGTCATCCGTCGGCCGAGGATGCCGGCCGCAGCGCCGAGCACGGCGCCGAGGCCCAGCGAGCCGAAGATGGAGGGCCAGCGGCGGGGCGGCCGCTCGCCACGGAGGGCTGCGGCGGCGAGCTTGCCGCGCCGGCGGGCCTCCTTGCGGGTCGGGGTCGTGCTCTTGGCGGTGTCCTCCGCTCGCTGCTTGGCGGCCTCGATCGCGTCGACGGCGGCCGTTGCGACCGAGCCGACGGTCGGGGCGATGGTGTCCCACATCGTCTCGACCCGCGGGGCGACGGCGTCTCGTACCTGGTCGACCCGTGGGGCGACGGTCTCCTTGGCGACCTTCTTGGCAGCCTTCTTCGCGGCCTTCGCACGTGGGGAGATGGCATCACGCGCGGCATCCGCGGCGTCGTGCGCCCGTTCGCGCAGCGCCGCCGCGCCGTCGGCTATCTCACCGGTGGGCATACGGTCGAGCAGGGTCGGATTGCGCTTGCGGAACACGGGAAACCTCCGCGGCTGAGGACGGACTGTCCCCGTCATCCTGCCCCACCCCGTACCGGGTGAATCGCGTGGGAGGATGGCAGGACCGATCTCGTCCCGATCTCCCGAGGAGTTACCGCGTGGCGACAGAGCTCACCGCGACCCTGAACACCAATGCCGGCCCGATCCGGGTAACGCTGTTTCCGGACCACGCACCCAAGACAGTGAAGAACTTCGTCGGGCTGGCGGAGGGTAGCCAGGAGTGGACCAATCCGGTGACCCGTGGCAAGGAGAGCAAGCCGCTGTACGACGGCACGGTCTTCCACCGCGTGATCAGCGGCTTCATGATCCAGGGCGGTGACCCGCTGGGCACCGGTACCGGCGGCCCGGGCTACCAGTTCGGCGACGAGATCCACCCCGACCTGTCCTTCGACCGGCCGTACCTGTTGGCCATGGCCAACGCGGGCCCCGGCACCAACGGGTCGCAGTTCTTCATCACCGTGGGCGCACCCAACTGGCTCAACGGCAAGCACACCATCTTCGGCGAGGTGGCCGACGCCCCCAGCCGCGAGGTCGTCGACGCGATCGCCGGCACCCCGACCGGCTCGCGCGACCGCCCGAAGAAGGAAGTGGTCATCAACTCGATCGACATCGAGCGCGCGGGAAGCTGATCAGGACATGACCCAGGAGGTCTCGCAACCGGGTGAGCAGGCCGCGGTGCCGGTCTGCTACCGGCATGGCGACCGCGAGACCTATGTCCGCTGTGTCCGCTGCGACCGGCCGATCTGTCCCGACTGCATGCGCGCGGCGTCGGTGGGTTTCCAGTGCCCGGAGTGCGTACGCGAGGGCGCGAAGTCGATCCGCCAGCCGCGCACGAGCTTCGGCGGCCGGGTCACCCGCAACGACAACAACGTCACGTTGAGCCTCATCGGCATCAACCTCGCGGTGTACGTGGTGGCCGGCCTGACAAACCCGGCCGCGCTGACCCGGATGATCGGGACCACCCTGCACGAGCGGTTCGCACTGGTCGGCGTGCAGGTGGCCGAAGGTGAGTTCTATCGCCTGGTCACCAGCGCCTTCCTGCACTACGGCCCGCTGCACATCGCCTTCAACATGTACGCGCTGTGGCTCTTCGGCCAGGAACTCGAGCGGTTGTACGGCCGGGTGCGGTTCACCGTGCTCTATTTCGTCTCGGCCCTCGGCGGCGGCGTGCTGGCGTACCTGGTGACGAATCCCCATGACCAGCTCGCCGGCGCGTCCGGCGCGGTGTTCGGCCTGTTCGGCGCGTACTTCATCACCGCTCGCAAGCTGGGCCTGCGCACCGGCGGGATCCTGGCGCTGGTGGGCATCAACCTGGTGTTCGGCTTCGTGGTCCCGAACATCGGCTGGACCGCCCACATCGGCGGCCTGATCACCGGCGCCGCGATGGCGGCCGTGATCGCCTACGCCCCCCGCGGCGCGCGGCGTGATCTGGTGCAGATCGCCGGCACCGCCCTCATCGTGATCGGTCTCTGCGTCGCCATCGTCGTACGGACGGCGCAGCTCACCGCCTGATCCGCTCCAGGGCGGCTGCCACGTCGGCGGGATCGGCGCCGAGTTCGCGGGTGGTGAGCAGGTGCACCGTTTCACCGGTGTCGACCTCGAGCAGGTGCGACGACAGGCCGAGGCGGCTGCGCTCGTCGACCCGGATCGCCGTGACATCGCTCCAGGGGATGTGCCGGCGGCCGGCGAAGCCCTGGATCACGATGAGGCCCTCGGTGTCGGCCGACAGCCGGACCCGGGCGATCAGATCGCGCGACGCGATGGCCAGCAGCGTCACGGCAGCCGCGAAAGCCACATAGCTGGAGATCCGATCGTCGGCGAGCGCCCCGCCGATCCCGAACGCGGCCGCGCCGGCCGCTGAGAGCACGACGTAGCGGGAGGGCACCGACCACTGCACCGCAGCAGCGTTGCACACGGCCGTACCATCGAGTGCCGACCTACCGGGGAGTAACCATGCGCGATGCGGTCATCGTCGAGGCGGTACGCACGCCGGTCGGCCGGCGGGGCGGGGCCCTGTCCGGCGTGCATCCGGTCGACCTGTCGGCGTACGTGCTGCAGGCGCTCGCCGCCCGCACCGGCATCGATCCGGCCGTCGTCGACGACGTCATCTGGGGCTGCGTCAGTCAGGTGGGCGAGCAATCATGGAACATCGGGCGCAATGCCGTGCTGGCGGCCGGCTGGCCGGAGTCGGTGCCGGGCACGACCCTCGACCGCCAATGCGGCTCGTCGCAGCAGGGCGTCCACTTCGCCGCCGCGGCGGTGATGTCGGGCCAGTGTGACGTGGTTGTCGCCGGGGGGGTTGAGTCGATGAGTCGGGTGCCGATGGGTTCGTCGGTGGGCTCGGGCGTGGGTCTGCCGATGGGCCCGATGGTGGCCGAGCGCTATGGCGGGCTGGCGTTCAACCAGGGCGTCGGTGCGGAGATGATGGCGGCGCGCTGGGGGTTCTCGCGCGGGCAACTCGACGAGTACAGCCTGGCGTCGCACCAGAAGGCCGCGGCCGCGCAGGACTCCGGTGCCTTTGCCAAGGAGATCGTGCCGGTGCCCGTCGAGGCGGGATTCGCCGACACCGATGAGGGGATCCGGCGAGAGACGACCCTGGCGGCGCTGGCCGGCCTGCGGACTCCCTTCGCGGCCGACGGCGTGGTCACCGCGGGCTCGGCCTCGCAGATCTCCGACGGTGCCGCCGCGTTGCTGGTGACCACCTCCGAGCGGGCCGCCGATCTGGGGCTCGCGCCGGTCGCCCGCGTGCGCGGTACGGCGCTGGCCGGCGCCGACCCGGTCATCATGCTCACCGCGCCCATCCCGGCCACGGCTCAGGTCCTGGCCCGGGCCGGTCTGCGGATCGATGACATCGGTGTCTTTGAGGTCAACGAGGCCTTCGCCCCCGTACCGCTGGCGTGGCTGGCCGAGACCGGTGCCGACCCCCGCCGGCTCAATCCGTACGGCGGCGCCATCGCAATCGGTCACCCGCTTGGCGCCTCCGGCGCACGGCTGATGACCACGATGCTGCACTTCATGCGCGAAGGCGGCGTGCGCTACGGCCTACAGACCATGTGCGAGGGCGGCGGGATGGCCAACGCGACCATCCTCGAGCTGCTCTAGCCGTCGACCTGCTCTCGCTCCGACTCCCGCTCCCGCTCCGACTCCCGCTCGCTCCCGCTCCTCATGATCCAGGGAGAGTTGGTCCGGCTGTGACCGGCCCAATCTTCCCTGGATCATGAAAGGGAGCGCCAGCCGGGCGGGGGCACTTCGGTCACCGGGGGTGCAGGCCGCGCAAGCCCCTGGACGATTGTGCGGTCGAGCGTGCTGAGGACTTGGTCAGGCTGGGTACGGAATTGCCGCGGCGTGGCGTGAACGACGAGGAGGCCGTAGGAGGTCATCCGGGCGTGGCGTGCCATCGTCGCGGCCCAGTGCTCGGGCAGAAGGTGCCATTCGCGGGAGTCGATCGCTAAGACGACGCCGGCCTCGCGCCACCACGCGTCGGGGCAGGCCAGCCATTCGCCATCGATGGTGAACAGGGACTGGTTCCAGACGGGCGGCGGCAGGGCTGAACGCAGCACGAGGTCCCGTCCGAACGCCTCCGCAACGGAGCGCGCCCCGTCGGCGACCTCGACCAGCACCAGCCGGATCAGTCCGCTGCCCCCCGAGCCGCCGCGGCACAACTCCGCGGCAAGGCGGGTCACGGTGGTCTTGCGGCGTTGGATCGCCTCGGCGACGAGGACTCGTACCTGGTCGACCCCCTGCATGCGACGGCAGGCGTCGATGACCGCTCGCTCCACGGGTACGGCGCGCAACTCATCGAAGAAGATGGGCGCGGGCATCGAAAGCGTGCGCCGGATACGTGCGAAGGCACGGTTCGCGCGTCGGGTTGCGTGCGGCTGAAGAAGGTGGACCAGCCGTGACCTCGGCAGTTGGTGCAAGCCGTGCAGAGCGGCAGCGGTCGCGCCGCCCAGCAGGCAAGCGGGCCCGCCGTAGAGCAGGCCGGCTGTCCACCGCTGGCTCATGGTCAGCTCGCCGGTGAAGGTCGCGTAGACGGCGGGTAGCACCACCTGCCCCGGTCCTCCGGGGCGGATTCGGTGCCCGAGACTGGCCCTGGTCAGCCCAGCGGCAAACGCTTGGTGACGGGTCAGCAGGCCGTCTTGATCCGCGGCGAGGGCAGCCACATCGGAAGGCATGGCCTGAGAGTGACTCGGCGACGCCCCGACTGACAGCCAAGCGCCCCGCACTGTGGACGGCCCGCTCGCTGTTGAGACCCGAGAACGTGTGCGGTGTTCCGCTGCCGGGAGACAGTGGTACGCGAGGGCAGATGAAGATCCAGGGAGAGTAGGTCCTGCTCTAACCGGCCTAATCCGAAAATCCAAGGTGAGTGGGCAGGCGAAGCTCCCGGCGGAGCGCTGGCGGAGCCGGGATGAGTGGTGCGCCGGGTCGGGTCAGGCGGCGGGTTGCAGGGTGACGGTGTAGCCGAGGGCTTGCAGTTCCCG
>JBBPZR010000120.1:0-9181 GCA_038276285.1 Mycobacteriales bacterium | reverse complement strand
CAGGTCGGACAATCGTCCTCGCTGTGCCACCGCTCATCGCCCAGCACGTGTCCGCACCGCCCGGCCCAGGCCAGCACCCGCGAGGGATTGCCGACCACCACCCGGTGCGCCTCGACGTTGGTGAGTACGACGGCGCCGGCGCCCACGATCGCCCACTTCCCGATGTCGACACCGGGCAGCACCACGGCCCGGGCGCCGATGCTGGCGCCGCGCCGCACGGTGATGCCCTCCACCGCCCAGTCGTCGTCGCTCTTGAGGCCGCCATCCGGTGTCGCCGCTCGGGGGAAGCGGTCGTTGGTGAGCACCGCGAGCGGGCCGATGAACACCTCGTCCTCGACAACGCTGCCGTGGAACACGTTGGCGTAATTCTGCAGCTTGCAGCGATCGCCGATTCTCACCCCGATGTCGACGAACGCGCCCTTGCCCAGCACGCAGTCGACACCGACTCGGGCGCCAGCGCGGACCTGCGCCTGGTGCCACACCCGCGTGCCGGTGCCCAGCACCGCACCGTCCTCGATGGTCGCGCTGGGGTGGACGTAGGCCGGGCCCTGCTCGGTCACCCGGCTCCGCGCCGGGAGACCACCGCAGGCGGCGTCTTCACCAGGATCCACAGGTCGAGCCCGAGCGAGCGCTTCTCGATATAGCGCAGGTCCATGCGGCACATGTCGTCGAAGGTGACCATGCCGCGGCCCAACACCTGCCAGAAGCCGGTCAGCCCCGGGCGCACGGCGAGCCGCCCCATGTGCCAGGGCCGATAGCTCTCCACCTCGTACGGCAAGGGGGGCCGCGGGCCGACCAGGCTCATGTCACCGCGCAGGACGTTCAACAGTTGGGGAAGTTCGTCGAGACTGCTCTTGCGCAGCCAGCGGCCCACCCGGGTGATCCGCGGGTCGTCGATGATCCGCGCGGCGACGACGCTCTCCGAGTTCGTGATGAGATACCGGAGGTGGTCGCGGTGAATCGCATCGTCCATGTCGGCCCGCATGGTGCGCAGTTTGTAGCAGGCGAAGCGCCGGCCGTCCTTGCCAACGCGTTCGGCGGCGTAGATCGCCCGGCCGCGGCTTTCGAGCCTGATGAGCAGGGCGATGACGAGCAGCAGAGGCGTCGAGAGGAGCAGAACCACCGCGGCTATCGTCACGTCGATCAGCCGCTTGACTGTCACGTACAGCAACGGGCTGCGGAGGTTGACGCTGCTTGCCGGGGCCGGGGCCGGGGCCGGGAGTCGGGTCGGCCGCAGCCGGCCAGGCGCCAATACGCCGGCATCATCGGCGGCGGACGGTTTCCACGCAAACACGCCGTCCCTTTCTGTCAGTCGGACGCGGCGGCCACTTTGCCGGCGCCTGAGCGGGACGGGAGCCAGATTACACGGATCACCTGCAATCCGGTTCCGTCATCACCGACGTGCCGACCCGGGCTCGCCATCGTCGGCGGAAGAGACCGGTCTATCGTTCCCAGTTGGACCGCCCCCCGATGAGGAGTTCGTACGTGCCTGCCAAAGCCGCCGCCAAGGTCCTCATCCACCGCCTCGCCCGCTCGGCCGGGTTCGACTTGGTGAAGTACGAGACAACACGGCTGGGCGCTGACCCCCAGGACCAGGCGGTGATCGACTTCGTCCGGCCGTACACGATGACCACCCCGGAGAGGGTGTACGCGCTGACCCAGGCGGTCCGCTACATCTCGCGGGCCAAGATCGAGGGCGCCGTGGTCGAGTGTGGCGTGTGGCGTGGCGGCAGTAGCATGGCGGTGGCCCGCACGTTGCTGGAAGACGATGACGGCGGTCGCGATCTCTACCTCTTTGACACCTTCGAGGGCATGCCGACCCCCACGAGCGTCGATCGCGACCCGCACGGCCGGCCCGCGCTCGAGCGCTTCGAACGCAGCCGGACCGGACCCGACCGCAGCAGTTGGGACGAGGCGTCACTCGAAGACGTGCGGGCCAACCTCGCGCTCTGCGGCTACGACGCCGCCCGGCTGCACTTCGTCAAGGGCAAGGTGGAAGACACCATCCCGGGCGCACCCGACGGGGTGCCTGCCCCGGACCGCATTGCCCTGCTCCGCCTTGACACCGACTGGTACGAGTCGACCCGGCACGAATTGATCCATCTCTACCCACGCCTGGCGCCGGGTGGCGTGCTCATCATCGATGACTACGGACACTGGCAGGGCAGCCGGCAAGCGGTTGATGAGTACTTCGCCAGCAGTGCCCCGCCGGTGCTGCTCAACCGGATCGACTACACCGGCCGGCTGGCTGTCAAGCCCGGCTGACGCTGTAGCGCGACCATTTCGTACTCGCGCCAGCACCATCCGTGACCGGGTATGTGCCGGGCTGGGCCGATCGAGCGTACCTTGCTAGCCTGAGTCCTCCCCAGCGCCGGTACGGCCTGGGGGATCAAGTGCGTCCCCGGCGGCGAGGAGTTGCGGTGAGCCTCAGTTGCCTTTCTGGGCTCTGCCGCTCCCGAGATCAGTCCCCCGCCCGGTCGGCCGGTTGAGCATGGTCGCACACCGCGCCTCCCGCGCGGGCCCTTCGGCACAGCCGGTAGCCCATCGCCGGCGGGGACACCGGGCTCCCCGGACGCAACGTCCGCACCGCCGATGGCGCACCGTGGCGGCCCTCACCCTCGCGACGCTCACGGTGCTGGCCGGTGGTGCGACGGCCATGGTCCTGACGGCAGCCGCGAAGTATGACAGCAACGTGAAGCGGATCGATGCCGGAATCACCGCGAACGTCGCGGTTACCAAGAGCCAACCTCGGGTCCGCACTCACGTCGACGGCCCGTTGACGTTCCTCGTGGTCGGCTCGGACAGTCGCGCAGCAGACCCCAAGGACCCGAAGCAGTTCACCGCCGACGGCGGCCAGCGCACCGACACGATCATGCTCGTGCACCTGCAGGCCGACCAGAAGCACGGCTATGTCGTGTCGATCCCGCGCGACACCTTCGTGCGTATCCCCGCCGGGGGCGCCTGGCAGGGGGGCATGGGCAAGATCAATGCCGCCTACCAGTACGGCGGGGTCAAACTGTTGGTGCAGACGGTCGAAGGGTTCACCGGCGACCACGTCGATCATGTCGTGATCATCGACTTCCGCGGGATCGAGCGGGTTGTCGACGCCCTGGGTGGCGTCAACGTCGTGGTCGACCGCACGGTGCGTGATTCACAGTTGCACAAGACGTTCCTCAAGGGAGTCAACCACCTCAACGGCAAGGCGGCCCTCTACTACGTGCGCGGGCGGCACGGCCTGCCTGGCTCGGACTTCGACCGGATCAAGCGGCAGCATCAGTTCCTGGCTTCGATGCTCACCAAGGCTGGCTCGACCGGCACGCTGACCAACCCGCTCAAGCTCAACGCCTTCCTCAACGCCGCGAGCAAGGCGATCACCGTGGACAAGGACCTCCAGCTCGCAGACATGGCCTTCCAGATGCGCGGCCTGCGCGCGGGCGACTTCACGTTCATGACGACGCCGATCGCCGCCGACGCGCGCGATCCGACCTTCGGCGCGGTCCTGATCCCCGATCACGTCAAGGCGAGCGAGTTGTTCGCTGCCATGAGCGAAGACGCCATCGGCGCATGGATCACCGCGAACCCGCTGTACGCCAGCAACCCGTCGCACGGCTTCTGACCCCACGGCGGGCAGCGGGCGCGTAGCGTCGGAAAGGTGGCTCCCGAGGGACCCCTCGTCGTGGCACATCGGGGCTCGTCCGCGCTGAGCCCGGAGCACACCCTCGCCGCCTACCGCCGAGCGCTCGACGAGGGAGCCGACGCCCTCGAGTGCGATGTCCGGCTCACCCGCGACGGGCACCTGGTGTGCGTACACGACCGGCGGGTCGACCGCACGTCCAGCGGCAGTGGTCCGGTCTCCACGCTCCAGCTGGCGCAGCTGTCCGAGCTCGATTTCGCCTCCTGGCGAGGATTGCCGGCTCCCGCCGAACGCCCGGAATCAGACGGCGCCGGCGTCCTGACCTTCGCCCGCCTGCTGGAGCTCGTGCTGGACTTCCCGAAGCGGGTCGAGCTGCACGTCGAGACCAAGCACCCGAACCGATATGCGGGCCTGGTCGAGCAGACGCTGGTCCGGGTCCTGCGTGAGTACGAGGTGATCGGCGCGGGCAGCTCCGACGAGGGTGCCGGCAACGAGCCCGCCCGCAACGCGGCCCTGGTGACCGCCATGAGCTTCGCGCCGCTGGGCCTGCGCCGGTTCCGGCTCCTGGCGCCCGAGCTGCCGACCGCGCTACTGGTCCGCCACAAGACCTATGCGGCGTGGCGAGAGGGTGTTCTGCCACCCGGCGTCCACATCGCCGGCCCGAGCATCACGACAGTCCGGCGGCATCCGCGATACGTGAGCCGCCTGCACGCCCGCGGCCATCGGGTGCATGTGTGGACCGTCGACCAGCAGACAGATCTCGATCTGGTGCTCGAACTCGGCGTGGACGCGATCATCACCAACCGGCCCGCGGAGGTGCTACAGCGGCTGGGCCGGGTATGACCGCAGAAGTCGCGTGATCCTTGCTGCGCTGCTTTCTGTCCGTAGTTTGCCCAATGTCCGATTCGGGCACGCGGGAAGAAGGGTCGTACGCCAGGTCGGGGCGGAGGAGGTGGGCGTGACGGGCACCCTGCGTCTTCCCCACCACGTCGCCAGCGCCGCGCTGGCCCGCCGGCGGGTAGGGCAGGAGTTGCGCTCCCGGCACCTTGGCCGGGGGCTGGTCGACGACGTCGCGCTGGTGCTGAGTGAGTTGGTGAGCAACTCCGTCCGGCATGGTGGTCCCCTCCCCGGCGGCGAGCTCGAAGTGTCGTGGCAGGTGCGCACCGACGAGGTCGAACTGCGGGTCACCGACGGCGGCGGTGGTGAGGTACCGCGGTCTCAGGTGGTCGGCCCAGAAGAGGTCAGGGGGCGCGGCCTGTCGATCGTGGCCGGGGTCGCCGCGACCTGGGGGGTGGAGACCTCGGCCGTCGGTACGACGGTGTGGGCGGTGCTGGCCCTGGGCGGCCGCTCCCTCGGCGGGACGCGGCAACTCTGGCTGGGGGTGATTACCCTTCGGTGGTGAGCAGCCGCCGCCGACCCCAGCGCCGTCCAGCCGACGGGGCGCCACCGCCCGCCGGAGCTGGCCCCGCCGGAGCCGGCCCCGCCCGGCGGGATCCCTGCCCGTGTGGCTCCGGCCGCCGCTACAAGGCATGCCATGGCGGGCCCGGCGCCCCCGACCTGCTGGTGACCCGGCCCTTCGCGGGTCTGGGCAGCGAGCCCGACTGGGTCGCGATGCGTGAGATCGTGCCGGCGGCCACCGCCCCGCTGATGATTGCCGCGCCGTACGAAGACCGCCGCGTCACCCTGGCCACGCTGCTGCCGCTGGCCGCGCCCGCGCTGGTGCGTGGCGACGGAGAGGTGATGCTCGCCCTGCAGACGCAGGCGTCCACGGCCGACCCCAGCCGCGACCTTGCTGCCGTGCTTATCGCCGCACTGGCGACCGTGCCGGGCGGGGCCGTGCTGGCGATGCCCGAGCCGGGGGACGCCCGGTTGCGGGATCTGCTGGTCGAGTCGCCGCTTCAGGTCACGATGTACGACAGCTTCACCTTCTGGCCCGACGAGATGGCGCTGGTGGGGGTGAGCGCCAGTCGCGAGCGCGCCGATGCCATGGTCGTGCCGACCGTGCGGCTGGCCTCGGTGCAAGCGGCGTACTGGTGCCGGCTGCCCGAACGGGCCCATCTGAGGTGGGTGCTGCCGGAGGACGAGGACATGCTGCTCGACGGGTTGGCCCGGCTGGCGGCCAACAACCGGTTGGCTCTCGGCGACGACATGCGCTTCATGGGGTCGTTCCGGGCGCACGGCCTTGTGGTGCCGGTGTGGGATCTGCCACTGGACGCCACCGCCGCCGACTGCGAGGGGCCGGCAGCGCGGATCCGGGAGCAGTTGGACGCCGTGCTGGCCGAGCCAGCGCCACTCACCGCCGATGAGCGCCGGGCCAGGGAGGGCCTTCGCGGTCGCCAACTCACTTTGCGGTGAAATGGTCAATCCGTGTCAGGCGGGGACTTGCGCGGTCCCCTAAGTTGCTAGGTGCCCGGACGCCGTTGCCTCCCCCGTCGGCGGCGTCCGGGCCTTGAGGGCGAGCCCGACGAGCGCGAACAGCAGGGCCAGGCCCTCGGCGATCGCGCTGTAGGTCTTGTCCGTGTACCACGGCTCATGCGGCAGCGCGGGCAGCGGGCCGATCGCTCCGACGTGCACGTAGACGCTGGCCACGACAGCGGCCAGGGTCGCCGCGGCGACCAGGGCGGTGGGCAGGAAGGCCCACCGGCGGGGCACGAGCAGGATCGCCGCGGCGATGAGAGCGGCCACGAACTGCGCCCGGAACTCGTCGCCGACGGTGAGGCCGGTGCCACCGTCGTAGCCGGCGGCCAGGTGGTAGTGGATGTAGCCGGCGTAGACGATGGCGATACCAGCGAGCACCCGCAAGATGACCTTCATAGAGATACGTACGCTAGCCGGTCAGCTGTGGTTCAGCCGGGCGGCTCGCGCAGCACCGGACAGGACATGCAGCGAGGGCCACCACGTCCGCTGCCCAACTCGCTGCCCGCGATCCGGATCACCTCGATGCCGGCCTCCTCGAGACGCTCGTTGGTCTCGGTGTTCCGCTCGTACGCAACAGCCAGCCGGGGTGCGATGCACAAGGTGTTGTTGCCGTCGTCCCACTGTTCTCGCTCGGCGGTGACCGGGTCGAGGCCGGTGTCGATCACCCGCAGCGTGTCGATGCCCATGGCCTTGGCCGAGGCGACCAGGAACGGCTCGGGACCCGACGGCCGCCCGCCGCCGTCGGTCTCGGCCAGGGTGAAGGCGACCAGCGTGTCGGCGACGGCCGGGTACATGACGACGGCATCGACGTCGACCATGGTGCACACGGTGTCCAGGTGCATCGTGGCCCGCTTCTGCGAGATCGGCACGACCAGGACGGTGTGCACGACGCCCGCTTCGAACGCCCGCCGGGCCAGCGCCTCCACGCCCGCGCCGGTGGTCCGCTGACCCACCCCGATGGCGACGACGCCAGGGGCGAGCAGCAGGACATCGCCACCCTCGAGCCCCTCCTGCCCGGCGGCGTACAGCGACGGCGCGCCGGCGAATCGCGGATGGTGCCGGTAGATCGCCTGGAGCAGGCTGGCCTCACGCCGCCGGGCCGGCATCGAGGGGCTCGTGACGGCCACCTGGTCGCGCAGCCACACGCTGGAGTCGCGGGTGAAGAGCAGGTTGGGCAGCGGGTCGATCACGAAGTCGTGGGTGTCCATCAGCCGGTAGCTCAGGCTGTGCGTATCGCTGATCTCCTCATGCGCCAGACCGGACATCAGCACGTCGGCGAGCTGCTCGGGGTGCAGGTCGCCCAGCAGCGAGGTGACGGTGTGCCGCAGCGTTGTGCCCAGCCTGGGCTCGGCCGCCGCGGCGGCGATCGTCTCCTCGCGCGCCGCGGGCACCTCCAGAGCAGCGACGAGGAGGTCGGTCAGATAGAGGATCTCCACGTCGTGGTCACGCAGCGCCTGGGCGAAGGCGTCGTGCTCCTCCTGGGCCCGCCCGACCCACGGGATCCCGTCGAAGAGCAGCTTGTCGTTGTTGCGCGGAGTGAGGCGCTTGAGCTCAGGACCGGGGCGGTGCAGCAGCACCGTCCGCAGCCGGCCTACCTCGCTGTCGGCGTAATGCCGTGGCACGTCGGTCACCGGCCTGTCCATCGGTGGAGCGTAGCGACCCAAGCGGGTCCGTTAGGGTCGCTCGACATGGGACTTCTCACCGGAGCGGTTGCGATCGTGACCGGCGCGGCCCGCGGCATCGGTCGGGGCGAGGCGATCGAGTTGGCCGCGCAGGGCGCGTCCGTGGTGGTCAACGAGCTCGATGCCGAGGTCGGGCAGGCGGTCGTCGACGAGATCCGTGCGGCCGGCGGCTCGGCCGTACTCGAGGGAGGCGACGCGAGCGACGTCGATGTCGCCGCGGGGCTGGTGGCCAAGGCGGTGTCCGAATTCGGCAGCCTGACCGCGCTGGTCAACAACGCGGGCATCCTGCGCGACCGGACGTTGGTCAACATGACGCCGCGGGAGTGGGACGACGTCATCCGGGTGCACCTGCGCGGGCACTACGCGCCCACCCGCGCGGCCTGTGCGTACTGGAAGGCTACCGGCGGCACCGGCCACATCGTGTGCACCGCATCGACCTCGGGCCTGCTCGGCAACTTCGGGCAGACCAACTACGGCGCCGCCAAGGCCGGGATCGCCGCCTTCTCGACGATCGTGGCCATGGAGATGGCCCGCTACGGCGTCACGTGCAACGCGATCGCGCCGGCCGCGCGCACCCGGATGACCGAGTCGGCCTACGGCGAGATCCTCAGCGGCGACGGCGCCGAACAGGCGGCCTTCGACTTCTGGCACCCGGACAACGTGGCGCCCCTGGTTGCCTATCTCTGCAGCGACGATAGCGCCCACATCAGCGGCAAGGTCTTCGGTGTGCAGGGCGACACGGTCGAGCTGTACCGGCCGTTCACGTCGGCCGCCGCCATCGAGAACCATCAGCTGCGGTGGACCGCTGACGGGCTGGCGGCACGGGTCGGTGAGCTGTTCGCCGACAGCGGCATCGTGCCCGAGGCCGAGAACATGATGGCGAAGCTGCGCTACACGATGACCGAGCGCAGCTAGTGTCGGCGCGGGTGGATCGGGCGGGTCACCGCAACCCGTACGTCGTGCTGGCCATCATCCTGACGGCGACCTTCATGCAGCTGATCGACATCTCGATCGTCAACGTGGCTATCCCGTCGATCCAGCGTGACCTGTCGGCGTCCTACGGCCAGATTCAGCTCGTCCTCGTCTTCTACCAACTTGCTTTCGCCTGCACCCTGATCACGGCCGCCCGGCTCGGTGACATCTTCGGGCGGCGGCGCCTGTTCATGCTTGGCATGGCCGCGTTCACGGTGGCCTCCGTCCTATGTGGAGCTGCGCCGTCCGCCGGAGTGCTCGTGCTCGCCCGGCTGCTGCAGGGACTCGCGGCCGGAATGATGTTCCCGCAGGTGCTCTCGGTGATCCAGGTGACCTTCGCGCCCAAGGAGCGCGGCAAGGCGCTCGGCATCGTCGGCGCCACCATCGGCCTCGCGACGATCCTCGGCCCGCTCCTGGGTGGCGTGCTCATCCAGCTCGACATCGGCGGCTTGATGTGGCGGACCATCTTCTACGT
>JBBPZR010000119.1:0-72154 GCA_038276285.1 Mycobacteriales bacterium | reverse complement strand
CGTACGTCCGTGAACACGCCGCGCACGGACAAGACCTCGCAGCCGGCTACGCGGACCTCGCTGACGAGCGAGCCGCGATGGCGGTCCGGCCCGGCGCCGGGCTCCGAGCGAACATGGCTCGCCGCGCCCAGGGCAGCGCTTTGGCCGAGGGAGAGTGAGCGCCGCCAAGTCGGTGCCGATACTTCGCGGTCGCATTTACCTCGCGCCGCTCGGGGATCAGGAAGAGGCGGAGAACAAGTTCTGGCTCTGCGTCTCCAACAACCAGCGCAACCCGCGGCTGGACGAGTTCATCGCGGTACGGATGACCAGCACTCGTCGCCCCCGGCTGCCGACGTGGGTCACGCTCGGGGCGCGGGACAGGCCGTGGATCTGCGTGGCGTGCGACGATCTCGGACCCATCTTCCGTGACCAGGTCATCAAGGAAGCGGGGGCACTGTCGACAGCGGGCATGCGACAGGTCGACAGGGCGCTTCTGCTGGTCCTCGGCATCGATGCGAGCCGCCTGGCCGCTCGACGCTAACGCGCCTCAGGCGGTTGCGGTATCAATAATGGTATCATGTACGGATGGCCATGACCTTGCGGCTGGACGACCAGGAGGCCGCGGCGCTCCGCCGTCGCGCTGGGCATGAGGGCCGGTCCATGCAGGCGGTCGCCCGCCGGGCAGTGCGGGAGTACATCGAGCGGACCAGCCGCCAGGATCTGCTGGACCACGTGCTCGACGAGGAGCTACCGCGTTACGCGGAGGCCCTTGAGCGCCTCGCGGAGTGATCTACCTCCGTCTCGACGAGTTGCTGTACGTCGCCGAACGCACGCTCGCCGAGGTGCGGGTGCGTGACCTCGGGTTGCTCGAGTCGGCGGTGGCACGACCTCAGGCCAGCGCGTTCGGCGAGGATGCGTACCCATCCGTGCCCGCCAAGGCCGCGGCCCTCCTGCATTCGATCGTCCGCAACCACGCTCTGGTCGACGGCAACGAGAGGCTTGCCCTCGCCGCAACCATTGCCTTTTACGGCATGAACGGGCTGCGCCTGAGGCTGACCAACGACGGGGCGTACGGCCTGGTCATTGCCGTCGCGGCCGGAGAGCTCGATGACGTGAGCTCCGTCGCCAAGCGGCTTGCGGTGGCACGAAGCGACGCTCCTGACTGAAGCGACTCAGGGCGCGGTGAGCACCGACCACGGCTCTCGGGTCTCAGTGGCCGCCTGGCCCTCGGGGCAATGGCGGCGGAAGTCGCAGAGCCCGCAGTGCCGGCCGGTGCGCGGCGGGAACAGCTCCTCGGATGGGCCGCCCGCGGCCAGGGTGTCGGTTGCCGTCACGATGTCGGCCGCCGCGTCCTCGGCCCGCCGCACGTGCCGGTCGAGGCTGTCGGGGTCGTGCCGCCATGACACGACGGTGCCGCTGGGCAGGTGATGCAGCTCGACGAGACCGCACGGCCGGCGCAGGGTGCCCGACGCGGCCACCGCGTACAACGCCAGGGCTCGCGAGCCGCGTACGTCGTCCTCGGTCGGCGCCCGCCGCCCGGTCTTGTAGTCGACCACGACCAGCTCGCCGTCGCGCTCGTCGATGCGGTCGACCCGGCCGAAGAAGGCCAGCGTCGCCGTGCGCGCGGCGACTGTGCGCTCGAGGCCGACGGGCTCCTCGCCCGGATCGACGCTGGCGGCATAGGACTCGACCCACCCACGGGCCTGGTCGCGCCAGTGCTCGGACTGGGCATCATCGCGGTAGCCGTCGGTGACCCACGCCTTGTCCAGTGCGACGACGGCGGCGCTGGGCGTGCGCCGGTGCACAGGCAGCTCCCACCACAGGCGCAGTGCCGTGTGGACGGACAGGCCCAGGGAATTGTGCGCCCAGGGCGGGCCCTTCCCCGGTGTCGGCCGGTCGAGGTAGGTCATCCGGTAGCGACGAGGGCAGTCCTCATAGGCCGACAGCCGAGTCGGCGTGCACTGCAGAAGTTGCCGCGGCATCCCGCCGAGCCCGAGTTGCTCCACCTCGGGCAACGCTACTGGCCGGTCAGCGTCCGCGAGAGGAAGACCCCGACGAAGAAATACGTGCCGCCGGCCAGCCCCCAGTTCAGCGCGATGTCCTGCTTGGGATCCTGCCGCGGGACGGCGTGCCGGAAGGGGTCGGCCAGCCAGCGAGCGGCAGTGAAGAGGTGTGACGCCACCGGGTTCTGCAGCACTGGGTTCTGCGGCGTCTCGGAGGTGAGTGCCAACACGATCCCCGCAAAGATCACCAAGGCCGCCACGAGACCGACCGAGAAGACCACGCGCCGGGTCAGGGAAGGTCGGTCATCCCCTGTGATCCCCGCGGTCACGGCAAGGAAGGTACCCCCGATCAAGCCTGAGCGGCGCGGACGAAGCCCAAGACGCCAGATGCGATGAGTTGTACGGCTATGGCCGATAGCAGCAGGCCAGCGATCCGCGTGACCAGGACGATGCCGCTCTCCCGGACCACCCGGATGATGACGCCGGAGAAGCGCAGGGACAGGAACAAAGCGAGGTGCACGGCGATGATGGCCGCCGCCAGAGCGACGATCCCACCGACACCGTCGGCTCGGCGTACGAAGACGATCGTCGCGACGATGGCACCGGGCCCGGCCAGCAGCGGCGTGCCGAGGGGAACCAGCGCGATGTTGACGTCGTCGATGCTGGCGGGATGCTCGGCCTGGCCGGTGAGAAGTTGCAGCGCCACGAGCAGCAGCAACAGGCCGCCCGCGCCCTGAAGCGCGGGAATCCCGATGCCGAGGTACCGCAGGATCGCCTGCCCGAACACCGCGAACGACGAGATCACGCCGAGGGACACCAGCACGGCCTGCCACGACGCCCGGGTACGCACGCGGGCCGTGCGGCCGGCGGTCAGGGCAAGGAAGACCGGCACCGTGCCGGCCGGGTCCATGATGACGAACAGCGTGACGAACGCCTCGCCGAAGAACCGGAGGTTGGCGGAGCTGATCATCCGGTGATCACCGGGCATCCGGTCGCGGGTGCCACGAGGGCCGCGTAGGCCGCCGGATCGGTCACATGAGCGCCGAGACCGATGCTCTTGTCGCTGCCATGGAAGTCGCTCGAGCCGGTCACGAGCAGGCCGAGGTCGGCGGCCAGGCCCGACAGGTGGCGCCGGTCTTCGGCGGTGTGGTCCTTGTGAGCGACCTCCAGGCCCGCCATCCCGGCGCGGGCCAGCACGGCGAGCGCCGCATCGCTGACGACGCGGCCCCGCGTGCTGGCCCGCGGATGGGCGATCACCGCCACTCCGCCGGCCGCCCGCACCATCCCGATCGCGGCCGCTGCTTCGGTCTCGTACTTCTCGGCCCAGTAGCGGCTGCCCGAGGCCAGCCACTCCGGACCGAAGGCGGCGTCCATGTCGGCAACGTAGCCATGCCGCACGAGTGCCCGCGCGAGATGCGGGCGGCCCACCGTGCCACCGGCGGCGTCGGCCACCACCTCGTCCCACGACACGTCGTAGCCATCGGCCACCAGCAGGTCGACCATCCGCCGCCCGCGGCGCAGCCGGTCGTCCTTGATCCGGCGCAGCTCCGTGGCCAACTCAGGTGCCTCCGGATCGAACAGATAGGCCAGCAGGTGAAGGCTGATCGCCCCGGCCGGGTCCTCTCCGGGCAGGGCATCGGCCCGGCAGGACCACTCCGCGCCGCGCACTAGCGACACGCCAGGCGGCAGTGCTTCCGCCGCCTCAGCCCAGCCCTGGGTGGTGTCATGGTCGGTCAGCGCGACGACGTCGAGGCCGGCTGCCGCCGCCTCCCGCGTTAGCTCAGCCGGCGACAGGGTCCCGTCGCTGGCCGTGGAATGGGTGTGCAGGTCGATGCGCAGGAGGCCTCCGGATGCTGGCGGCGAGACGGTCAGGGCACCGTCAGAGGACCTCCCGCTGCGAACCGTCCAGCTCCGGGCCCACCTCAGAATCCGGTGATGGTGGCACCAGGTCCGGGGGTGTCCGCAGCGGCGGCGTCTCGCCTTCGAATGCTCCGGAGTCAAACATCAGGCGGCAGACGGTCTGATACAGCTGATCCGGGGAGGGAAGCCAGTCGATCGTACGCAGGGCCTGGTCCTGACCCGCCGACTCGAGAATGAATGTGCCCCAGCCGAACATCCGGCCCAACAGGCTCTGCTGATAGGTCATGTCGGTGACCCTGATCAGCGGCATCATGGCGACCCGCCGGCCGAGCAGGCCAGTGACCAGCATGACCCGGCGCGAGGTCACGATGAAGCGGTCGTGGTTCCACTCGAGGACCCGCCACACCAGGCGCGCCACCATGAATAGCGCCAAGATCCAGATGATGTCGTCGAGTGGACCCGAGTGGTCGGCCATCTGACCGGTGAGGTAGCCGGCCACGAACAGCGCGGCCAGCGCCGCCAGGAAGGAGGGGATCAGAAGCACCCAGTGCAGGCGCCGGTTGACCGCGACCGGTTCGCCCGTCGGCAGGACGTACCGAGCGCCTGGCTCGAACCGCCAACTCACCGCCGGCAAGACTCCACCTCGTCTTAGGTGAGGTGCGTGAAGAACTGCGCGAGTTGCGTGGCGGCGTGCGAGAGGCCGTTGCCGGCTCCCTTGACCGCCTTAGCGGCCTCGACGGGCTGGCTGAGCAGGTAGAAGACCAGGAACGCCACCACCAACCAGCCGATCACCTTCTTAACCACGGCCTGCCGCGCTCCTTTGACTCCAACCGCCCAATACGTCCGCCTATTTGTACCCCGTCGAGCAACAGGACACCTCTCACCACGCCGCGCGTCTAGGGTGCGCTGATGGACTTGGGCGAGCAAGCCGAGGTCGGGCTCCAGTCGATTCGCGGCCTGCCTGGTGTCGAGTACGCCGACGTACGGGCGGTCCGGGAGGAGTTCGAGTCGGTCGATGTACGCGATGCCCGGGTCGAGGGAGTCTCGCGTGAGACCACGCGGGGGGTGGGCATCCGGGTGCTAGTCGACGGCGCCTGGGGCTTCTCGGCGACCTCTGTCAGCGATCCGGCATCGATCGATGGCGCGGCCCGGCGGGCCCATGACATCGCTCGGGCCAGCGGGCGAGTCCGGAGCGGCGACCGGGTGGTCCTCGACGACACCCCACCGGCGCAGGGCGGTTACGTCACGCCGTACGAGCGGGATCCGCTCGAGGTGCCACTGAGCGAGAAGATCGACCTTCTCCTCGCGGCGGCGGCGGCGGCCCGCGAGGTGGCCGGGCTGTCCTGGGTCGAGGTGTCCACCGATGCCTGGCGGCGCGGCTCCGTGTTCCGCTCCACCGACGGCGCCCGCGTCGACCAGACGGTCGTGCAGGTCGGCGGGGGGCTGGCCGCCTACGCCGTCGGCGGTGGCGAGGTGCAGCGCCGGTCGTACCCGAACTCCTTCCGCGGGCAGTTCGTCACCGGTGGCTGGGAGTCGGTGCTCGCCCTCGATCTGCCCGGGCACGCGTTCGAGCACGCGCGCGAAGCCGTCCTGCTGCTCGACGCACCCGACCTGCCCTTTCGCGAGGACGCGGTGCTGCTGCTCGGCTCGAGCCAGCTGGCCCTGCAGGTGCACGAGTCGATCGGGCACGCCACCGAGCTGGACCGGATCATGGGAATGGAACGCGCCTTCGCCGGCACCTCCTTTGTCAAGGTCTCCGATCGCGGCAGCCTGCGCTACGGCTCGCCGCTGGTCAGCGTGACCGCCGACGCGACCACACCGGGCGCGATGGGCACGTTCGGCTTCGACGACGAGGGCGTACCGGCGCACAGCTCGCCGATCATCGCCGACGGCACGCTCGTGGGCTTCCTGTCCAACCGGGAGACGGCCTCGGTGCTGGGCGAGCGCTCCAACGGCACCGCGCGGGCCGATTCCTGGGGGACGATCCCCTTGGTACGGATGAACAACGTGTCGCTGCACCCGGGGCCGGATCCTGACGCCGGGCTCACCGATCTGGTCGCCGACACGGCCGACGGCGTGCTCCTGCTAACCAACCGCTCGTGGTCGATCGACGATCGGCGCGACAACTTCCAGTTCGGCTGCGAGGTGGCCTACGAAGTACGCGGCGGGCAGCGCGGCCGGCTCTACCGCAACGGCACCTACGCCGGCCGGTGCCTGGACTTCTGGCGTTCCTGCGATGCGCTCGGCGGGCGCGGCGACTGGACCGTGTGGGGCGTGCCGAACTGCGGCAAGGGACAGCCGGGCCAGGTGGCGCGGGTGGCGCATGGAGCGCCGACGGGTCGGTTCCGCGCCACGGTCGGCGTGCACTGATGCCGCCCTTGCTCGAGCTGGCCGACGCCGCGCTGCACCTCGACGGGTGCGATGCCGTCGAGGTGGCGCTGTCACGATCGGACAGCGCGCTCACGCGGTTCGCCGACTCGCGGGTGCACCAGAACGTCGCCCGCGTCGACGGTGAGGCCCGCGTTCGGGTCGTGGTCGACGGCTCGCGAATCGGCGTGGCGGTGACGAGTGAGCTCGAGCCGGGGGCGATCCGGCGTACGGCAGAGCAGGCTCGCGCGATCGCCCGGGCCAGGCCCCCGGATCCGCGGTACGCCGGGATGCCGGCCGGTGGCCAGTCCTATTCCAGCGCCGGCCGCGACGACGAGGAGACGGCGCGCTATTGCGCCGATGAGCGAGCCAGTGCGGTGGCCGACATGCTCGCCCAGCTTCCCGAGGGCGTGCTCGGCGCGGGCTACGTGCAGTGCGGCCGCGTCGAGCGGGCGATCGCCAACTCGCTGGGGCTGGCCGGATCCCACGCCGGGACATCGGCCGGTGCGAGCATCCTGGCCAGCGGCGAGGACAGCACCGGGCACGCCGAGGCCTCGGGGACCAGCGTGTCGGCGCTGGACTTCCACCGGCTGGGTGCGCGAGCGTCGGCTAAAGTCGCGCTCGGCCGGCACCCACGTGACATCGCGCCCGGCACCTGGGCGGTCGTGCTCGAGCCCGGTGCCACCGAGGTGCTCGCCCAGTTTCTGGACTATCTAGCCTTCGGCGGCAAGGACTTCAACGATGGATCTTCGGCCCTGACCGGCCGGCTCGGCGAGCAGGTGTGCTCGGAGCAGGTCACGATCATCGACGACCCCCTCTCGCCGCTGCTGGCCGGCGTGCCGTTCGACGCAGAGGGCACCCCGAAGCGCCGGTTACCACTGATCGAGCGCGGCATCGCCCGGGGCGTCGGCCACGACCGGTCGACCGCCGCCGTGGCGGGCACCACTTCGACCGGCCATGCCCTGCCCCCGCCGAACCCCTACGGCCCGGTCCCCGCGCACATTGTCATGGCGCCCGGCGGGGCCAGCCTGGACGACTTGGTGGCTGGTTGCGAGCGAGGGCTGTACGTGACCCGCTTCCACTACACCAACGTCGTGCATCCCCTGCATACGACGATCACGGGGATGACCCGTGACGGCACCTTCCTCATCGAGGGCGGCCACATCGTCTGCGGTGTGCACAACCTGCGCTTCACCCAGTCGATCCTCGGCGCACTGTCGCATGTGGAGGCTGTTGGTGATCGCGTCCAGGTGGCGAGCGACGCCTTCTTCGGCGCGACCGCGGCGCCCGCCGTACGCCTGGCACACTTCGCGTTCACCTCAGCAACCGCGCACTGATCGACCATTCGGGCCGCCCCGCCCGCCCCGCCCCTTCCCCGGTTCTGTGTGCAAACACGCCGATTGATTCGGCGCGCGTGCACACAGAACGCGTGCCGAACGAGAGGGGGATCGGGTCGCGAGAGGGTCGGGGTACCGAGTCGAGAGCGGGTCGGGGCGGCGAGACCGGGTCAGGTGGGCGGGGAGGCCTGGCGCAGGTACGGCGACGGTGCACCGAAAAGCAGGCGGCCGGGCGTCTCCTCCCGCAGATCCTGCAGTTCCACGTGCTCGACGAAGATGTAGCCGGCGTGCGCCGGCCAGAGGATCGCCCACAGCCACCGGCCCTTGGCCTCGCCCACGTACGCGCACTGTTCCGCTCCGACCGGCAGCGACCACAGCGGGGTGGGATGGCCGGCCACGAGGACCTTGACGTGAGGCAGTTCGGTGACCTCCGGGCCGGGATCGGGCCCGGCCATCCCGGCGTAGCGAGCGCCGAGCCCGACACCGGGTTCCTCGGCCACGAGCAACATGTCGGCGACCCCGCCGAGCGGCGCCGGTCCCGAGCAGGCCAGCGCGGTGGCCATTCCGCCGGTGCGCTCGTCGCCGGCGTAGGCGGCGCCGGTCACCATCCATCCCGCTAGCAACGGGATGGGCACCCAGACCGGCACGTCGGCGTGGCGGGTGACGTGGTCGATCGCCTCCAGCCCGACGGTCGAGAAGACGTGGTACGGATAGACCGCGCCGTGGATATCGCAGCGCCAGTCGCTCGACATCAGGCCCGGCGGGCGGACCGGGAGGTCGCAGCGGGGGCAACTGGGAAGGACACTCATCGTGGCGCTATTCGACGATGCGGCGTTCCTCGATGACGTCGGGGGCGTCTTCCACCACTGTGCTCCGGCGACGGACGACGCGCCGGGCCGGCGGGCGCCGGACGATTCGGCGTGTCGGTCGCATCGGGGCCGAGTTGCCGAAGGCGAACCACCCGATCACGAGGATGAGCACGATCACCAAGAGCAAGACGAGGAACTTCACCGGGCCTCCTCCGAGACGACTCGACGCCTGGCATACCCGCCGAGATCACGCCCCACGCTACGCCGTCGCACTATCATCTCTCTCGCAACTCGGGCCGGCCGGGCTGCTCGCCGCCGCGCAGATCCCCGTACGCCCGTTTCGGCACCATCACCTTGCGTCGGAACACGCAGACCAGCGTGCCGTCCTGGTTGTAGCCCTTGGTCTCGACCTGGACGACACCGCGATCGTCCTTGGATCTGGACGCTGTCTTGTCGAGTACGGTGGTCTCGCCGTAGATCGTGTCCCCGTGAAAGGTCGGCGCGACATGGCGCAAGGACTCCACCTCGAGATTGGCGATCGCCTTGCCGCTGATGTCGGGCACGGACATTCCGAGGAGCAGGGAGTAGATGTAGTTGCCGACCACCACGTTGCGCCCGAAGTCGGTCGAGGTCTCCGCGTAGTGGGCGTCGAGGTGCAGCGGATGGTGGTTCATCGTCAGCAGACAGAAGAGGTGGTCGTCGTATTCGGTGACAGTCTTGCCGGGCCAGTGCCGGTAGGTCGCACCGATCTCGAACTCCTCGTAATACCGGCCGAACCGCATCGCCACATCCCGTCGTCGGGTGCCACCTCCAGCGTCACTGCTTGAGCTGATACTCCTCCAGCAGCCGCCGGCCGATGATCATCTTCTGGATCTCGGCCGTGCCCTCGCCGATGAGCAGCATCGGCGCCTCACGGTAGAGGCGCTCGATCTCGTACTCGATGGTGTAGCCGTAGCCGCCATGGATCCGGAACGAGTCCTCCACGACCTCCTTGCAGAACTCGGCCGATAGGTACTTGGCCATCCCCGCCTCGAGGTCGTTGCGCTCACCGGCATCCTTGACCCGCGCGGCGCGCACCATCAGCGCATGTGAGGCCTCGACCTTGGTCGCCATCTCCGCCAGCTTGAACTGGATCGCCTGGTGCTGCGCGATCGGCTTGCCGAAGGCGACCCGCTGCTGGGCATAGCGCACGCCGAGCTCGAAGGCGCGGGTCGCGACACCGCACCCACGGGCCGCGACGTTGACCCGTCCGACCTCGATGCCGTCCATCATCTGGTAGAAACCGCGGCCGACACCATCTGCCCCACCGAGCACCGCACCGGCCGGGACCCGGTGGTCGGCAAGGATCATCTCCGTCGACTCGACGCCCTTGTAGCCCATCTTCTCGATGTGACCGGGGATCGTGATGCCACCGGATTTGGTGGCACCGGGCTCCTTCTCCAGCAGGAACGCCGTCATGTTGCGATACACCGAGTCGGCGCCGGTGTCCGTCTTGACCAGCGTCGCGACGACGGCGGAGCGCAGTCCGTTGGTGATCCACATTTTCTGCCCGTTGAGCACCCAGTCGTCGCCGTCGCGAACCGCCCTGGTGGAGATGGCGGCGACGTCGGAGCCACAGCCAGGCTCTGACATCGAGAAGGCACCACGGATCTCACCGGTCGCCATGCGCGGCAGGAAGTGCTGCTTCTGTTCGGCGGTGCCGTGCTGGCGCAGCAGGTACGCGACGATGAAGTGGGTGTTGATGATGCCGGAGATGCTCATCCAGCCTCGGGCGAGCTCCTCGACGACCAGCGCGTACGTCAGCAGCGACTCCCCCAGACCGCCGTACTCCTCGTCGATCATTAGGCCGAAAAGGCCCATCTCCTTCATGCCTTCGACGATCGCCGCGGGGAACTCGTCCTTGTGCTCGAGCTCGGTCGCGTACGGCAGGATCTCCTTCTCGACGAAGCTGCGCACCGTGGAGAGAATCTCGCGCTGGATGTCGGTGAGACCTTCGGTCTGGGCGAGCCGCGCCATGCTGACTCCGATCGGCTTGAGTCCTGTCATCGCGAAGTATCGCGCGTGCTGCCGGGTGAGGGCGGGTCCGGGTTCGCTAGTGTGAATCAACTCACGGGAGGCACAGACGATGCAGCCGGGACCGCCGCAGGGTCCGCCGCAGGATCCGCCAGGAGGGCCGCCGCCAGGGCCGCCACCCGGCCCACCGTATGGCCAGCCGCCCGGTCCACCGTACGGACAGCCACCCGGCCCACCGTACGGACAGCCACCCGGCCCGCCGCCCTACGGCGGCTACTCTCCCGTGCCGCCCCCGCGGCCGACGAACACCCTGGCGATCATCGCGCTGGTCACCGCCTTCGTGTTCGCACCGGCCGGCATCATATGCGGCATCATCGCCCGGCGCCAGATCAAGCAGACCGGCGAGCAGGGCGACGGCATGGCCTTGGCCGGCCTCATCCTCGGGATCGTCTTCACCTTGATTTTCGTGGTGCTGGTCGTCATCTGGCTCCTATTTATCGCCGCGGCGGTGACCGTTGTGTCTCACTTCCCGACGCAATTTCCCACGGACTTCTTCTCGCCGTCACCCTTCCCGACGAGCTGACGCGGGGTCGGCTACTCTGCCTCGACTTCATCGGAGGCACGAATGGCGTATCAGGCACCCCCGCCCCCGGTGCCGCAAGGGCCACCGCCGCCCTACGGCGGCTACTACCAGCAGTTCCCGCCCCAGCGGCCGACCAACACCATGGCGATCATCGCCCTGGTCGGTGCGCTGGTGTTTCCTCCAGTCGGCACTGGCCGGAATCATCATCGGATGGATCTTCGTGGGGTTCTTCGTTCTGATCGTCCTCGGCTGGCTGATGTTCGGGATGATGGCCGCGTTCTTCACCAGCATCCCCTGGGACCAGTTGCCCTCCCCCACTGATCTCCCGTCGCCCGGCGACTTCCCGACGCCGCTACCGACCGCCTGAGCGACCCCCGACCCCCCTCACGCCTTTGCCGGTGGTTCGAAGTTCCCCGACCGGCGCAGGCCGGCCGCCCGGCCCTTGGCGGCTATTACCGTGGCCATCTTGCGGGAGGCCTCGTCAATCATCTCGTCGCCGAACATGACCGCTCCCAGCTTCTCGACGGTCATGTAGTGCTCGTAGGCGTCCAGAATCCTCTCGGCGTGGTCGTAGTCGTCCTGCTTCGGTGAGTAGATCTCGTTGGCGGCCTCGATCTGGCCCGGGTGCAGCACCCACTTGCCGTCGAAGCCGAGTGCCTGCGAACGCTTGGCAACCTGGCGGAATCCGCCGACGTCGCGGATCTGCAGGAACGGCCCGTCGATGGCCTGCACCCCGCGGGCCCGGGCCGCCATGAGGATCCGCATCAAGATGTAGTGGTAGGGGTCGGCCGGATAGTCCGGGTTCAGTCCGCCGACAACCAGGCTCGGCATGTTGATAGAGGCCATGAAGTCGGCCGGCCCGAAGACGATCGTCTCGATTCGGTCGCTGGCGAACGCGATCTGGTTGACATTGATGAGGCCCTGGGCGGTCTCGATCTGGGCCTCGATACCGATCCGGCCGACCTGGTAGCCCATCGTCTTCTCGATCTGGGTCAGCGTGAGGTCGAGCCAGTGCACCTGCTCGGCGTTTTGCACCTTGGGCAGCATGATGCAGTCAAGGTTGGCTCCGGCGCCCTCGACCACCGTCACCACGTCGCGGTAGGTCCACTGCGTGGTGACGTCGTTCACGCGGACCACACGGGTCTTGCCCCGCCAGTCGCCGGAGTTCAAGGCCTCGACGATGTTGCCGCGGGCGCTCTCCTTGGCATCGGGTGCCACGGCGTCCTCGAGGTCGAGGAAGACCTGGTCGGCCGGCAGGCCCTGAGCCTTGTCGATCATCTTGGTCGAGCTGCCGGGCACGGCCAGGCACGAGCGACGCGGGCGGAGGGTGTCCATGTGTCCGGATGCTAGTCGGCGGGCTGCCCCACGCCCGTCCCGTCCGCAGCCGGGGCCTGGTGCGAACATCCACTTGTGACCGACCATTCGCAGCAGACCATCGTGATCACTGGCGCCAGCGCCGGCATCGGTGCCGCGGCCGCCGGTGAGCTGGCCCGGCGGGGCGCTCGGGTGGTCATGGTCGGTCGTACGCCGGCGAAGCTGGAAGCAGCGGCCGATCGGGTGCGGGCCGCGACCGGTCAGAACCCGGGGCGGCACGTCGCGGACTTCGCGTCCTTCGCCGACGTGCGCCGGCTCGCCGCTGAGCTGCTGGCGGCGTACGAGCGCATCGACGTACTGGCCAACAATGCGGGGCTCATCGTCGCCAAGAAGCAGCCGACCGTGGACGGCAACGAGTTGACGATCCAGGCCAACCACCTCTCGCCGTTTCTGCTCACCAACCTGTTGCTCGACCGGCTGTCGGCCGCGCCGGCCGGACGCATCATCACCACGGCATCGGCGGCGGAGTCCACAGGGGAGCTCGATCCCGGCGACCTCGACTTCTCGCGGCGGCGCTGGACCCGCTGGCGCGCGTACTGCTCCTCCAAGCAGGCCAACATCCTGTTCACCACCGAGCTGGCCAGGCGGCTCGCCGGAGGCACTGTCTCGGCTACCTGCTTCCACCCAGGTTTGGTCCGCTCCGACTTCGGCCAGACGAGTCCGCTGTTCCGGATCGGCAAGCTGGTGGCGCCCTTTGCCTTCGTCAGCCCCGAACAGGGCGCCGACACCTTGTTGTGGCTCGCCACCGGCGAGACCGGGGGCGCCATGCCCGGCGGTTACTTCGCCAACCGCGGCATCGCGCGCCCCCGGCCGAAGTCACAGGACCACGCGCTGGCCGCCCGGCTGTGGGACGTCAGCGAGACCCTGGTGGCGCTGCGCCCGCGACAGCCGCTCGGCTGAGCCCGCCCCGTCCGCGTCCCGCCCCCTCCACCGTCATGATCCAGGGAAGATTGGTCCGGCGCCCACCGGACTAATCTTCCCTGGATCATGGCTAGAGACGGCCGATCGGGCTATTCGACCGGGATGCCGCGGGTGCCGGAGCGCACGACGACGGCGAGGCCGGCCAGCAGCAGGGCGAGTCCGGGTACGGCGGCCAGCGGCGGCGTCTGGTGCAAGAACACGGCGGCCAGCAGCGCCGCGCCGGGGACTTCGAAGAGGATGGCCAGGCTGACGACCGTCGCACTGGTCGAGGAGAGCACCCGGTTGATCAGCGAGTGCCCGATCAGCTGGGCGGCCAAGGTCAGCGCGATCAGCCGAGCCCACGTGCCGCCGTCATAGCCGGCCAGCCGCTGACCGCTGGCCAGGCAGACAGCGAGCAGCAGCAGACCGCAGACCGAGTAGGCAACCGTGGTGTAAACCGTCGTCGAGACGGTGCGCCGGCTGGCGCCGCCGGCGGTGACATAGGCCGCGGCCAGCGCTCCACCCGCAACCGCCAGCAGGTCTCCCGCGACCGCCCGCGCCGAGATGGTGAAGTCGACGCCGGTGACCAGCGCGGCGCCGAGCACGCCGATTCCGATGCCGATCCAGGCACCCCCGCGGATCCGGCGGCCGAGCCCGCGGGCCAGCAGTGCCGCCCAGATCGGCTGCGTGGCGACCAGGGCGGTGGCCGATGCGACGGTAGTCAGCTTGACGCTGGGCACCCAGGTGGCGAAGTGCGCCGCGAGCAACAACCCGGCCAGGAGGCACAGCTGCCACTCCCGCCGGGTCAGCGCGCGGAACTCATGGCGAAAGCGGGCGAGGGCGACCGGGCCGATCGCCGCGACGGCCATGGCATTGCGCCAGAACGCGATGGCCAGGGCGGGTGCGGCGGTCGCGGCGATGAGTGGGCCCGAGGTGGATACCCCTAGTACGGCAACCGCCATGAGTAGCACATCTCGCCCGGGCGGGAGGTGCATCGCCTCCTGGTCGGGCTCCGCCGGCACGCTACGGCTCGCGGATCTCGCCGCGCGCCACCGGCACCACCCGGCCGGCCACGGTGACGCGTACGGCCTGCCCAGCCTGGGCCTCGATGGTGCATTCGAGCGTCGACGGGCGGGAGATCTCGATGCCCTGCCGGACGGTGTAGGTGCTGACGCCATCTGGCTCGAGCAGCCCGTTAGCCACCAGCCAGACGCCGTAGCCCAGGGCGGCGGAGCCGGTCGCGGGGTCCTCGAAATCACCGATCTCGCCGACGAACACCCGGGCATGGGCGGTGCGCGCCGCCCGATCCCAGGCCGCCACGCTCACCCCGGACTCCAGGCCGAGCCGCCGCAGCAGCGATCCGTCGAGTTGCGCCCGCGCGACCGCATCGGGCCGGACCGACAGGTGCGCCCATGCGATGCCACAGCCGCTCTCACTCGGCGCCGGGCCGGCGAAGTCGGCGTCGGTGAGCCCAACCGCCGACAGCAGCGGCCCGGGGTCCATCGGGGGGCCGTTGACCGGTTGGCCGCCGGTGAGGGTGACGGTGTCGTGGCCGACATACAACCGGAGCAGCCCGGCGCCGCACTCCTGCACCACGGCTCCCGTACCGATGCGCCCCAGCCGGGCCAGGGTGTGGGCCGAACCCACTGACGGGTGACCGGCGAAGGGCAACTCCGTGGAGACGGTGAATATCCGCAGCCGGTAGTCCGCCCGGTCACTTGGCAGCGGGAAGGTCGTCTCAGACAGTTGGAACTCGCGCGCCAGCGTCTGCATCTGCTCGGCGGTCAGGTTGTCGCCGTCGAGGACCACGGCCAGCGGATTGCCGGTGAAGGCTCGGTCGGTGAACACATCGACGATCTCGTAGCGCAACATCCCGCCATCGTCGCAGCCGCCCGTGAGACGCTGCACCGGTGACCACGGTCCTGCCTCTGATCGACGAGGCGATGAAGAAATCGGACCTGGTCTGGCTGGCCGCCGACGGCTCGCCCGCCACCGCTGCATGGCACATCTGGCAGGACGGCGCCGCCTACGTCGTGACCGGCCCGGGCGAGCAGCCGCTGCCGGGCATCGCCGAAGCCCCGACCTGCGCCGTGATCACCCGCTCCGCCCACACCTGGGGCCGCATCGTCACCTGGGAGGCCGCCGTGTCGCGGGTGCGCCCGGGCAGCGAGGAGTGGGACTCCGTGGTGCCGGTGCTGGTGAGCAAGCGACTCAGCCTCCCCGACGGTACGGCGGCCACCGAGCGGTGGGCCGCCGTGGGCGCGGTGCTGCGGCTGACACCCACCGGCCGCCTGCTCGAGGCCGGGGAATCGCTGTCGTCGGACTCCGGCACCACGTCACCACGTCCCACGCCGGCCACGACGTCGGTTCGCATTCCGTACACCGTGGGCCGGCGCGCTAAGAAGCGCTAAGGAGCGCTGAGCAGCCCGGGCAGGTCGCGCAGGTCGTGGAATACGCGGCCATAGTCGAAGTCCCACCCCGCCGGCAGACCGCCCAGGTGCGCCGCGACCTCGGCGCCCATGTACTCGGCTGAGCGGCCCATGAACCGCTCGACCACCTCGGCCTCGCTCAGGGTCCAGCCCAGCTCGGCCAGCACGGCAACTTCGACGCGTACCGAAATGCGCTCGCTGTCGACCAGCACGCCGTCACAGTCGAAGATGACAAGCTCCGGCGGCGCGGTCACGTCGGCAGGGTACGCAGGCTCCGCCCGGTACCCTGATCTTTTGTGACCACGGCGACCAGGGTGTATCTCGCGCGCCTGTCCGGCATCGCCGTGTTCGATCCCAACGGCGACCGGGTGGGTCGGGTCCGCGACGCGGTGGTCGCGCTCCGGCTCGGAGACCAGGCGCCCCGGGTGCTCGGGTTGGTCGTCGAGATCCAGCAGCGGCGGCGGATCTTCGTGCCGATCGGGCGGGTCACCAGCGTCGATGTCGACGCCGTGGTGCTCGGCACCGGCAAGGTCAGCCTCGGGCGGTTCGAGCAACGTCCCGGTGAGCTCCTCATCCTGGGCGACCTGCTGGACCGCCGGGTCACCGTCAAGGAGACCGACCGGGCCGCCATCGTCGTCGATGCGGCCATGCAGCGGACCCGCACCCGTGACTGGGTGGTCGCCAAGCTTGCCGTGCGTGAGCTGACCCACGGCCGGCTGGCCCGGCGACGCGGCCAGGTGCACCAACTCGACTGGGACCAGGTCACCGGGCTGCACCTGCCCGAGGGCGAGCAGGGTGCCGCCAACCTCCTCGCGGTCTTCGAGAAGATGCGGCCGGCCGATCTCGCCGCCGTGCTCAAGGACCTGTCGGCCAAGCGCCGGCACGAGGTCGCCCAGGCCCTCGACGACGACCGGCTCGCCGACGTGCTCGAGGAGTTGCCCGAGGAGGACCAGATCCAGATCCTGGCCAGCCTCACCGGGGAGCGGGCCGCCGACGTGCTCGAGGCCATGGACCCCGACGACGCGGCCGACCTGCTCCATGAGTTGCCGCCCGCCGAGCAGGAGCGGCTGCTGAAGCTGATGGAGCCCGATGAGGCCGCCCCGGTACGCCGGCTGTTGCACTACTCCGAGGACAGCGCGGGCGGTCTGATGACCTCCGAGCCGGTCATCCTGCTGCCCGATGCCACTGTCGCCGAGGCGCTGGCCCGGATCCGTGATCCTCAGCTCACCCCGGCGCTGGCCGCCCAGATCTACGTGTGCCGGCCGCCGATGGAGACGCCGACCGGCAAGTACCTCGGCATGGCGCACATCCAGCGCCTGCTGCGCGAGCCGCCGGCCGACCTCATCGGCGGCGTGATCGACGACGACATCGGCCCGCTGGCACCGGAGACCACGCTGCAGGACGTGGCGAGCTACTTGGCGACGTACAACCTGGTCGCCGTGCCCGTGGTCGACGACATGCGGCGACTGGTCGGCGCCGTCACCGTCGACGACGTGCTCGACCACCTGCTGCCGGCCAACTGGCGGGAGGGTTCTCATGGCTGACCGCACCCGGGTCCGGCTGGACCAGCCCAAGACACCGCGCCGGGGGGTGCCCCGGCCGAGCTACTCGCCCGAGTCGTTCGGCCGGGCCGCCGAGCGCTTCGCGCGCTTCCTGGGCACGGCGAAGTTCCTCGTCTATATGACCGTATTCATCATCATCTGGCTCGGGTGGAACGTGCTGGCCCCCAAGAGCGCACGTTTCGACCCGTACACGTTCACCTTCCTGACCCTGCTGCTGTCGCTGCAGGCGTCCTACGCCGCGCCGCTGATCCTGCTGGCGCAGAACCGCCAGGCCGACCGCGACCGGGTCTCCCTCGAGGAGGACCGGGTACGCGCCCAAGCCGCCAAGGCCGACATCGAGTACCTCGCCCGTGAGCTGGCCGCCCTGCGGGTCGCCGTCGGCGAAGTGGCGACCCGCGACTTCATCCGCTCGGAGCTGGCGCGACTGGGCGACGACGACCGCGACAGCGAACACGGCTAGCAAACCCGCTCAGGGTGGGGCTCGGGCCTGCCGAGGGCGACAGAGTGACTTCTGACCATCTCACCGTGCCCCTGCGCAAGCGCATGGGCGACGTCCTGATCGAGCAGGGGGTGCTGGACTCCGACCAGCTCGAGGTGGCGTTGCAGCTGCAGCGCGACACCCCCGGCCGCCAACGGCAGCGGCTCGGTGCCATCGTCATCGGCCTGCGCTTCGCGACCGAGCGCCAGATCGCCACAGCCCTGGCCTCGGCGCTGAACCTCGAGCTCATCGACCTCGGACAGGTCTCGATCAGTGCCGATGTCGTCCGGCTGATCCCGCGCGCCCTCGCCGAGCGCCATGAGTTGCTGATCTTGTCCCGCGTAGGCCACACCGTCACCGTCGCCGTCGGCGACCCCACCAACGTCGTGGCCATCGACGACCTCCGCCTTTACACCGGCGCGACGGATGTCGTGCTTCAGGTGGCTGTGGTCAGCAAGTTGAGGGAGCGCCTTGGTCGGGCGTGGAGCCTCACCAGCGATTCCTCGGAGTTCGTGCCCCTGGACACCGAGCAGGAGCCGGACCTGACCGACGACCTCGGCCGGGCTCTCATGGACGATGCGCCCGTCGTACGTCTGGTCAACGCCATCCTGGGCGATGCCATCCTGGCCCGGGCCAGCGACGTGCACATCGAGCCAGAACTGGCCGTCTTGCGGGTCCGCTACCGAGTGGACGGCGTGCTGCGCGAGGTGATGTCAGCGCCTCGCTCGGTCGCGGCCGGAGTGGTCAGCCGGATCAAGATCATGTCCGGGTTGGACATCTCCGAGCGGCGTCGCCCCCAGGACGGCCGGACCCAGCTGCAGACCGGCGGCGTGGCCCTCGACGTACGCGTGAGCACCCTGCCGACGATCCACGGCGAGAAGGTCGTGCTGCGACTGCTGGCCCTCGCCGACGACATTCCCAGCCTCGATCGATGTGGACTGGCGCCGCGGCAGTTACCCGCGCTGCGGGGCGCCCTTTCCTCGCCGCAGGGACTCGTGGTGCTGTGCGGGCCGACCGGCTCGGGCAAGACCTCGACGTTGTACGCAGCGCTCAACGAGGTGTCCGATATCGAGCACAACGTCGTGACCCTCGAGGACCCGGTCGAGCTGGAGCTGCCCGGGGTCAGCCAGGTCCAGGTGCACGAGAGGTCGGGGCTGACCTTCGCTCGCGGGCTGCGGTCGATGCTGCGGCAGGATCCCGACATCATCCTGGTCGGCGAGGTTCGCGATCAGGAGACCGCCGAGCTGGTTCTCCAGGCGTCGCTCACCGGGCACCTCGTCCTCACTACCTTGCACACCAACGACGCCGTGTCCGCCATCACCCGGCTGGTGGAGATGGGCGCCGACCCGTACCTGGTCGCCTCCTCGCTCACCCTGGTGGTGGCACAGCGGCTGGTACGCAAGCCGTGCGCCAGCTGCGCTGCCGCGTACGTCCCCGATCCCGACGTGCTGCACCAGCTGGGCCTGGTGGCCGAGGATCTTCGTACCGGAACCCCGCGCCGGGGCGCCGGCTGTGGGGACTGCGCCGGCACCGGGTACCTCGGGCGGACCGGTGTGTTCGAGCTGTTGCCCGTCACCGCGGCGATGCGGGCGGTACTCCAGACCACGCCGACCGAGGCCGCGATCACCGTCGCGGCCCGTGAAGCAGGCGTGCGAACTCTCCGCCAAGAGGTGATCGCCCGGGCGATGACCGGTGAGACCACGTTCGAGGAGGCACTGCGGGTCACCCACATCGACACGGACGTGGGCCTGCGGTGTCCATCGTGCGCCCGAGTGATCGGCACCGACATGGTCGCGTGCCCATGGTGCGCGACCGACCTCGAATCCGGCCGGTGCGCCGGCTGCGAGCGGATGCTCGAGCCGGAGTGGCGCCTGTGCCCCTGGTGCCGGACCCCAGCGGGCGCGCCCGCGCTGCCCGCGTGACAGCGGCCTACTGACGGCCAGCGGGGATGCGGCGCCCACGTACCATGGGTGGACCATGACGACCACCGACACCCTGCTCGACCAGGTCCACGCGGCCCTGGCCACCGTCATCGACCCCGAGATCCGGCGGCCTATCACCGAGATCGGCATGGTCAAGAGCGTCGAGGTGCAGGCCGACGGATCGGTCGATGTGGCGATCTTCCTGACGATCGCGGCCTGCCCGCTCAAGGACAAGCTCACGGCAGACGTGACAGCCGCCGTAGGCCGGTTGGCGGGCGTCACGGCGGTCCGCGTCGCCCTCGACGTGATGAGTCCCGAGCAACGCGCGGCCCTGCAGACGCAGCTCCGCGGAGGTGCGCCGGCCAAGGAGATCCCCTTCGCCCGGCCCGGGTCGTTGACCAAGGTGTACGCGGTGGCCAGCGGCAAGGGCGGGGTCGGCAAGTCGACGGTGACCGTCAACCTGGCCGCCGCGCTGGCCCGGCGCGGCCTGTCCGTCGGGCTGGTCGACGCCGACATCTACGGCTTCTCGGTGCCGCGGATGCTCGGCATCACCGAGCGGCCCACCCAGGTCGAGCAGATGATCATGCCTCCCCAGGCCTACGGCATGCGGGTGATCTCGATCGGGATGTTCACCGAGGGCAACACCGCCGTCGTGTGGCGGGGGCCCATGCTGCACCGGGCCCTGCAACAGTTCCTGGCCGATGTCTTCTGGGGTGACCTCGACGTCCTGCTCATGGACCTTCCCCCCGGCACCGGCGACATCGCCATCTCGGTGGCGCAGCTGGTGCCCAACGCCGAGATCCTCGTGGTCACGACACCGCAACAGGCCGCCGCCGAGGTGGCCGAGCGGGCCGGCTCGATCGCGCTGCAGACCCACCAGCAGATAGTCGGTGTGGTGGAGAACATGAGTTGGCTGGAGCAGCCCGACGGCTCCCGCCTCGAGCTCTTCGGCCGCGGTGGTGGCGCGCAGGTGGCGGCGTCCTTGTCACGCTCGACCGGCACCACGGTGCCGCTACTCGGCCAGGTGCCGATCGATGTCCGGCTGCGCGAGGGCGGCGACAGCGGCCATCCGTTGGTCCTGGATGAGCCGACGGCACCGGCATCGGTGGCTCTGCTGGCGTTGGCCGAGGCGTTGGCGGCCCGCGGCCGCGGGCTGGCGGGGCGATCCCTTTCGCTGACGCCGGTGGGCATGCGCTAGTCCGCTCGGCGGCACCGTCGCTCAACGCGCCGCAGACCCGGTTTGAGGCCTCGGTGTGGTTCAGGTGGCGTCGGCGTCGTAGGGCGCCCGCTCGCCATCGGCAAGGGGCCGCAGGGGTGGCGGCCGGCGCGCCGCCAGGACGGCGACGTCTTCCGGCGCCTCATCGTCTTCGAACAGGTGCTTGCGGACGAACGTCCTGGGGTTGAGCGAGGCGAGGTCGAGATCACCCAACTCGGGACCGAGCTCGGACTGCAGGTCCGTACGAGCACTGTTGGCCATCTGGCGCAGCGTGCGCAACATGCGTCCCGCCTCGGCCGCCATGCTCGGCAGCCGCTCCGGGCCGAACACGAACAGCGCGAGGACGAGGAGCACCGCCACCTCGGGCCAACCGATCGAGTTGAACACGATCTGAGCCTAGGCCGTCAGTTCGTCGCGGCGGCGAGGGTGACGGTTGTGGTGAGCCTACGTCCGTCGCGTACGTAAGTGACCTTGACCTGAGCCCCCGGCTCCTGCGCCCGGATGTCGGCGATCAGCGCGACCGGGTCGTCGACCACCTTGTCCCCGAACCGGGTGATGACGTCGCCGGGCTTCAAGCCGGCTCTCTGCGCGGGGCCGGAGGGGACCTCGGCCAGCCGTACCCCGTCGACGGCACCCTTGTACGCGGAGTCAATCGAAGCACCGATGACGGTCCGGGTGGCATGGCCGCTGGAAATCAGCTGCTGGGACACCCGCTTGGCCTGGTTGATCGGGATGGCGAAGCCGAGACCGATGCTGCCGGCTTGACCGCCGCCGCTGGTCAGCGTGGCGATTGCGGAGTCGATCCCGATCACGCGCGCGTCGCCGTCGAGGAGCGGTCCGCCGCTGTTGCCGGGGTTGATGGCCGCATCGGTCTGGATGGCCGAGATGTAGGTGGTACTCGCCTCAGTGCCGCTCCCCCGCTCCGAGCCGCCCGCCTGCACCGGCCGGTTGAGGGCGCTGATGATGCCCGAGGTCACGGTGCCCGCGAGCCCCAGCGGCGAACCGACGGCGACGACGGGGTCGCCGACAGCGAGGGCCGAGGAGTCGCCGAGCGTGACCGGCAAGAGGTCCGTCCGGGCGACCTTGACGACGGCCAGATCGGAGTACTGGTCCCGGCCGACGATGGTGGCCGGGACGGTGGACCCGTCCTTGAAGGCCACCGCGATGTCACCGCCGGAGGCGGCGCTGGCCACCACGTGGTTGTTGGTGAGGATGTAGCCGTCCTTGCGGATCACGAAGCCCGAGCCGGTGCCCTCACCCGTCCCGGTCGAGACTTTGATCGACACCACGCTGGGGAGCACCCGCGCGGCAATGCCGGCCACGGAAGTCGGCGCGCGGTTGGCGGCGGCCGGCACGCCTAGCGGGCTGGTGGCCTGAGCGGGCAGGATGCCGTTGCCGGACTGGCGCGCGATCTCGTAGCCGGTGACGCCGGCCGCACCGCCGGCGACCAGGCCGGTGACCAGAGCGACCGCGACCACCATCCGCAGGCCGTGCCGGGGCGGGTTGCCGCCCGCAGCGGTGCCGGGGCGCGGCACGGGCGGTTGCCCGACGGGGGGCTGCCCGACTGGGGGTGGCTGCCCAATCGGCGGTGCACCGGCCGGTGGCCCCCACGGCGGGCGGGGCAGTTGCTGGGTCGGAGCGCTCCAGCTGGCCGCCGAGCGTGGGTCACGCCAGGGGTCGTGCTGGGCTCCCTCGGCCCACCACGGGGACTGCTGGGGAGGCACGGGGGGCGTCCCTTGCGGGGTGTCGGTCATCGTGGTGTCGTTCCCTCCTGCGCGGCTGTCATAGCTGATGGTGCCGCGCGAGGTGTGAAGTCCCCGTCAGTCCGCTAGCCCGTGGGGTCGAACCAGGATCCCATCCGGTGCAGGCCACGCCAGACGCGGTGCTGGAAACTCTCCCGGGTGACGGCGGGGAAACCGGCCACCGCGGCGGAGACCACGGCGTCCGGAGCGTCGGCCACGGCCGTGTAGACCCAGTCGCCGCCGGCCCATACCACCTTTTCGGAGAGACCAGGCTGGGCCCAGGCCCGCGTGTCACCCATCGTGACCCGCTGCCAGTGCTGGACCGAGTGGGAATCCAGCCGTCCACGTTGGGCGAAGACCGACACGGCGAACAAACCGTCGGTGTAGCTCAGCTGCAGTTCGCCGGCCCGCCGGCGTGCATCGAGGAGTTCCAGGCCACCGCTGAGCCGCTCGGGCGCCTGCCAGCCGTCGCGACGCAGGGTCGCGAGCTGTGCATCCGCGACCGACACTCCGTCGTCGGCCGAACCCTGGGACGGACCGGTCCACGGCCGTGGCGCAGCCATCTGCAAGTCGACGAAGGCGGCCGCACGGACGGTCCGCCCGTTGTGGTCGTACAACTCGCGCCGCAGCACCAAACCGGTGGCCTCATCGAGCCAGAACCGACCGGCCACCGCCGAACTCCCCCGCGGCCGGGCCTCGACGATGCGCGCGGTGCGCCCGGCGCACTGCCCCGGATGTGGCGCGATGGCGAGGGAGTAGTGCCGCTCGAGCACGGCCAGCGCTCGCGGATCGAGAGCGGCGGTGCCGGCGTCGTCGACGATG
This sequence comes from Mycobacteriales bacterium, assembly GCA_038276285.1. Lineage (GTDB taxonomy): Bacteria > Actinomycetota > Actinomycetes > Mycobacteriales > QHCA01 > QHCA01. The sequence continues at coordinate 48,758 of JBBPZR010000119.1, read as the reverse complement.
TTGGATGCGTTGCCGCCGGACAGCCGGACCAGCATCCCGCGACCGGGCATGTGCTGGAGGTCCACCACGACGCTGGAGGCGCCCGCCCGCGACCAGCTGTTGACGAACTGGGTGCCGGCGTAGGTGCGGTCGCGGCCGGCCGTCGCCGCCCGGCGGAGCAACTCGATCGCCTCGCGTTCCTGCGCATTCGGCGTCGGAGTCGCCGCGGCCAGTCCGGGCCCGAAGGTCAGCTCGGCGGAGCCGATCCGCGGTGTCCCGGCGACGAGCGCGGGCAGGGCCACCCCTCCGATCGCGCCTGCGCCCAGCATGAGGGCGAGCACTCGGGAGAGTCGAAGCGTTCCGCTCATCGATTCAGGGAGACGGTCACGGCGCCCGCGCCGGGATCCGCACCAGGGAAGCCGCCGGTGGTCCGGGCGTGCTCGACGGTATAGCGGGCCACAGGTGGCGAAACGGCGGGGACCTGGCGGCGCTCGGGCGTGAGGGACACGGCTACGACGAAGCCCAGCGCGACCACTGTCAGGCCACCCGCGACCCGGCGACCACGCGGCCGCCGAAGCCGGCCGGCGACAGGGGCGGGACGAGAGGCACCGACCGGGCGGCGGGCCGCGATGCCCGGGGGGCCGGCCGGGCGGCCCGGCGCACTCGGCAACGGGAGCCGGTCGGGTGAACTAGCGGGCAGGAGCACGTGGCTCTGACCGGAGGCCGACGCGGTCGCGTCACCGGCCACGCCGATGGCACCAAGGGCACGCAGCCGGTCACTGAGCGCGGCCGATGGCTCGGGGTCGGGCAGCCGCCGGAGTCGCTCCTTGAGCCGGCGCTGCGCCTCGACCTCTGCCCGGCAGTCGGAGCAGCCGGCGAGATGGGCCAGCGCCTGGTCGCGGGTGCCGCCATCGAGCGCTCCGTCGGCGAGTGCGGCCGCGAGCTCGCCGAGATGTCCGTCGCGGCTTGTCATTGAGCCTCATCCGCCGCTCGGGGAGACCGGTGAGGCAGCGATCGGCGCAGGTGCGCGCGGCCCCGGTGGATCCGGCTGCGGACGGTGCCGAGCTTGACCCCGAGGGTCGCGGCGATCTCTTCGTACGACAGTCCCTCGATGTCGCAGAGCACGACGGCGGCACGGAAGTCCGGTGGCAGGGAGTCGAGGGCCGCCTGGACGTCGTCGCCGAAGTGGGTGTCTTCGTATACCTGCTCGGGCGTGCGCTCGCGACCGGGAATGCGCTCGCTGTCGTCGGGCAAGGCATCAAAGCGGATCCGCTGATCGCGGCGGACGCGATCGAGGAACAGGTTGGTGGTGATCCGGTGCAGCCAGCCCTCGAACGTGCCGGGAGTGTAGGTCGCGAGCGAGCGGAACACGCGCATGAAGACGTCGTGTGTCAGGTCCTCGGCGTCGTGCCGATTGCCGGTCAGCCGGTAGGCGAGCCGATATACCCGCGGCGAATGCAGCCGGACGACCTCGTCCCAGGTCGGTGGCACCCACTCGGCTGTGGGGTCGGGGGCGTCGACATTCGCCATGGTGGGTGCGACGCCTCCCTGGCGAAGTGCGGACACGGTCGCCACCATCGTGCCTCGCGCCTCCTGGGGATGCCACCTGCCCTCACCTGCCGGGCTCATCTCCAGCAGGAACGTCTCCAGCAGGAACGGGCGCCAGCGGCGATCGGTTCCCCGGCGCCGATCCCCGCGGGCGTACACTCGGCCCATCGGTTGGACTATGAATCGGCACTTGGGGCGTTCCGTCCCCGCCCGCTCCGGCACTGCCATCCGGCCCGGGTCCCTCGGTTTCCTCCGACCACCATCTGATGGCAGCTGGGCAACAGGGTTTCCCATGCCAAGCACCGCGTCGACCAACCTGCGTCCTCCGCCCGACATCGGGGTGGCGCTGTCGGAATTGACCGCCCTCCTGCTCTCCGACGAGCGGATCGAAGAACTTCTCGAGCGCGTTGCCCGGTTGGCCGCGAACGGCCTGGCCGGTGTCGATGCCTGCGGCGCCACCGTGGACCTCCATGGCCGGCCGCACACGATCGCCTGCACCGAACCCCGCGCACACGCGGTCGACGAGATGCAGTACACCGCCGACACGGGACCGTGCCTGGAGGCGATGCGCACGGGTGCCATCGTCACGGTGACCGACTGCCGCACCGACGCGCGCTGGTACAACTTCGGGCGGCAGGCGGTGGCCCTCGATGTGCTGACCGTGTTCTCCCTTCCTCTCACGGTGGGCGGGCGCACGCTGGGCGTGCTGAACCTCTACGGCCGCGAAGCCCGGGAGTACAGCGCCAGCGACCGCCAGATCGGAGCGGCATTCGCGGCGCAGGCCGCCCTCGTGCTCATGGCCGCGGCCCGGCACTGCGACCAGGTGCAGCTCAGAGAGCACCTGCAGGCAGCGCTGACCAGCCGGGCGGTGATCGACCAGGCCATCGGGGTGACAATGGCGGGCCGGCGCTGCTCACCGAGCCAGGCCTTCGACCACCTGCGGCACGTCTCCCAGCACCGCAACGTCAAGCTCCGGCTCATCGCCGCCGAGACTGTCGCGGCGGTGCAACCGACGGTTGCGCGATAGGTCGCTAGGCTGGCCAGTAGCCGAATCGGGAGCCGAGGAGGTACGCCGTGCCAGCATCCGCCGCGGAGTACGCGGAGAGCTACCTGTCCGAGGATCCGGTACTCATAGCGGCTCGACAGCGCGCCGACGAGGTCGGTGTGGTCCCCATCGGGAGCGGCGGTGGGGCGGTCCTGCGGATGCTGGCCGCGGCCGTCGCCGCCCGGTCCGTCGTCGAGATCGGCACCGGGGCCGGCGTCTCCGGGCTGTGGCTGCTGCGCGGCATGCATCCCGAGGGCGTCCTCACGACCATCGACACCGAGGCCGAGCATCAGCGGCTGGCGCGTGAGGCCTTCACCGAGGCGGGGTTCGCCACCTCCCGGGCGCGCACCATCACCGGCCGGGCGCTCGAAGTGCTGCCACGGCTCGCTGACGCCTCCTACGACCTGGTGTTCTGCGACGCGGTCAAGACGGAGTACGCCGAGTATCTCGCCGAGGCGCTGCGGCTGCTCCGGCCCGGCGGCGTGGTGGCCTTCGACAACGCGCTGTGGAACGGCAAGGTCGCCGACCCGTCGGCGCGCGACCCTGACACGGTCGCCCTGCGAGAGGTCGGCCGGTTGGTACGCGACAACGACCGCCTCACCCCGGCCCTGCTGCCGGTGGGCGACGGGCTGCTCACCGCCGTGCTCAGTCGCTGACGCTCAGCCGTTGACGGCCGTACTCAGCCAGCGACCTGCTCGCCCTTGCCCAGAACGACGACGCCACCGGGGCTGACCGTGAAGCGGCTGCGGTCCTCTTCGGCATCCACGCCGATGCGCGCCCCGTCGGGCACCTTGACGTTCTTGTCCAGGATCGCCCGGCGGATCACCGCACCCTTGCCGATGGTCACGCCGCTCAGCAGGATCGAATCCTCGACCGTGGCGCCATCGAGCACGTGCACTCCAGGGGACAGCACCGAACCCCGCACCTGACCGCCCGCCACGATGCAGCCCGGCGAGACCATCGACCCCTGCGCCAGGCCGCCCGCGATGAACTTCGCCGGCGGCAGTTGCGGCATCGAGGTGAAGATCGGCCACTGCCGGTTGTAGAGGTTGAAGACCGGGTGCACCGACACCATGTCCATGTGGGAGTCGTAGTAGGAGTCGAGCGTGCCGACGTCGCGCCAGTAACCGCGGTCGCGTTCCGTGGTGCCGGGCACGCCGTTGTCAGCAAAGTCGTAGACCTTGGCCTGGCCCCGTTCGGTCAGCAGCGGGATGATGTCGCCGCCCATGTCGTGTGCGGAATCCTCATTGCGGGCGTCCTCGCGGACCGCGCCCAGCAGCACGTCGACGCTGAACACGTAGTTGCCCATCGATGCGTATACCTCGTCGGGGCTGTCCGGCAGACCGGGCGGGTCCTGCGGCTTTTCGAGGAAGCCGGAGATCGCCGTGCTGTCGTCGGCGGTCTGAATGACGCCGAACGAACTCGCCTCGGACCTGGGCACCCGGATAGCGGCCACCGTCACGCCGGCTCCGCTCTCAATGTGCCGCTCGACCATCTGCGAGGGGTCCATCCGGTAGACGTGGTCGGCGCCGAACACCACGACGTACTCCGGGTCGTCGTCGTAGACGAGGTTGAGCGACTGAAAGATGGCGTCGGCGCTGCCGGTGAACCATCGCGGGCCCAGCCGCTGCTGGGCCGGCACCGGTGTGACGTAGTTGCCGAGCAGGGTCGACATCCGCCAGGTGGTGGTGATGTGGCGGTCGAGGGAGTGTGACTTGTACTGCGTGAGCACGCACTGGCGCAGATAGCCGCCGTTGACCATGTTGGAGAGGACGAAATCGATCAGCCGGTAGATGCCGCCGAAGGGCACGGCCGGCTTGGCGCGGTCTCTCGTCAGCGGCATCAGCCGCTTGCCGGCACCGCCGGCGAGCACGATTCCCAGGACGTTCTGGCTGCCACGTCGCGACACCATGGTCTGACAGTAGTCGCCGGGCAACGCCGAAGAGGCCGCCGGCGAGCGTCGGCGAGGTCGCCAGCGGAGGAACAGCGGGGTCAGTCGGCGGCCGCCTTGAGGGCATCGCCCAGCTCGCCGGCCTCGCTGGGGGACATCTCCACCACGAGCCGGCCGCCACCTTCGAGCGGTACGCGCATGACGATGCCGCGGCCTTCCTTGGTGACCTCGAGCGGACCGTCACCTGTCCGCGGCTTCATCGCCGCCATGTTGGTACTCCCCTCAGAAGTGCTCGTCGGCCAGGCCCGACCGTCGCCTGGGCTGATTCTCCCGCATCGACGGGCGCTGGCCCAAACCGCCCCCGCTTAGCCCGACAGGCGCTCGGCCAGGTAGCGCAGCGACAACGGATACCGGAAGCCCAGATTGCCGTGGCCGGAATCGAGCAGCTCGAAGGAGACGCCGGTCACTCCCACCTCGGCCAGCGCCGCCCGGAAGGCCTCCGCGCCGAGGTCGAGGAAGTACTCGTCGCGGGTGCCGGCATCGATCCAGATCCCCCGCAGACCCCTCAGCGCGTCGGCGTGGTCGGGAACCATCCGGACGGGGTCCCACGCCAGCCAGCGCGCCCACAGGTCGTCGATGAGCCGGCCGGTACGAGGGTCGAACGGCAACCGCACGGTGCCATCGGGGTCGGCCGAGAAGCAGGCGGCGACGCCGTATGTCCCGAGGAGCAGGCCGTCGTCGGGCTTCGTGAAGGCGGCCCGGGCCCGGAAATCAGCCCACCAGGCCTCGATCGATCCGTCGTAGCCGCGCAACGCCCTGGCGACGGCGGCGAACTCCGGCAGGTAGCAGTACTCGTAGAGCGCGTCGCCGGCGTGGGTGGCCAGCGCGCCGAACAGGTCGGGCCGCAGCATCGGCGTGATCATGGCGCCGAAGCCTCCGCTGGACTTCCCTTGGATGCCACGGTGCCGGGCGGAGTCCAGCGTCCGGTAGCGCGCATCGACCTCCGGCACCACTTCGTCGCAGAGGTACGTGTGATAGCGCCCGGTGCCCGGTGAGTCAACGAACTGGCTGCCGCCGTACGACGTCCAGGCATCGACCCAGACGACGATGCACGGTGGGGCGCCGCCAGCGGCGAACAGGTCGTCGCAGCTCTCCGGGAAGGTGGGTTGGTATGGCATCGTGTTGTGCCACATGGGCAGGGACCCGGTGAATCCCTGGATCACGTAGACCGACGGATAGCGCTGCTGTGGGGCGTCGTCGTAGCCGGGCGGGAGGTACACCCACAACGGGCGGGTGGCCGGATCGCCGGCGGGGTTGTCGGCGAGGACGCCGGAGGTGAAGGTCAGCTCCTCCAGGCGGCCGACCAGAGCTCGAGGCGCCAGCGGCGATCGGTGCGGCGGTGACAAAGGCGGGGGCATCCGGCCATCGTGCCACTGGCTCCGGATGGGCACTCTGCTTCACCATGGCGGGATGACCGATGCCCGAGCCTGTTTCGATGCCGACGTGACCTTCCTCAACGGAGGAGGCCTGCAGGTACAGGGCTTCCGCCTGGACGTGCCGCCGGGCCACATCAGCCGGGAGGCCGTGGCCGCGCTCTTCGTCCGCCATCTCGGCCTGCTGATGGTCGATCGGATCGAGTTGACCAACTACCGCCTGATCTCCGAACCGCACCGCGGCTCGCGGAGTGGTCCGGCCGATAGCCACCGGCCGGTCGCGGCCACCACCCGGCTGGTCGAGCTCAACCATGTCGTCACCGCGGGCATGACGACCTATCCCGGCCTGCCGGGGCCCGAGATCACGCCGCACCTCACGCGAGAGGCCTCTCGGGCGTCCTACGCGCCGGGCACCGAGTTCGCAATCGACCGGATCACCATGGTCGGCAACACCGGCACCTATCTCGACAGCCCGTTTCACCGGTACGCCGACGGGATCGACCTGGCCGGGCTGCCCCTGGAGACCGTCGCCGACCTGCCCGCGATCGTGGTCCGGCTGACCGGCGGAAAGGACAGGGCGGTGCGTCCGGAGGCGCTGGCCGCCCTCGACGTGACCGGATGCGCCGTGCTGCTGCACACCGGCTGGGACCGGCACTGGGGCACCGAGGCCTACGGTGGCGCCGCGCCGTACCTGACCGGTCCGGCCGCCCAGGCACTGGTGGACGCCGGCGCCCGCCTGGTCGGGATCGACTCGGTGAACATCGACAACACCGACGGCGGCGAGCGGCCCGCCCACTCGATTCTGCTCGCCGCCGGCGTCGGAGTGCTCGAACACGTCACCGGTCTCGATCAGCTGCCTGTGACGGGGGCGCGGCTGCACGCCGCGCCGGTGCGGATACGCGGATTCGGCACCTTCCCCGTCCGCGCCTATGCCGTGGTGCCCGTCGCCCCCGCGACTATCTGCTGAACAGTGAGCGATGGCTCACGATCCGACGGACGGTCGCCGACGAGCCGCCGGCTGAGAGACTGCGGGACGTGCAGGCCAGATCGGCGCTTTTCGACGTGTACGGCGACCACCTCCGCACGCGCGGGAGTGCCGCTCCGATCGCCGCCCTGGTGCGGCTGCTGGCGCCGCTGGACATCACCGCGCCGGCCGTGCGCACCGCCGTATCGCGGATGGTTCGGCAGGGTTGGCTCGCGCCGCTACGACTGCCCGGCGGGCCGGGATACGAATTGACCGCGCGGGCCGTCCGCCGCCTCGATGATGCCGCCACCCGGATCTACCGCACGGGCGGGGCGGCCGCCGGCTGGGACGGGTACTGGCACCTGCTCGTAATCGCCCAGCCGGCCAACCGCAGTGCCCGCGAACGCCTCGCGGCCGACCTGGCATTCCTGGGTTATGGCCGGCTGACCCCCGGCACCTGGCTGGCGGCCCGGCCCTCACCGGAGGCCCTGGCCATCGCCTCCGGCCAGGGCACGGCGGCCGACGCCTTCACGGCGGTCCATGCGGCTGACCCGCGACCGATGATCGACCGGGCCTGGGACCTGGAGGGGCTCGCGGTCGCCTACACCCGCTTCGTGGACGAGCTGGGACCGGTGGTGGCGGCAATCGGGCCGGCGTCGACCGACGAAGATGCGTTCGCCGCTCGATCCCGGCTGGTGCATGCCTGGCGCAACTTCCTGTTCACCGATCCCGGCCTGCCCGGCGAGCTACTGCCGCCGGAGTGGCCCGGGATCCGGGCCGCGGGATTCTTCGACACAGAGGCCGGCCGGCTGCTGCCGGCGGCCGGCCGCTATGTCGACGCGTGCTTGAACGGTGGCGCAGAGCGCCCGGCGTAGCGTGGCCGGAGTTGGCTTTCCCACCCCGTCTTTACCCGCCCACCACAACCTGCGAAGCGAGGCGTCCGTGTCCGACAGCGTGCTGCTCGATCGTGCCGCCGGCGTGGCCACGATCACCATGAACCGCCCCGCGTCGATGAACTCCCTGTCGCTGGAGATGAAGGAGTCCCTCATCGCCGCGCTGCGCGAAGTACGCGACAACGAGGCGGTGCGCGCGGTCGTGCTCACCGGCGCCGGCAGCGCGTTCTGCGTCGGGCAGGACCTGCGTGAGCACGCCGCGCTGATGGCCCAGAACGACCCCCGCCCGCTGCGGACCGTGCGCGATCACTACAACCCGATCGCCCTGGGCCTGATAGAGATGCCCAAGCCGGTCGTCGCGGCCGTCAACGGGATGGCAGCCGGTGCCGGCGCGTCCTTCGCCTTCGCCTGCGACTTCCGGATCGCCGGCGAGGGCGCCGGCTTCCTCATGGCCTTCGCCCGGGTGGGCCTGAGCGCCGACAGTGGCGCGTCGTGGACCTTGCCACGGCTGGTCGGCAACGCGCGGGCTACCGCCCTGATGATGCTGGCCGAGCCGGTCTCCCCCGCCCAGGCGCTGGAGATGGGCCTGGTCACGGCGGTCGTGCCCGACGACAAGGTGCTGCCCGCCGCCCACGAGTTGGCCTCCCGGCTGGCGGCCGGCCCGACGGTGGCGTACGCGTGTATCAAGGAGGCGATCGCCTACGGCGGCACGGCCGACCTGGCCGATGCCCTCGAGCGCGAGGCCGACCTGCAGGCCCGCGCCGGCGCGACTCAGGACCACCGCAATGCCACAGCGGCGTTTGTCGCGAAGCAGCAGGCAACGTTCGAGGGCCGTTGACTCAGCCGGCCCGCCAGCACCCGGTGACATGGTCGTTGACCATGCCGGTGGCCTGCATGAGCGCGTAGGCCGTCGTCGGCCCGACGAAGCGAAATCCGCGACGCTTGAGTTCGCGCGCCATCGCGGTGGATTCCGGGGACGTGCTGCGGCCCGCGTCGCGTCGGTGTTCGGCGGGCGCGAATGACCACAGCAGCGCCGACAGGCCGTCATCGAGCGCCAGAGCGGCCCGCGCATTGGAGATGACGGCCGCGATCTTGGCCCGATTGCGGACGATGCGCGCGTCGGCCAGCAGACGTTCGACGTCAGGCGGCCCGAACTCCGCCACCGCGGCGATGGAGTAGCCGGCGAAGGCCTCCCGGAAGGCTGGTCGCTTGCGCAGGATGGTCAGCCACGACAGGCCGGACTGAAACGCCTCCAGCGACATCCGCTCGAACATCGCGTCGTCACCGCGTACCTCGACGCCCCACTCGTCGTCGTGGTAGTCGAGGTATTCATGCGCACTGCCAGCCCACGCGCATCTCGCCCGGCCGTCCGGGCCGGGTAGCAGCCGGGTCACTGCGGATATGTGGGCGCCCACTGGGCGAACCGCTGCAGCGAGCGGCGCAACGCCCAGGACGACACGGAGTGTACGAGCGGCCAGATCGCGTCACCGAGGCCGCCGAAGGGCATGTCGATCTGCTCCGACCAGGTCACGATCGAGCCGGTGCGACCCTGCGGCTCGACCTCGAAGGCACCCGTGCCGCGCACGACCCGGCCGGTGTGCCGGACCCGGCACACGTGCGGCGGCACCCACTCGGTGATCACCATGGAATCGCGGAAACCGATCGGGCCGATCCCGGTGAAGGCCACGAAGCCGCCGCCGAGCGCCTGGCCGGCGAGGTCCGTTGCATAGGTCCGGGTGCCCATCACCCACTCCGACTGCCGATCCCAGGCCGTGAGCGCCTGCCATACCCGGGCCGGCACCGCCCCAACGGTGACCTTCTCGATGAGCTCATATCTGGTCACGACTGCTCCGGCGCCCGCGCCCGCAGCTGCTCGATCTCGCGGTCACGCGTCGCCAGGTCGTCGGCGAGCCGCTCGAGCACGGCATCGACCTGATCCATCCGGTAGCCACGGAAGGCCAGGTCGAGCCGGACGTCGTGCACGTCCTCCGCCCTCATCGGGCGATCGGCCGGCAGCCCGAGCGGGACCGCGTCGGGCGGCATGTCGGCCATCACGTCGGCCCGCCCAGTGACAGCTACCACCACCGCGAAGATGACGCCGGCGACCAGCGCGGCCGTCAACACCCAACCCAGGAACGTCGCCACGGCGGCAATCGTGTCACGCTTGGCCGCGTTGATCACCGCGACGCCCTGATCGCTGACGTCCACACGGAGGAGCCACCGGGTGAGTCTCAGGTTGGGAGCGCGGACCTTCGCCGACGACGATCTGCTCGTGATGGCGGTCATCAACCGCACGCCAGACTCCTTCTTCGACCGGGGCGCCACCTTCGAACTCTCCGCGGCCGTGGCGGCCGCCGACCGAGCGCTGGCCGACGGTGCCGACATCCTCGACGTCGGCGGCGTGAAGGCCGGTCCCGGTCCCGAGGTCGATACGGCCGAGGAGGTACGCCGCATCGCCGATCTGGTGGCCGCCATCCGCGCGCGGCATCCGGCTGCGGTGATCAGCGTGGACACCTGGCGCTCCGAGGTGGCCGCCGTGGCCGTGCGGGCCGGTGCTGACCTGCTCAACGACGCGTGGGGCGGGGTCGACCCGGCGCTGGCCGGGGTGGCCGCGGCGGCCGGTGTGGGGGTCGTGTGCACACATGCCGGGCACCTGCCACCGCGTACCCGCCCGCACCGGATCGGCTACCCCGACCTGATGGCGGACGTGCTCGGGACAGTCACCGGCCTGGCCGAACGTGCGCTAGCCCTGGGCGTGCCCGCGGAATCGATCCTCATCGACCCGGGGCACGACTTCGGCAAGAACACCTGGCATTCCCTGGAGGTCACCCGTCGCCTCGGTGAACTGGTGGCGACCGGCTGGCCCGTACTTGTGGCGCTGTCCAACAAGGACTTCGTGGGGGAGACGCTCGACGTCGGCCTGGACGATCGCCTCGAGGGCACTCTTGCCGCGACGGCGGTGAGCGCCTGGCTGGGGGCCCGGGTGTTCCGCGCGCATCAGGTGGCCGAGACCCGGCGGGTGCTGGACATGGTGGCCGCCATCCGTGGTGAGCGCCCACCGCGGGTGGCCCGGCGCGGGCTGGCCTGAGCACTGCTTACACAACCCGAACCTCCCCGCGACCCGCTGTGGACCATCAGCGCGCACCCTGCGCAGGTAAGAGCACACTGACACCGTGACCATGAGGAGCACCAGATGACCAGCAAGCACCGAATCGCGGGCCGTATCGCCGCCGCCACGGCCGTGGTGACCCTTGCCGTCGGCGCCGTCGCGGGCATCGCCCTTGCCGCACCCAACACCACGGCGAGCCCGTCGAGCCCGTCGGCCGGCGCGGCGCACAGTCATCAGAAGGGTGATCACAAGGGCGGCCGGCTCGCGCGTCTGGACAAGCGGATGGTGCACGGTGAGTTCGTCGCCAGGGGCAAGGACGGCGCCTATGTCACCCTCGACACCCAGCGCGGCGAGGTGACCAAGGTGAGCAACACATCGATCACGCTCAAGAGCGCCGACGGCTTCACCGCGACCTACGCAGTGACTGGCGACACCAAGATCCGCAGGGATGGCAAGCCCGCCAAGGTCGGCGACCTCAAGGTCGGCGACCCCGCGATGGTGATCGCCACGAAGAGCGGTGGCGACAAGACAGCCAAGGGCATCGTGGTCCGCGCACCCAAGGCCGCGAAGACCGACTGACCGGCGGGGACCCCGTCACCCGCTCCGCCCTTACCCGCTCTACTCAAGTGCCGCGAAAGCCTCCTCGACGGAGCGGGTGCGGGTGACCGCGGCGTACGCACTTGCCCTGACGAAGCCGCCGGAGCGCATCCGGTCCAGCAGATCGAAGAGCAGGTCGAAGACGCCGTCGGGGTCGAGCACGACCACCGGCTTGTCGTGCATCCCGAGCGAGCGCGACGTCCACACCTCGAGCAGTTCCTCGAGTGTGCCCAGGCCACCTGGCAGCGCCAGGAAGCCCTCGGCCCGGGCGTCCATCAGCGCCTTGCGTTCCCGCATGTCGCGCGTCACCAGCAGTTCATCGGCTTCGCCATCGGCGACTTCGTAGCCCATCAGGGCGGCCGGGATCACCCCGACGGTGTGCGCCCCACCGGCGCGAGCGGCGACAGCTACCGCGCCCATCATCGACACGCAACCGCCGCCGGATACCAGCGAGTGCCCCCGCCGGGCCAGTTCTGTGCCGACCACGGTGGCCAGCGCCAAGAAATGCGCCGGGATCTTCGATGAGGACGAGCAGTAGACGCAGATCGCGGCCACCGGCCGGGCCTAGGGCTCGGCCGGAGTTTGCCCGGCCGGGTCGTCGGCCACCGGCTCCTGCTCGTCGGCCGCCTTCACGATGATGCGTACCGCCTCGTCCACGTCGTCGGTCACCGTGAGCAGGTCCAGGTCAGTGGGGTCGATATTGCCGCTGGCCACGAGGCTGCTTTGGATCCAGTCGACCAGACCGCGCCAGTGGGCGGTCCCGATGAGCACGACCGGGAATCTGGTCACCTTGCGGGTCTGCACGAGAGTGAGCGCCTCGAACATCTCATCGAGCGTCCCGAAGCCGCCCGGCAGGATCACGAACGCCTGCGCGTACTTGACGAACATCGTCTTGCGGGCGAAGAAGTAGCGGAAGTTGATGCCGAGGTCGACGTAGTCGTTGAGCCGTTGCTCGAAGGGCAACTCGATGCCGAGCCCGACCGAGATTCCGTCGGCTTCGATAGCCCCCCGGTTGACGGCTTCCATGATGCCGGGGCCCCCACCGGTGATCACCGCGAAGCCGGCCGCCGCCAGCTTGCCGCCGAGCTCGCGGCCGATCGCGTACTCCGGGTGGTCGGGTGGCGTACGGGCGGAGCCGAAGACGCTGACCGCCCGGGGCAGCTCGGCGAGCAGGCCGAAGCCCTCGACGAACTCCGACTGGATACGCAACACCCGCCAGGGGTCGGTGTGCACCCAGTCGGGTGAGCTACGGGTGTCGAGCAATCGCTGATCGGTGGTGCTGGCGGTCAGCTGAGAGCGGCGCAGGGTGACCGGGCCGCGTTGCCGCTCCCCCGACCGACGGCCGGCGGCCGTGCTCGGGAGGCGGTCGGGGTCGACGGACGTCATGGGACCACGGTAGTCAGGAACGCCCGGAGCGCCGCCTCGCACTGCCCGATCCGGGCCAGCTCGACGTGCTCCTCGCGGGTGTGGGCCAGGTTGGGATCGCCCGGACCGAAGTTCAGGGCCGGAATGCCGAGCGTGGCGAATCGCGCCACGTCGGTCCAGCCGTACTTGGCCACCGGAGGGGTGCCGACCGCGGCCACGAAAGCACCGGCCAGCGGCGCCGACAATCCCGGTGGGGCGCCGGGCGCGGAGTCTATGAGCTCGACATCGAAGCCCTCGAACACCTCCCGCACGTGGTCGAAGGCCTGCTGCTCGGAGCGGTCGGGGGCGAACCGGAAGTTCACCGTGATGGTGCACTCGTCGGGGATGATGTTGCCGGCGACCCCGCCGGTGATACCGACCGCGTTGAGGCCCTCGCGGTAACCGCAGCCGTCGATCTCGACCTGCCGCGCGGAGTAGGCGCCCAGCCGGGCGAGAGCGGGCGCCGCGGCGTGGATCGCGTTGTCACCCAGCCACGAGCGGCCGCTGTGCGCGCGCCTCCCGGAGGTCCGGACCGTTGCCCGCATCGTGCCCTGGCAGCCCGCTTCGACCCGCCCGCCGGTCGGCTCGAGCAAGATGGCGAGGTCGCCGTCGAGCCAGTCGCGGTGATCTCGGGACAGCCGGCCCAGCCCGTTGCGGTCCGCCTCGACCTCCTCGTTGTCGTAGAAGACGTAGGTCAGCTCGTACGAGGCCGTCGTCAGGGACGCCGCCAGCGCCAACTGCACCGCGACCCCTGATTTCATGTCGCTCGTGCCACATCCGTAGAGGAGCCCGCCGTCGACATGGGACGGCAGGTTGTCGGCCACCGGGACCGTGTCGATGTGCCCGGCCAGCACCACCCGCCCGGTGGCGTCACCGGAGGTCCGGGCCACCACCGCGTCGCCGGAGCGGTCGACGCGCAGGTGCGAGAGCCGGTCGAGGGCCTCCTCGATCAGGTCGGCGAGCGGTCCCTCCCGGCCGCTGACCGACGACGTGTCGACGATCACCGCAGTGAGCTCTTCCACCGGCGCGGAGAGGTCGAGGCTGGAGGCCTTCACGTGGTCAGTCCGTGCATCCGCAGCACGTCGTTGAGCTGTGCCTTGTCATGCCGCTCCCCCTCGGGAAGCCGCTTGATGAGCAGCACGCACGGCAGCCCGAACGTACCCCCGGCGAACCGCTTCTCCCGGGTGCCGCCCACCGCCACCGACCACGCCGGCACGTGGCCACGGCTCACCTGCTCGCCGGTCTCCACATCGATCACCGGAATGGTGGGGCCGAGGATCGTCCCCGAACCGAGCACCGCGCCGCGCCCCACCCGGGCCCCCTCGGTGACCATGCAGCGGCTGCCGACGAAGGCGTCGTCCTCGATCACGACGGGCTTCGCGTTTGGTGGCTCGAGCACACCGCCGATGCCCACCCCACCTGACAGGTGCACGTTGGTGCCGATCTGGGCGCACGAGCCGACAGTGGCCCAGGTGTCCACCATGGTGCCGCTGTCGACGTAACCGCCGATGTTGACGTACGACGGCATGAGCACGACACCCGGTGCGATGTAGGAGCCCCAGCGGGCGATGGCACCGGGCACTACCCGTACGCCGTCGAAGCGGGTCTTCAACGGCATCCGGTCGTGGTAGCGGAAGTCACCGGCGGCCGACTCCACCATGTCGAAGAGCCGGAAGGCCAGCAGAATGGCTCGCTTGGACCGCTCGTCGACGACCACCTCATCGTCGAGGATCCGAGCGGCCCGGGCCGCACCGGCGTCGAGTAGGTCGACCGCCTCGACGACGACCTTTCGGGCATCCTCGTCGGCCGGTGTGAGCTGGTCCCGCCGCTCCCACAGCTCGTCGATCTGCGGGTCGATCTGAGACGAGACCGCGCTGCCACCAGAGGCCATGCCGACCAGCCTAAGGCGACCTCGGTTGGGACAGAATCGGTGCGGGTGAGATCCCGCCAGCTACCAGCAGTACGACAACGAGCGCGCCCGAGCCCGCCACCCCATCCCGCCATCCAGCGTTTTCCCGGAAATCGTCGGATCTCGTCGCGGAGAAGTGACGTTTTCCGGGAAAACGCAAGGGAGGGAGCAGCACGACGGCCACTGTGGGCTGCGTACCGTCGCTGACGTCTCCGCGGTCGCCGACCCGGCTAGCGGACTGGCCGTCTACGACAGCTTCCAAGAGGCGGGCTGGCTGGTCGTCGGCGGCGCGAGCGCGTCGACGCCGCTGATCGCTGGCGGATGCGGCCTTGCCGGCAACGCCAAGCCGATCCCACCGGCCTACCCGTACTCCCACCGCAGAGCACTGTTCGACGTGATCGGCGGGTCCAACGGGTTCTGTGGAGGGGACTATCTCTGCACCGGACTCAAGGGGGCACGACCCGCCGACGGGCCTGGGCACGCCGAACGGCGTCGGCGCCTTCTGAGGGGCCACCCGAGTGTTGAGGCTGGTCCCCGGCTGAGCTCAGGTGCCGCGGTCCTCGATCTCCCAGGCGTGGTCGAGGACGTGCCAGGCACAGCGTCGGCAGGCATAGGGGGCCGGCCACGGGGTGTCCGGTATCCCGGCCCGGATCACGTCCCGGAGAGCGGTGCGCTGCTCCTCCCAGGGGGTGCGGGGCGGCAGCCGTACCCCGATCTTGCGGCCATAGCTGCGCTCGGCCTCCCGTACGTGGTCGGCGATCGCGTCACGGTCGCGACCGCCGCCGCGCGGGCCCTTGCGCAACTCGGCGGGAGCGTCCGAGACCACCTCGTCGAAACGTCGCCAGATCGCAGCGAGCAGACCGGCCAGCCGAGCGGCCTCCGTCGCGTCCAACGGTTCCTCGTCCCAGTCGCCAATGGCGTCGGGCGCACCGAAGTCCGTGGTCATGGTGCCCCGGAGCCGGCCGATGATCTGCAGGTCGGTCGGAGCAAAGTCGGACCCGGCTACCACGGCGTAGCGGTCGGCGTAATCCAGCAGCACATCGAGCGCTGCCTGCTCGCCCTTGCCCCGTCGGCACCAACCCGGCCAGTCGACCGCGCAGGCGAAGACCCACTTCTTCCCCGCCTCGAGATAGACCCGGGTGCTCATCCTGCGGTGGTCAACCGGGCGGCGGCCGCGGCGATCCGCTCATCGGTGGCGGTGAGCGCCACCCGGACGTGACGGTGCCCGGCGCGACCGTAGAACTCCCCCGGCGCGACCAGCACGCCCAGTGCCGCGAGTCGTCCCACGGTGGCCCAGCAGTCCTCGTCGGCGGTCGCCCAGAGGTACAGACCGGCCGTCGAGTGCTCGATCCGCAGGCCGTACGCCACCAGCGCACCGAGCAGCGCGTCGCGGCGGGCGGCATATCGCGCGCGCTGCTCGGCGACGTGTGTCTCGTCGCCGTACGCCGCCGTCATCGCCGCCTGCACGGGCGCCGGAACGATCAGCCCCGCGTGCCGGCGTACCGCCAGCAGCCGCCCCACCAGAGCCGGATCACCGGCGACGAAGCCGGCGCGATAGCCGGCCAGGTTGGACCGCTTGGACAGCGAGTGCACGGCGAGCACCCCGTCATGGCTGTCACCACACACGTCGGGATGCAGCACGGACACCGTCTCCTGCTCCCAGCCGAGTTCGATGTAGCACTCGTCGCCGGCCACCACGGCACCGCGCTCGCGGGCCCACGACACCACCTTGCGCAGGTGCTCGACCGGCAGGACGCGCCCGCTGGGATTGGCCGGCGAGTTCACCCAGACCAGCCTCACCGGTGCCGGGCCGAGCGCCGCGAGGCCGTCGGCGGCCACAGGTTCCGCGCCGGCCAGCCTTGCGCCGATGTCATAGGTCGGGTAGGCCAGCTCGGGATACACCACGAGGTCGCCGGCACCCAGCCCGAGCAGGCTCGGCAACAGGGCGACCAGTTCCTTCGAGCCGATGGTCGGCAGCACGGCTGACGGGTCGAGCCCGCGGACGCCAAGCCGCCGGGCCAGCCACCCGGCCACCGCGGCGCGCACCGCCGGAGAGCCCGCCGTCAGCGGATAGCCCGGCGCGTTGGCCGCGCCACGCAGCGCGTCCTGCACTATCGCCGGTGTCGGGTCCACCGGCGTGCCGACGGACAGGTCGACCAGGCCGCCGGGATGGGCGCTGGCAATCTCCGCGTACGGAGCGAGCCGCTCCCACGGGAACACCGGCAGGGCCGGGGGTGACAAGCGACGCACCGCCTTGCCCCCAGGGGCAGGCGGCGCGTCGGGTGGTCGGGACGGGTCCGGTCCGGATGGAGAAGGTGACGAGATCAGTGCTCGCCGCCCATGGGCGGAAGCGCGGCGACGATCGGGTGGTCCTTGTCGATGTTGCCGATCTTGGATGCCCCGCCGGGCGATCCGATGTCGTCGAAGAACTCGACATTGGCCTTGTAGTAGTCCTTCCACTGCTCGGGTGTGTCGTCTTCGTAGAAGATGGCCTCGACCGGGCAGACCGGCTCACATGCGCCGCAGTCGACGCACTCGTCGGGGTGGATGTAGAGCATTCGGTTGCCCGTGTAGATGCAATCGACCGGGCACTCTTCTATGCACGCCTTGTCGAGCACATCCACGCAGGGCTCGGCGATGACGTAGGTCACGGGCACGGTCCTCTCAGCGGTTACGGGTTCTGGCTTCTAGTATCACGAGAATCTCGCCGATCGCTACGCCGGGGGCCGCAGGACGCCCCCGGCCGCCCTCTAGTGTCACCGATGATGCGGCCTACCGAGTCGAAGGGCCACCATGATCCTGATCACCGGCGCAACCGGAAACATCGGTCGTCACCTCCTCGACGAGCTGGTCCGTACGGAGGCCGAGGTCAGGGCCTTGGTACGCGACCCCTACCGACTCGACGGCTACCGCGACCGAGTTCACGTGGTCCAGGGCGACCTCGACGATCCGGCCACGCTCGATCCGGCGATGGAAGGCATCAGCACGCTGTTCGTTCTGGCCGCCGGCCCCGATGTGCCGGCCCAGGACGCCGCGTTGATCGAGGCCGCACAGCGGGCCGGCGTCAAACAGGTGGTGATGGTGTCCTCGCTCGGCGCCGAGCTGGGCGGCATCGGCGGTGGTCGGCCGCACCAGCCCGGGGAGCGGTTGCTGCGCGAGTCGGGCCTGGGGTGGACCCTGCTGCACCCGAGCGAGTTCATGACCAACACCCTGTGGTGGCGCGACACGATCCTGGCCGCGGGATCGATCTTCGTGCCGACCGGCACCGGACGGGTCGGTTTCGTCGACCCGTCGGATATCGCCGCGGTCGCCGCGCGCGTGCTCACCACTGACGGCCATGACGGGGTGACCTACCGGATCACTGGGCCGGAGGCGCTCAGCACCGCAGACGTCGCGGCGCACCTGAGCGCCGTCATCGGCCGCCCGGTCCAGCACGTCGACGTACCCGAGGAGGCCTTCCGGGCCGGGATGGAGCAGGCCGGGTTCCCGCCGCCTCTGGTCGCCCTGCAGGTCGAGTACTGCGCCGCGGTGAAGGCCGGCACGGTCGACATCATGACCGACGACGTCCCGGCGTTGCTAGGGCGGCCGGCGCGGGATTACCTGGCCTGGGCCGAGGAACACGCCGTCGCGTTCGCCCCAGCGCCAGCCGAGTGATAGCCGCACCGATGGGCGCGGCCAGGCCGGCCACGCGGCGCGGGGCTCGACGGCGGCGGTTGCGATAGCCTCTGGTGCGTCCATGCCGGCTCGTGCCACAGGAACGTAGGAATCAGCAGGGCCTGCGACCCGCTCGGCCTCGTTCTAGCCACCTCGGAGTTTCGAGCTTGTCATCGGCCACCGTGCCCGTTCAGACCGTGCCGAGCGACGATATTCGGCGGCTGGAAGAGGTGGCCGCGCTCGGCTGGCCCGCTCCCAGCACATCCCGGCTCGGTGACTGGCTGCTTCGGGCCGGCGAGGGCTGGACCGGCCGGGCCAACTCGGTGCTGCCCCTGGGCGAGCCCGATCTGCCGCTCGATGAGGCGCTGGCGAGCGTTCTGCGGTGGTACGCGAGCCAGGGACTGCCGGCGCGCTTCCAGGTCCCCCTGCCGCTGTGCACCGACCTCGACGAGGCACTCGACGCCCGCGGGTGGCGGGCCTACAACCCGACGCTGGTACGCATCGCCGACGTGGCGGCCGTGCTCGCGGCGTCGCCCGCGCACCCGGAGTTGCCGGCGGTCGCCCTGGACCGCGAACCCAGTCAGGAGTGGCTCGCCGCCTACCACTACCGAGGCGGCGGGAAGTTGCCGCCGGTCGCCTTGCGAGTCATGACCGCGGCCGCCGATCCCATCTTCGCCGCGATGATCGTCGACGGCACGGTCCTGGGTGTCGCGCGGGCGGTGGTCGACAATGACCCGGCCGGAGCGATCTGGTGCGGGATCACGGCCCTGGAGACGGTGCCGGCCGCCCGACGGCGCGGCATCGGCGACCACCTGCTCCGCGCGGTGATCGAGTGGGCGGCGGACCGCGGCGCGACCAGGGTCTATCTGCAGGTGATGGAGGACAACGTCGCAGCTCAGGCGATGTACGACCGGCTCGGATTCGGCATTTCCCACCGCTATCACTACCGGACGCCGCCTTGAGTCGGGAGGACTTCCGGCGGGCGGTCTGGGCCGAGCCTGTCGATCTCGGGCTGGCCTGCCTGCTCATGTGCCAGGAGGTCGATCCCGACCTCGACGTCTCCGTGGGCCTGGCCGAGCTTGACCGGCTCGCCTCCGGTGTGCCGGCCGCCGACCGGTCCGACCCGGCCGCTTGCGCTCTGGCGCGGCACTCGGCGCTGGGGGCATTCGGGGGCAGCGCCGACGACTACGCCGATCCGCGCGCCACGCTCCTGCATGAGGTCCTGCGCCGCCAGCGCGGTCTGCCGATCCTGCTGAGCGTGGTCTGGCTGGAGGTGGCCAGGCGGGCCGGACTGCCGGCCTTCCCGATCGGGCTGCCCGGCCACTTCCTGGTCGGAGTCGGCACACCCAAGGGCCCGCACGCGGTCGTCGACGTGTTCACGAGCGGGACGATGCTCGACAGCGACCCGCCCGACTCACGGCCGTACGACCCCCGCGAGGTCGTCTTGCGGGTGCTCAACAACGTCCGCGCGCAAGCGGCGGCCCGGCCGGTGATGGTCGAGTCGAGCCGGACGGCGCTGTGGGCCACCGAGCTGTCCCTGCTTCTGCCGCGCCATCCGGTCCAGCTCCGCCGCGAACTCGGGGTTCTGCTGGTTCAGGTCGGTGACTTCGTCCGGGGCGCGACCGAGCTCGAGGCATACGCCGACGCGGTGGCGCAGGTGGACGCGCCGGGAGCCACGCAGTCGCGGCAGGAAGCCCGGATGGCCCGGTCGCGGCTCAACTGAGGAAGCCGAAGCCGCCCTCGGAGTCGATCACCTGGCCGGTCACCCACCGCGCGTCGGGACCGCATAGCCAGGCCACCAGGCGGGCCGCGTCCTCCGGCCGGCTCCAGCGGCCCATCGGCATCACCCGCGCCACCTGGGCGTGGGCTGCCTGATCCGCCCAGCCGGTGTCGGTAGGACCGGGATTGACGCAGTTCACGGTGATCCCTCTCGGTGCCAGCTGCGCCGCCAGGGTCCTCGTGATCTGATGCAGCGCTCCCTTGCTCGCCAGATAGGGGATCTCCGCACGCCCGGTCGTAGGTGCTGACCCGAGGTGAACAGCACCACTGACCCCTGGTCGATGTCACCGTCCGGTGCGACCGCGTACTCCTTGACCAGCAGCAGCGTCGCGCGCGTGTTGACGGCGTACGACAGGTCCAACTCGGCCGCGGTGAGCTGTTCGAGGGACTGCCGCGACGACCGGGCGTGGTTGGCGACGACCACGTCGACGTGGCCGAAGGCCGACCGCGCGGCCGCCATGAGCCGCCGGGGCGCCGCCGGGTCGGCGAGGTCGGCGGCGGCATGCTCCACCCGGCGCCCACCGGAGCGCACCTCGTCCATCACGGCTTCGAGGCCGCCCTCGTCGGCCCCCCACGGCTGCTCGGCGTCGGGTGGGCTCCACGAGTGCAGGAACAGGTCCCCACCGTCGGCGGCGAGCCGCCGGGCGAGGCTGCCCCGATGCCGGCCCGCCGGCTCACACCGGTGACGAGAGCGACGCGACCACGTACCCGATCCATACCGAGATCGTGCCGCACACGCGGTTACTACGCTGGCGACGTGCTCCGTCTCACTGATAGCAAGACCCGGCAGGTCGAGGACATCGTCGCGTCGACACCGGGGCTGCTGCGGATCTATGCGTGCGGCCCGACCGTCTACCGCTACGCCCACGTCGGCAATCTGCGTACCTTCCTGCTCTCCGATCTGATCCGGCGGGTCGCTGAGTACGACGGACTGCGCGTCGACCTCGTGCAGAACATCACCGACGTCGGGCACATGCAGGACGACCAACTGGATACCGGCGAGGACAAACTCCTGGCCCAGGCGCGGGCAGAGGGCAAGGATCCGTTCGCGTTGGCCAGGTTCTACGAGGAGCAGTTCCACCGGGACCAGGCCGCGATCGGGGTCAAACCGGCCGACCGCTATCCCCGTGCCTCGGAATGCATCGATCTCATGCAGGCGATGATGCGCACCCTCGAGGAGAGGGGGCACGCCTACCTCGGCGGGGACGGCACCCTGTACTTCGACGCCCGCTCGTTTCCCACGTACGGCGCGCTATCGGGCAACCGCCTCGACGCCCTGCGGCCGGGTCTTCGCTTCGTCGACCCCGTCGACGACGGCGCCAAGCGGTTCCACGCCGACTGGGCGCTGTGGAAGAGCGCCGGGCCGCGGCGCGAGATGGTGTGGGACTCGCCGTGGGGCCTCGGTTTCCCCGGCTGGCATATCGAGTGCTCCGCCATGTCGGTGGAGTTCCTCGACGCGACCGTCGACATCCATACCGGTGGCATCGACCTGCGCTTCCCCCACCACGAGGACGAGCGGGCGCAGTCCAACTCCGCGGTCGATCGCGGTACGGGCTACGAGGTCGTGCGGCACTGGGTGCACGGCGAGCACCTGCTGTTCGAGGGCCGCAAGATGGCCAAGTCGACCGGCAACGTCGTGCTGGTAGCCGATGTCGAGGGGCGCGGGTACGACCCGCTGGCGCTGCGGCTCGCGTTCCTACAGGGCAGCTATCGCCAGCAGATGAACCTCACCTGGGAGGCGATCGCCGCCGCGGATACCACCCTGCGCCGGTGGCGGCAACGGGTGGCGGGATGGGCCGAGTCGCCGTCCAAGCCGATGTCGGCCCGCCACGCGGCCCGCGTGGTCGAGGCGTTCCATGACGACCTCAACACCCCGGTGGCCGTCGTCGCCATGCGCGAACTGGAGCGCGACCCGGCGCTGCCCGACGGAGCGAAGTTCGAGACGTTCGCCCACCTCGACCGGCTGCTGGGCCTCGACCTGGCCAGCGACGTCGGCCGGCCGGCGACGGCCGTTGCGCTTCCCGACGGTGCGCAAGCTCTGCTCGACCGGCGAGCCGCCGCGCGGGCGGTCAAGGACTTCGCGGTCTCCGACGCCCTCCGCGGGCAGTTGGCCGGTCTCGGCGTTGCCGTCACCGACACGCCGGGCGGTCAGACCTGGGAGCGCAGTTCCCCGGCCTGACCGCTGCCGTGATCAGGGCCGGCCAGGCGTGGCCGTAGGGCTGCCGGTGGGGTGCGGGACTGGCGGGCCGGTCGGGTGCGCCGCCGGCGGGCCGGTCGGGTGCGTGGCCGGCGGGCCGCTGGGACGCGTGGCCGGCGGCCCGCTGGGGTGACCTGCCAGCACCGTGAGGCAGTAGGCGTCGACCTGGTCCTGGCCGCCCGCGGCGGTGATCAGGACGGTGAAGGCCGGGTTGTCGAGGGCCTTGCCCTTGCTCTTCGCGACGCCGGAATTGTACGCCTGGCACAAGCCGACCAGCGACGGCGATGGGGTCCCGTGCGTAGCCGACCGGCCCGTGGCGTGCTTGGCGTGCTGGCTCTTCGCATGAGCGGAGTTGCCGTGTGCGGGCGGCAGGCCGCCGAAGACGTTGTGGGCGGCCGCCTGCGCCTTGGACGGCAGGGCGCCCGTGCTGGCCGCGAAGGAGACGCCACCGACACTGACGACGACTGCGGCGGCTGCGGTGGCGAGTATTTTGGTTATCACGGGGCGACTCCGAGTCGTGGGGACGACGGGGCGCTCTGCGCGGAAGGCCGCGAGGGCCCTCGTCTCGCCCGACAACTCGCTCGGATGGCCAGGAGCTACCGCCGCCGCGAGGAGGGTTACGAGGCCGTCAGGTGCATCCACGAGACCGCCGGCGAGCAAGCGCTCGGCGGTGGCCCGGTCGATTCGACGGTGTCTGAAAATGCACATCACACCCCGCTCAGCGTCGATGCCGTCAGAAGTGTCACAGTCAGGCCGCTAGTGCGTCTCGTCCAGCGTGTGGGCGAGGGACCGCAGGCCGCGGTAGGCCGCGGTCCGGACGGCACCGGCCCGCTTGCCGAGCACCCGAGCGGCGGCCTTCGCATCCAGGCCGAGGACCACCCGCAGCAGGACAGCCTCGGCCTGATCCGGCGGCAATGTCGCGATCAGCGCGATCGCCCGGGCCGTCGCCAGCGCGTCCAGGGCGCTGCCCTCGGTGTCGTCGGGACCGGCCAGGCTGGTCAGGTCCTCGGGGAGGACGCCACCGGGAAGCGACTCGACCGGTCGCCGGCGCTGCCGCCGCAGATGGTCCATGGCCCGGTTGCGGGCGATCGTCGCCGCCCACGCGCGGAAGCCGTCCGTGTCCCCGGAGAAGGCGCGTATGTCGCGGCCGATATGCAGCCATGTCTCCGATGCGACGTCATCAGCGTCCTGGCCGACCAGCGCCCTCAGGTAGCGCAGCAGTCCGGGTTGCACCGCGCGATAGACCTCGGCGAACGCGACCTGATCACCGTCGATGGCTCGCGGAAGGGCTGTCTCCAGGTCGTCGTCGCGAGTTGTCCTTGGTACGCCCGGGGTCGCGGAGCCTTCCACCACGCCAGACCATCGGCCAGCGCCAACCCGCGCTGTAGTGGCGCCGGCATGGCGCCCGGTCCGGGGCATCTGGCCATGCTGGCCCATCGAGGGCCGGCTGTCACGCTCGGTTGGCTTCGGCTGCCGTCGTCGCCGACCGTTCAGATCGAGGCGTCGAGGAAGGGTCGGACCAAGGCCAGCACCTGCTCCGGTCGCCGCGTGACTTCGATGTGGGTCGTACCAGGGAGCACCGCCAGCTGAGCGCCAGGGATGAGCTTGAGCATTTCGGCGTGTTCGACGCTCACGAAGTCCCTGTCGCCGATCAGGGTCAGGACGGGCGAGCGAATCGCCCGAAGCGCGTCGGCCGGCCAGCCCTCGACTGCCGACACAATCCCTCCCGCCCGGGCCAGAAGTTCGGGAAAATGGTCGGGATGCGGCGCAACCCGTCGGTACGCGTCCTCCCACTCCTGGCCGTCGGCTGCCGTCTGGAACCGGTCGGAGCCAGGTCGCGAATCGGGGTGATAGCCGTCGGGCCGAAACGGTGCCGACGCCACGACGAGCTTGCGCACAAGGGTCGGATGGGGCGTGATGAGCGCGAGCCCGATCAGGCCGCCGAGGCTGAAGCCGAAGAAGTCCGCCTCGTCGATCCCGAGTTGACCGAGCAACGTCACGACATCGTCGGCCAGATTGTCGATCGTCATGTCGCGGTCGATGTTCGCGGTGTGCCCGTGTCCCTGGAGCTCGACCGCGATCACCTGATGACGCTCCGCCAGTGCCGCGATGATCGGCCCGAAGGTCAGATCGATCGTGAGCAGGGCCCCCGTGAAGCAACACGAGCGGCCGGCCGCTTCCATGCCCCTCGTAGTACATCCGCAGGCCGTTGACCGCCGCGTACGCCCCCGCCTGCACACGGGCGCACTCACAGTGCTCGCTCCGCTCATGATCCAGGGAGAGCTAGTGCGGTGATAGCCACACCAATCCTCCCTGGATCATGCAGCGAGACGGCCGGGAGTGTCCACGTGCTTGCTCCGCTCATGATCCAGGGAGAGTCAGTGCGGTCATAGCCACACCAATCCTCCCTGGATCTTGAAACGAGGCGGGAGGTGTCGGGGTCGCATGGCAGGCAGGCAGGCCGGCTCACTCGGCCAGGCCGGAGTACCCGCCGTGGTAGAAGATCAGCGGGCTGATGTTCTCGCGGGTAACCGCTCCATGGAGCACCGAGCCGATCAGGATGGTGTGGTCGCCGCCGGGGTACTGGGCGACGGTGCGGCACTCCAAGTGGGCCACGGCTCCCTCCAGGAGCGGCGCCCCGGTCACCGGGCCGGGGCGGTGGGGCACCGTGGCCAGGTCGGCCGGCCCGACCCGGCCGGCGAAGACCCGGGACAGGTGCTCCTGGTCCGCGGCCAGCACGGAGACGCCCCACTCGCCCGCAGCCACGATGGCACGGTGGAACCGTGCCGAAAACAGTACGCAGACCAGGACGAGTAGCGGCTCGAGTGAAACTGAGGTGAACGAATTCGCCGTCATGAGCCGGATGCCGTTGGGGGAGCGCGCTGACACGACGGTCACCCCGGTGGGAAACCGGCTCACCACATCGCGGTAGGCCGCCGCGTCGAAGGGTGGCTGGCTAAGCGGATCCATCACGGCCGAGGTTACCGCCAACCCGCCGTCGTGCGGGCAGCAGCAGCCCGAGGGTGATCGCGAACGCACCCACCCCGACGATCAGGTACACCGTCGAGATCCAGTTGTTGCCCGCCAGGATGACGTCACCCTCACTCCGCCGGGCGCCCAACGGGAACACAATCACGATCCAGACCAGGAAGGGCAGAACCATGGCGCCCCTGCTCGCCGTGGCGTCGCGCATGAGCCGGGTCAGCAGGGGATGCAGCGCGGCCGCAATCAGCAGGCTGACCGGCAGTCGCAGATTGCCGACCCGCAACCCGACCAGGAACGTCTCCAGGGCCGCGACAAGCGCCGTGGCGGCGATGACCAGGAAACCGCCGATCAGTCGTCCCGGCGTTCCTGGTGGGCCCGCAGCGGCACCCGGTCGGTTCACCGAGGCAGGGTATCGGGCTGCTTTCTCAGGTCGACGACATCCGGCCGCGCGGTCGCGCCCTCGAGGACGTCGGTGATCTCCGAGCCGACGAGCTCATGTCGGTCGAGGAGCGCATCGCGCAACGCCTCGACCAGATGCTTGTGCTCCTCGATGAGTACTCGCACGATCAGCTTCTGCTCCTGCAGGAGTGCTTCGACGGCTGTGCGGCCCTGACTGTCCGCGAGCACCCGGCCAACCAGGTTGTGGTCGTTGAAGGAGGAGCTCTGCACGGCGGCGTACGAGATCAATGAGCCGGTCATGCCGCAGGCCCCGACCATCTGGGCGGCGACGTTCGTCGCGTACAACAGGTCCCCACCCGGGCCCGTGGAGATGTCGCCGACGAAGATCTCCTCGGCGCACTGGCCGGCCATGGCGATCTGGATCAGGGCCAGCATCTCCGAGCGCGACCGGGTGAAAACGTCGTCCTTGTCGCCATGGGCCAGCATGCCCAGCGCGTCCTTGCGCTTGATGATGGACAAGACCTCGAGCCGGCGCTCCGGGGCTACCAGCCAGGCGGCGGTCGCGTGCCCGGACTCGTGGGTGGCGATGAGGCGCTTCTCGTGTGCGGTGTAGCCGACGGGCTGACCCAGCCCGATCTCCTCGGACAGCCGGGCCTGTGCGATGTCCTGCCAGTTCATCGCGCGCTCGTCGCGGCGTACCGCGTTGATGAGCGCCTCGTCGAAGAGGTGCTCCATCATTGCCGGCGAGTAGCCCTGCGTGAGCCCCGCCAGGACGTCGCGCTGCTCGGCGGCATCGAGCTCGGGGCTGTGCGACTTGCGGGCCAGGAAGTGGTCGACCAGGGCCCGGCGGCCGCTCCGGTCCGGTGTCTCGAACGACAGCTTGCGGTCGAAGCGGCCCGGCCGCAGAAGGGCGGGGTCGAGCCCGTCGGCGCGGTTGGTGGACGCGATCAGCATGATGTTGGCCGGGGTGATCTTGGGCTTGGGCAGCTGGCGATGCGGCGGCAGGAACAGGTTCAGCTTGTCCGCCGCGACACCGACCAGCCGTTGCGCCCCCGTCGGCTGGTCGAACGACTGCATCTGCACGAGTAGCTCGTTGACGACCGGGCCGGCCAGATCAGAGGTGCCGAACTCGCTGCGCTGAAGCGCGGGCAGCGCGTACGTGGACGGCAGCGTCGACATGCTCTGGCAACCGGTCAGTTCCGGCGGCAGCGCCGAGAATTCCAGGCCGCGCCGGGTGCCCGCGATCGCATCGAACTCGTCGATGAACCCGATGGCGCCACCCTCGCGCTGGGCGATGGCGCGCAGCTGCTTGAAGTACGTACGGATCTTGCGAGCGGTGGCGCCGTAGAACGACGACTGGAACGAGGTCGCGGTGGCGAACAGAAACGGCACGCCGGCCTCCGCGGCAATCGCTTTGGCGGTGTAGGTCTTGCCGGTGCCCGGTGGCCCCTCGAAGAGCAGGCCGCGGCGCGCCCGGCCGCCGGTCTCGGCCGCGTAGGTCTTGTGCGTGAGGAACAGATTGAGCGAGCGGATGACCTCTTCCTTGACGACATCGATGCCCACGACATCGGACAGTCGGACGTCGATCTGCTCGGGACGGTAGACGATGCCGGGCGAGCGCCCGCTCACGGCGTAGTAGACAACCGCGAAGACCACCAGCGCGACGAAGAACAGGACCGGGGTGACCACGACCCAGTCGATGTTCGGGAAGGCGAAGACGTTGAAGGGCCGCCCGTCGGCCACCCGCCACCACAGATAGGCGGCCGGAAGGACCATCTCGGCGGCGAGCAGCCATAACCGGCGTCGTCGTCGCGACTCGCGCATGGCGCCCACATCGACCGCGCCGGCGGCGATGACCGCGGTGCCCGACAGCGAGGCTATTGCGGTGCTTGGTGAGCTCTGTGCCGGCATGGCGACCTCCAGGTCGGTACGCCGGACCCCCCGCGTCCCACCTCATCTTCGCCCCGCCCCGCCCGTACGGCCGGGTAACCGAGGGTGAACCACCCGATCGGCGTATTCAGTTCACCCGATTCCCGCGAACAGGTCGGTCTCCCAGCCATGCGGCCCGACGCTGCCGCTGCGAGTCCCCCGCGCCAGGATGTAGTGCTCGAGGCCCATCGCCTGGCGTCCGACGTTGTTGGACAGAGCGAAGAACGGCCCGTCGACGCTGATCTGGCTGGCGTGCGCCCGCATCGCGGCCATCTTCGCGTCGAGATAGGCGGTGGCGTCGATCTGCGTCGTGACCTGGTCGTCGGGGACCCCGAAGGGCAGGTCTTCGGCCCGCTCAACCCCCTCGAAGAAGTTGTTCTCGCTGCCCCGCAAGGCGTCGATGCCGGCCTGCAGGAACGAGTTGGGCAGGGCGGCCCAGTAGACCTTGGCCACCTCCCAAGGCTCCCCCGCAAGCGGCACATAGTCGGGTTTCCCGGCCGCTTCGACAGCGGTCATCGTGACCCGGTGGGCCTGGATGTGGTCGGGGTGTCCGTAGCCACCGTTCTCGTCGTAGGTCACGACCACCTGGGGCCGCACCTCCCGGATGATCCGTACGATCGCCTCGGCTGCTTCATCGACATCCGCCTGCCAGAAGCAACCCTCCCGGTCGTTGGTCGGCAGCCCCATCATGCCGCTGTCGCGCCACCGCCCCGGCCCGCCGAGGAAACGGTGGTCGCTCACCCGCAGCGCCTCCATGGCGGCGGCCAGCTCCTCGATCCGGTGCTGGCCCAGGGCGTCGTCGCGATGAGCGGCCAGGGACTCCAGCTCCGGCACGAGGATCTCGCCCTCCTCGCCGAGGGTGCAGGTCACCAGGGTGACCAGGGCGCCCTCTGCCGCGTACTTCGCCATGCTGGCGCCGGTGGTGATGCACTCGTCGTCGGGGTGGGCGTGCACCAGAAGCAGTCGCCGGGAGTGGTCCAGCGGCTCCATGTCGATATCACGACGCGCCGCGCTGTCACCCGGTTCGATCGTCGTCATGCTCTGCGACCCTACGGCGCGCGGAGGCGCCCCTGCGAGGATGCCCTGCATGGCTTCCGAAACCTCCTTTCCGCGGCTGGCCGCCCGCACCCAGAACTTCACCCGCGGCCGGCCCCGCGCGATACGCGTGTCTCCCGACGGCTCCCGGGTGTTGTTCCTGCGATCGCGCGGTGGCACCGATCGGGTGAACTGCCTCTGGCGGCTCGACGCGACCTCGGGAGACGAGACCCTGGTCGCCGATCCGGCCCACCTGCTCGGGGGCGGGGAGGAGTC
Source organism: Mycobacteriales bacterium (assembly GCA_038276285.1). Taxonomy (GTDB): domain Bacteria; phylum Actinomycetota; class Actinomycetes; order Mycobacteriales; family QHCA01; genus QHCA01. The sequence goes on along the minus strand of JBBPZR010000119.1, from coordinate 19,732 downwards.
CCTGTCAGCAGACGAGCGGGCCCGCAGGGAGCGGCGGCGCGAGAGCGGCGGCGGCATCGTCGCGTACGCGCTGGACGGCACGGGGCTGGTCGCCGCGTTCGCGCTCTCCGGCCGGCTGTTCCGCGCCGACCTCAGCGACCTCGCTGCCAACAATGCCGCCGACAATGCCTCAGGTGGGGTCGCCGAGGTGGCCGTAACTGGGCCGGTCGCCGACCCGCGCCCCTCGCCGGACGGGCGCTGGATCGCCTACGTCGCCGACGGGGCGCTGCAGGCCGTGGACGCCGGAGGCGCCGACCGTGTCCTGGCGGCCGAGGACGGGGTCACCTGGGGGCTCACCGAGTTTCTCGCCGCCGAGGAGATGGGGCGATTTCGCGGCTACTGGTGGTCGCCCGATTCCACCGCCCTGCTCGCGGCCCGGGTCGACGAGGCAGCCGTACAGCGTTGGCACGTGGCCGACCCGGCCGACCCGGCCGCGCCCGCCGTCGAGGTCGCGTACCCGCGGGCCGGCACCGCGAACGCCGACGTCCGCCTGGCGGTGCTGACCCTCGACGGCGGCCGGGTCGACGTCGAGTGGCCCCGCGAGCGCTTCCCGTACCTCATCACCGCGCACTGGAGCGCCGCTGGCCCGCCGCTGGTGACCGTGATGACCCGCGACCAGCGCGCGCTGCGGGTGCTGGCCGTCAACTCGCACACCGGCGCGACCAGCCTGGTGCACGAGGAGACCGACGAGCACTGGGTGGAGGTGATCCCCGGCGTCCCGGCCTGGGGGCCGGATTCCCGGCTGGTCGGGACCGTCGACCGGGACGGGGTACGGCGGGTGTCCATCGACGGCGAGGTGGTGACACCGCCTCTGCTGCACATCCGCGAGGTGCTCGATGTCTTCGAGCGCGGTGTCGTCGTGTCGGCGTCGGCCGAGGACCCGGCCGAGATCCTGATCTACCTCGTCACCTGGGACCGCGACGTGCTGCCGCTCAGCGACAGCGGCGTCACGACGGTCGCCGTCGGCGGCCCGGATACCACCGTGCGCGGGCACGCGGATATGGAGCACTTCGGCATGGGTTTCACCGTCGAGTGCGGGCCGGCGCGGCACGAGATCCGGTCGTACGCCGACGAGCCGCCACTGACGCCCGAGGTCGCGTTGGTATGGGCCGGCGAGCGGCGCATCCGCACCGGTGTCGTGCTGCCGCGGGAGCACCGGCGGGGCGAGCGGTTGCCGGTGCTGCTGGACCCGTACGGCGGGCCGCAGCATCAGGAGGTCCTCGGCGCCCGCAATCTGTGGCTCGAGCCACAGTGGCTGGCCGACCAGGGCTTCGCTGTGGTGGTCGCCGACGGCCGGGGCACGCCCGGTCGCGGCACCGAGTGGGAGCGGGCCGTCGCCGGCGACCTGTGCAGCGCGCCGCTTCAGGACCAGGTCGACGCGCTGCACGCCGCGGCCGTGGAGTATCCCGACCTGGACCTGACGCGGGTGGCGATCCGTGGCTGGTCCTTCGGCGGCTACCTCGCAGCCGCGGCCATCCTGCGCCGGCCCGACGTGTTCCATGCGGCTATCGCCGGTGCGCCGGTCACCGACTGGGCGTTGTACGACACCTTCTACACCGAGCGGTATCTCGGCACCGACGTGAGCGGCGCGGCGTACCAGCGGTCGTCGCTCCTCGGCGACGCGGCCGGCCTGCGCGGGGAGCTCATGATCATCCACGGCCTGTCGGACGACAACGTGGTGGTGGCGCACTCGCTGCGGCTGTCATCGGCACTGCTCGCCGCGGGGAAAGCGCACACCGTTCTGCCGCTGTCGGGGGTAACCCACATGACGCCGCACGAGGTCGTCGCCGAGAACCTGCTCCTGCTCCAGGTCGAATTCCTGCGGCGAGCTCTCGGCTAACTGCCGGTGGCGATGTCCACGACGATGCGGCTCGGCTGCGACAGGGTGAGGACCCGGAAGCCCGCGCGGTGGTCCAGCCCGAGACCGAAGCTGAGTACGGCCTCGAAGTCGCCGCTGGAGGCTATCTCGCGCAATTGGCCGTACGACGGGGTGATCCTGGTCGGCCCGGTGTAGCGCTCATGGCCGCCCTGGAACGCGTTGTCCAAGGTGGCGCCCTGCATCGCGATGTTGAGGAAGGCATGCCCGGCGAGTGGTACCGGCCGGTCAGAGGCGTCCTCGGTGATGGCGGAGCGGTAGTCCACCCGGTAGCCGGGGAGCTTGCCGCTGAACTCGAACACGACCCGGTCGTACGACGACGAGTGGCTGGTCCGGATGCTCCGGAGCACGGCAGCCGGGAAGCCGGGCCCGGTCGGTCCGCCGGTCTTGGGCAGCGTCGACCAGGAGGAGGTCTGCGTGACCGCCCCGGTCGGCTGCGTGCTGGGAGTCGCGGGCGCGGTGCCCGACGGCGATGCGCTGCCTGCCGGCTGGCCAGCGGGGGTCGCGGGATGTGCCCTAGTTGCGCAGCCGGCCAGCGCGAGCGTGGCCAGCATGGACAGTGAAACCAACTGCCGGGACAGTCTCATCTGAGGCGCTCCTGGGGATGGGGCCGACACCGTTGTCCGCCACTCAATGGAGAAGGACGCGCGAGACACCGATCCGGTTGACGCACCCGACTTGGCATTGCCACCGCCCAACCCACTTGAGCGCTTTCCGGGAAATCGTCGTCTCACGGCGCCGGGAAGCCGCGTTTTCCCGGAAAACGCTCGGTGGAGCAGCTATTGAGGGCGGCCGCGGCGACCGCGGGACTTTTCGCGCAGCTGTGCGGACAGCTCGACCTTGCGCAGCCGTACCGTCGCCGGAGTCACCTCGACACACTCGTCCTCGCGGCAGAACTCCAGCGCCTGCTCCAGTGACAGCTGGCGGTGCGGGATGAGCGGCACCAGCACGTCGCTGGAGGACTGCCGCATGTTGGTCAGCTTCTTCTCCTTGGTGGGGTTGACGTCCATGTCGTCGGAGCGGGAGTTCTCCCCGACGATCATCCCTTCGTAGACCTCGGTCCCCGGCGGCACGAACATCGTCCCGCGCTCCTGCAGATTGGCGAGAGCGAACCCGGTGGTGACGCCGATCCGGTCGGCAACCAGGCTGCCGGTTTGGCGGGTGCGCAGCTCGCCATGCCAAGGCTCGTAGCGCTCGTGGACGTGGTGCAGCAGGCCGGTCCCCCGGGTCTCGGTGAGGAACTCGGTACGGAACCCGATCAGGCCGCGGGCCGGCACAATGTACTCCATCCGCACCCAGCCGGTCCCGTGGTCGACCATCTGCTCCAGCCGGCCCTTGCGCAGCGCCATCAGCTGGATGAGCACGCCCTGGTAGTCGCTGCGTGTGTCGATGGTCAGTCGCTCCATCGGCTCGCTGAGCTGGCCACCGATGACGCGCGTGACGACCTGGGGCTTGCCGACGGTGAGCTCGAATCCCTCGCGCCGCATGATCTCCACCAGCACGGCCAGTTGCAGCTCGCCGCGACCCTGTACCTCCCAGGTGTCCGGCCGCTCGGTCGGTAGCACCCGGATCGACACATTGCCGACGAGCTCTGCCTCGAGGCGGCTCTTGACGAGCCGGGCGGTGAGCTTCTTGCCGCTCTGGCCCGCCACGGGCGCGGTATTGATGCCGACCGTCATCGACAGGCTGGGCTCGTCGATGTGGATCACCGGCAGGGGGCGCGGGTCGTCGGGATCGGCCAAGGTCTCGCCGATGGTGATGTCGGGGATTCCGGCGATGGCCACGATGTCGCCCGGGCCGGCTTCCTCGACCGAGGCCCGGTCCAGCGCCCGGGTCATCAGCAGCTCGGTGATCTTGACCCGCTCCACCGTGCCGTCCACCTTGCACCACGCGGCCTGCTGCCCCTTGCGGATAACCCCGTTACGCAAACGGCACAGCGCCAGCCGGCCGAGGTAGGGCGACGCGTCGAGATTGGTCACGTGCGCCTGCAGCGGCGCCCCCTCGTCGTAACTCGGCGCCGGCACCGTGTCGAGGATGACCTCGAAGAGTTCCTTGAGATCCTCTCCGTACGGCAACATGCCGTCGGCCGGCCGCCTGCTCGAGGCCCGCCCGGTCCGAGCCTGGCAGTAGACGATCGGGAAGTCGATCTGACCCTCGTCGGCGTCGAGATCCAGGAACAGCTCGTAGGTCTCGTCGACCACCTCGGCGATGCGGGCGTCGGGCCGGTCCACCTTGTTGATCACGAGTACGACGGGCAGCCGCTCGGCCAGCGCCTTGCGCAGCACGAACCTCGTCTGCGGCAGCGGGCCCTCGCTGGCGTCGACGAGAAGCAGCACCGCGTCGACCATCGACAGCGCGCGCTCCACCTCGCCACCGAAGTCCGCGTGTCCTGGCGTGTCGATGATGTTGATCGTGGTGTCGCCGTAACGGACCGCGGTGTTCTTGGCGAGGATCGTGATCCCCTTCTCGCGCTCGAGGTCCATCGAGTCCATGACCCGGTCGTCGATGTCGGCACCGACCCGGAAGGCACCCGACTGCCACAGCATCGCGTCGACCAGCGTGGTCTTGCCATGGTCGACGTGAGCGATGATCGCGACGTTGCGCAGATCGTTCCTGGAGGGCAAGCGAAGGCTCCGATAGGCCGAAAATGGGGTTCGCCGCACAGAAGGTCGTACTGCGGCTGCTCTCATGATACGCCGGACGCGCGATCAGCCGGCCGACTGTAGCCGTCCCATCCCGTGGCGCGTGTTGCTTGGTGTGACCATGACCGTGAGGAGCACCATGGCGGACAGCAGGAGCTCGGTTGACTTCGACGGCTTCTACGCGGCCACCGTCCAACGCCTGACCCGCCAGTTCTACGCCCTGACCGGCGACTTGGGCGACGCTCAGGATGTCGCGCAGGAGGCGTACGCCCGGGCGTGGCAGCACTGGTCGCGCGTGTCGACCTACCAGTTCCCCGAGAGCTGGGTCCGGACCGTCGGGACCAGATTGGCGGTCAGTCGTTGGCGCAAGGCACAGAACGCGAAGGTCGCCTGGCGCCGGCACGGGCCGCTGCCCGACCAGCCCGAGATGCACCCCGACATGGTGATGCTGGTCGCCGCGCTGCGCCGGCTGCCGCGACCTCGTGCGGCAACGCGACCACCGGCCGCACGGGTAGCCAGCTCGTCTCGATCAACGGCAAGACCCTCACGGTGACCAGGACTATCGCGAAGCTCGGCAAACACACCGACGGGATCTCGGTGACCGATAGCGGCGCCGTACTCGCCAGGCTGATGGACGGGGCCGGCACCGGCCCGGTCATCCGCTTGGTGAACGGCGTGGTCAGCCGACTCCCGCGGACTTCGTACTGCAATGCCAACAAGCCGTGTGCCTTGCAGTACGAATCGCCGGTGTGGCTGGGCTAGTGCCTACCGCGCACGCAGGGGCAGGGCGGCCAGCGGGCCGCCCTGCCCGTTATGTCATGGCCGGCAGAGGATCTCCCCGTTGAGCACGGCAAACCAGCCGTCCTCGTTCCCGCTCCAGCGCCGCCAGGCTCCGGCCAGCTCGTCGAGGTCGGCGCGGCTGGCCACGCCGGACTCCACCAGCCGGTCACCCAGCGTGGAGCTGACCACCCGATCGGCCCACAACTCGCCCCACCAGACCCGCTCGGTATCGGTAGCGAAGCACCAGGCGGACGCCGACGAGGTGATGTCGGCAAAGCCGGCGGCCTGCGCCCAGCCGAGAAGACGCCGGCCCGCATCTGGATCGCCACCGGCCCGGCGGGCGACCTGGCGGTACAGCCCCAGCCAGCGGTCCAGACCCGGCATGGCCGGGTGCCACGTCATCGCGCCGTAGTCTGCGTCGCGGGCGGCGACGACACCATCGGGTTTGCACACCCGCCGCATCTCCACCAGCGCCGCCACTGGATCGCTCAGGTGCTGCCGCAGTTGATGCGCGTGCACCACGTCGAAAGCATTGTCGGGGAAGTCCAGGTCGTACACATCGCCGAGGTGATAGCTGAGGTCCGCCGCACCGCCCGCGGGCTCCGCCTCCCGGGCGACAATCAGAGGTTCTTCGGTGACGTCGATCCCGACCACCCGGCCGCCTGAGAGGCGCTCGGCGAAGTCGGCCGTGATGGTGCCCGGGCCGCACCCGACGTCCAGCAGCGTCATGCCACGCCGCAGGTGCGGCAGCAGGTAGCCAGCGGAGTTCTCGACCGTACGCCAGCGGTGGGCTCGCAGGACGCTCTCGTGATGTCCGTGCGTGTATGTCTCGGGGTGGTCCACCATGGGGACAGCATGCCGCAGCGCCAGAATGTGAGATTGCCCCCAAGGCCGGGTGAGGGGTCCCCGAGGGGGCACCCTTGGCGCAGACCCCGGCAAGGTCCGCTTGAATACCTGGGGGACGCAAGCCACAGGTCCGGCGCAGGAATCTCCTACGAGGAGCGCATCGCATGACGACAGCCGGCACGACGGCACCGGGGCGCGCACATATCCCGGCTCGGACGCTGCGTACCGACCGATGGTGGGTCCAGCCGCTGATCACCTTCGGCGTGCTGTTCGCCTTCGTGATCTATGCGACCTGGGCGGCGTTCGTCAACCGCGACTACTTCTCCGAGCCCTACCTCTCGCCGTTCTACGCCCCGTGCCTCGCCGCCAACTGCGGCACGGTGCCCGGCTCGGCCGGTGTCCCGCATGTCGCGATCTTCGGTGACTGGTGGCGGCTGTCCCCGGCCGTGATCATCCTGGTGATACCGCTGGGTTTCCGGCTCACCTGCTACTACTACCGCAAGGCCTACTACCGCGCCTTCTGGCTGTCGCCGCCGGCCTGCGCGGTGGCCGAGCCGCACCAGCGCTACACCGGCGAGACCCGGTTCCCGCTCGTGGTGCAGAACATCCACCGCTACTTCTTCTATCTGGGCCTGCTGCTCAACGTGGCCCTGACCTATGAGGCGGTCATCGCCTTCAGGAACCACCAGGGCCACTGGGTACACGCGGGCCTGGGCACGCTGGTGCTGGTGATCAATGCCGCGCTGCTGTGGCTCTACTCGCTGTCGTGCCACTCGTGCCGCCATATCTTCGGCGGCCGGCTCAACCACTTCTCCAAGCATCCGGTGCGCTACTGGTTCTGGACGCAGATGTCCAAGCTCAACGCCCGCCACATGCAGATCGCCTGGGTGTCGCTGGTCGGGGTCGCCCTCGCCGACCTCTACGTGCGCCTCGTCGCGAGCGGCACTATCACCGACCTGAGGTTCTTCTGACATGGCGGACATGGAGCGTCACAGCTACGACGTAGTCGTCATCGGCGCAGGCGGCGCGGGGCTGCGCGCGGCCATCGAGGCGCACGCACAGGGTGCCCGCACCGCGATCGTGTGCAAGTCCCTGCTCGGCAAGGCGCACACGGTCATGGCCGAGGGCGGCATCGCCGCGGCCATGGGCAACGTCTGGAGCGAGGACAACTGGCGGGTGCATTTCCGCGACACGATGCGCGGCGGCAAGATGCTCAACAACTGGCGGATGGCGCAGTTGCACGCGCAGGAGGCTCCCGACCGGGTCTGGGAACTCGAGGAGTGGGGCGCCCTCTTCGACCGTACGAAGGACGGGCTGATCTCCCAGCGCGACTTCGGTGGCCACCGCTACGCACGGTTGGCCCACGTCGGCGACCGGACCGGCCTGGAGATGATCCGAACGCTGCAGCAGCACGCCGTCTCACTGGGCATCGACGTATTCATGGAGTGCACGATCACCCGGCTGCTCAAGGGCGGCAACCAGATCTCCGGCGCCTTCGGCTACTGGCGGGAGAGCGGCCGCTTCATCTGCTTCACCGCACCCGCGGTGATCCTGGCGACGGGCGGCATCGGCAAGTCCTACAAGGTGACGTCGAACTCCTGGGAGTACACCGGCGACGGGCACGCCCTCGCCCTGCATGCCGGTGCCGCCCTGCTGAACATGGAGTTCGTGCAGTTCCACCCCACCGGCATGGTGTGGCCGCTGTCGGTCAAGGGCCTGCTGGTGACCGAGTCGGTGCGCGGCGACGGCGGCGTGCTGCGCAACTCCGAGGGCAAGCGGTTCATGTTCGACTACATCCCGGCCTTCTTTGCCAAGGAGACGGCCGACAACGAGGCCGAAGCTGACCGGTGGTACGACGACAAGGCCGGCAACCGCCGCCCGCCGGAGTTGCTGCCGCGCGACGAGGTGGCCCGTGCGATCAACTCCGAGGTCAAGGCCGGCCGCGGCTCGCCGCACGGCGGGGTGTTCCTCGACATCGCCTCGCGCCGCTCAGCGGAGTACATCCGCAAGCGCCTGCCGTCGATGTACCACCAGTTCAAGGAGCTCGCCGACGTCGACATCACCGCGGAGCCGATGGAGATCGGCCCGACCTGCCACTACGTGATGGGCGGTGTCGAGGTCGACCCCGACACCGAGATGTCCGGTGTGCAGGGTCTGTACGCCGCCGGTGAGGTCGCCGGCGGGATGCACGGCGCCAACCGCCTCGGCGGCAACTCGTTGTCGGACCTGCTGGTGTTCGGCCGGCGGGCCGGCCTGGCTGCCGCGCAGTACGCCACCAAGCTCGGCACCGATCGCCCGTCGGTGGCCGACCACGACGTGGTCACCGCGTCGCGGGCCGCCCTCGCGCCCTTCGAGGAGGAGGGCGGCGAGAATCCGTACACCGTCCAGATGGAACTGCAGGAGACGATGAACTCGCTGGTCGGCATCATCCGGACCGCCGACGAGATGACTCAGGCGCTGGCCAAGATCACCGAGCTCAAGGAGCGGATCCGGCACCTGACGGTCGAGGGCCATCGCCAGTACAACCCCGGCTGGCACCTGGCGCTGGACATCTCCAACATGCTGCGTGTCTCCGAGTGCGTAGCGCGGGCCGCCCTCGAGCGCCAGGAGAGCCGCGGCGGACACACCCGCGACGACTTCCCGACGGCGGAGCCCGAATGGGGCAAGGTCAACGTCGTCTTGAGAGAGGTCGACGACGAGATCACGGTGAGCCGCCAACCACTGCTCGTGATCCCGGCCGATCTGGCGGAGTTGTTGGCAGAGCAGCCTGAGGAGAAGAAGAGCTGATGGCCTACGACGCGCACTTCCGGGTCTGGCGCGGCGATGTCGAGGGCGGCGGTCTCGTCGATTTCACCGTGCCGGTCAACGAGGGCGAGGTGGTCCTCGACGTGCTGCACCGCATCCAGGCGACCCAGGCCGGCGACCTCGCCGTGCGCTGGAACTGCAAGGCCGGCAAGTGCGGCTCCTGCAGCGCCGAGATCAACGGCCGGCCACGCCTGTTGTGCATGACCCGGATGAATCTCTTCGCCGAAAGCGATGTCGTCACCCTCACCCCGCTGCGCGCCTTCCCCGTCATCCGCGACCTGGTCACCAACGTGTCCTTCAACTACGAGAAGGCCAAACAACTCCCCGCCTTCGCACCGAAGCCGCGCGAGGCCGACGGCACCTACCGGATGGCTCAGGTCGACGTCGAGCGCGGCCAGGAGTTCCGCAAGTGCATCGAGTGCTTCCTCTGCCAGAACGTCTGCCACGTGATCCGCGACCATGAGGCGAACAAGGAGGTTTTCGCCGGCCCGCGCTTCTTCATCCGGTACGCCGAACTTGACATGCACCCGCTCGACACCAACGACCGCAAGCGGATGGCGCAGGAGCAGGCGGGCCTGGGCATGTGCAACATCACCAAGTGCTGCACCGAGGTCTGCCCTGAGGGAATCCACATCACCGACAACGCGATCATTCCGATGAAGGAGCGCGTCGTGGACACCAAGTACGACCCACTGGTCTGGCTGGGCAACAAGATCTTCCGCCGCAACGGCATCGAGCGACCGTCTGCTGAAGGGTGAGCGAGCACTCACGATTCGACGGACGGTTGCAGCCGTTCGCGAAGAACTCGCACCAGCGGCAGGTCGGCGGGTAGCCAGGCGACGTCGAAGAGCTCATCCGCCGACAGCCAGCGCAGCGCGGCGTGCTCGACGGCGACCGGCACGCCGGTCAGGATGCGGGCGATCCAGACGCGCAGGATCGCCGTACCGGAGTTGAGTTCGATATCGGGACCCAGCCGCTCGCCGAGCCCCACGTCGACCGCCAATTCCTCGCGGCACTCTCGCACGAGCGCAGCCTCATCGGACTCCCCGAGATCGACCTTGCCACCGGGAAACTCCCAGCCACCGGCCAACTCCGGTGGCTCGGCCCGCTGTGCCGCCAGTACGCGACCACCGTCGAGGATGGCAGCACCTACGATGACCAACACGACCGGGCACTCTGCCAGAGGCGTCAACCGGCTGGGGAGGGCACTCCCACCAGGAGGACTGATGGCGACCCTGCTAGCTGACGAGATCATCCAAGACGCGCTCGCCAACCTGCCGGACTGGTCGGGTGGGCGGGAAAGGCTCAGCCGTACGGCCGAACTCAGCGAGGAGCAGGACGGCGAGGTGCGCCGGAGGCTCACGGTGATCACCGACGCCCTGAACCATCACGCCGACATCGAGCGGTCAGGGCAGCAGAACCGATTCACCGTGTCGACGCACTCTGAGGGCGGTGTGACGAACCTCGATATCGTCCTTGCCTCGCAGATCGATTCGATCATGCGCCAGGTCACGGGCCAGGCGCCGCCACCTAGGCGGGTCGCCGACGATGCTCCCGCGGCCGGGTTGGCTGTCGCGGGTGACCCAGCCGCGGAAGACGTCAAGGGGCCGCTGGTCGTCCCACCGAGTCCTGGCCTGATTATGCTGTACCGCACGACGGGGTGGCGGCTGGAACCAGAGCACCACTCCTGGGTCCTGCGAGACGTGCGCAGCGCGGGTTACCCGCGGCAACGCCTCAAGGACGGCCTCGTGGGGTTCGCGGCAGCGGTCGTGCTTGCGGTCATCTTGCAGGTGGCCCTCATCGGTCGGCTGAACCTCATCGGCTTCCTACCGATCGGCGCCATTGGAGTTGTCGTGCTCGTGCGCCGACTCATCCCCGACTGGACGCGCGACCGCGCGCTGCGGCATCAGGGTCTGGCTCTGGACGGGACACCCAGCCCGCCGGCCTGGTACGAGCGGACGCGCTCGCGCCGGGTGCTTCGCACGGCGGCGCTACCCGTCGTGCTGATCCTCTCGGTGATTGTGCTGGTCAAGCTCTGACGGCGCCCAACCTGCGGGTCGGACTCAATCGTGGTCGCCGGACCTACGGCGCGGGGCGGTCACCAGCCTCGGGGGGTCGCCATGGGAGCGGTCGACGACGGTGCGGTCCCGGCCGGTGCGCTTCGCCTCGTACAACGCGGCGTCGGCGGCCGCGACCAGCGCACGGGCATCGAGGATGGTCGGTGGTGAGCTGGCCGCACCGACGCTCAGCGTGATCGGGGGGCCGGCGAAGGCGGCGCCCTTGACCAGCAGCCGGAGCCGCTCGGCGCGGGCACGCAGCTCTTCGTGGGCGCAGCCGGGCAGCAGTACGGCGAATTCCTCACCGCCGTATCGAGCCGCCAGATCGAATCCACGAAGGTCGCCCTTCATGAGCTTTCCGAGCTCGCGCAGGACGGCGTCCCCCGCGGGATGACCCTGCTGGTCGTTGATGGACTTGAACCGGTCGATGTCGGCGATCAAGAGCCCGACCGGCGTGCCCTGACGCGCCCCGCGGTCGAGCTCGATCGCGAGACTGCGATCGAACGCGCCGCGGTTGGCCAGCCCGGTCAGCAGGTCGGTGTCGGCGAGCCGGCCCAGCTCGACGAGCAGGCTCGCCCGGCGCCAGGCGAGCGCGGTGTGCGCGACAAGCTGCTCGAGCGCCGCGAGCACCCGCGGCTCGAGGCCCATGCGCTTGGACGCTCCACGCTCGGCGGCGACGATGCCCAGGACGCCGTCGTCGGTGCGAAGTGCCATGAGGACGATGTCGCGGCCATCGGGCAGCGCGCTGGCCAGCCCGTCCGGGATCTCCTTGTCGAGCGCCCGGACCAGCAGCGGACGGTCGGCGTCCAGCGCGCGGCGCAGCAGGGGGTCGATGGCCACATGGCTGACCAGCCGGGCCCGCCGCGCCGCGACAACGCGCAGCCGGTCGCCGTCGACAATCGCGACCAGGGACCGGTCGTACCCGTAGCCGTCGAAGAGCACCTCGCACAGTTGCTGCGCCACCAGATGCGGCTCGCGCTCCCGCTCCAGCCCGCGACTGAGATCGGTCAGGACCTCGAGATCGCGGCGGCTGGCCCGCAGCGACCGCTCGTTGAAGGCCGCCGCGGTCGCGGTCAGCAGGGCCACCGCGACCAGTGCCAGGGAGACCTCGATGAGCTCGCGGGACGCGGCTGGGGTCGTCGGATAACGCCACCAGTGAGGCGGGTTCGTACGAGCGAGTTGGTAAGTGGCCTGCAGCAGGAGGCAGTGCCACAGGGTGAGTCGAATGCCCGACCGGAAGGACACGAGCAGGCTGGTGGCCACGACATCGAGGATGAGCAGATAGCGCAGCGGGCTGACCATACCCCCGCTCAGCACAAGCGCGAGGCACAGGTAGAGGCCGTCGGCGCCCAGCAGGAGCCCGTGCACGGCGTGGCGCCGCGATCCGGCGCGGGCCCAGAGCCCCTCACCGCAGAGAACGGTCAGCAGGTAGACCACAGTGGCGATCAGCAGGGGCGGCCGGGTGGCGGCCCGTTGCCCGAGGTCGGTCAGGCAGATGAGCGCGACGGTGATCGCGAGAATGACCCGGAGCACCTGCAGTTGCACCAGTCGTTCGGCGAAGGAGAGTTCAGTGCCTCGCCCGCCTGCGGGTCCCGGTCGGAAGAGGGACACGGCCTTACTCGAAACTCAGGTCCGGCTCGGCGCCAACGGCACTGGCCGCGAGCTTCGGATCCCCTCGGTCGATCCAGCGCTGGACCATCAGAAATCCACCGAGCAGAGCGAGCAGGAGCAACGGGAAGACCGAAGCATCCGCCGCGCGCGAGAGGGTGTCCGCCCCCCCGTGCGTGAGCAGGGCCTGAGGTTTGCGCCCGGGTGAACCGTTACCGCCGACGCCAGCTTGGCCGCTTGAACCGCCCGGGCCGGCTCGGCCGTCAGCCCCGCTCGGGTTCAGCTGCGAGCTGGTAGCTCCGGTAGCCACCCCCGGGGCGCCAGGCACGCCGGGGTCGGGGCCGGGTACGCCTGGGACGGGGCCGGGCGGCGGCACCTGTGTCGACGGAGGGGAAACCACCCCACCCAGCACCGGCACCCCGTTGACGAACGGTGACAGATTGGGCACCGGCTGCACCGTCGGCAGGGGCAGCGGGATCGAGGTCGGCAACGGCAGGTGAAGCGGGATCGCGGTGGGCAGCGGGATGGGCGGGAGGCCCGGCAGAAGTCCGTGCAGTAGGCCCGGCAGAAGTTGCGGACTCGTCGTGGCAGCGTACGCGGACAGCGGCAGCGCCGTCAGACATCCACCCATGGCCAGCACGACCAGAGTGGAACGCAGGACATGACGACACATCATCTTGGGATGTATCGGCACGTGGGGCGACTAACTAAAGGCACGTACCCGGGCGATCGAACCGCCACTCCCAGCATTCAAGATCCCCCGCAGCCGTCGCGCAGCCCTTAGTAGATGTCGCCAGACGGCGACAGTGTGTCACGAGACGAGCCCGCGACGGTCGTTTCCGCCAGCCGGCCACTTCCTGTGGGGAACGGCCTCGGCCCCGCGCTCGGTCAGAACCTTCCATTTCCGCGGCGGGTCGCTCGCCGCGGTCATGCGCCGGTACGAAACTCGACGACGTCGCCGTCAGCCATCACGTAGTCCTTGCCCTCGATGCGCACCCGGCCGGCTGCTCGTGCCGCCGCCATGGAACCGGCAGTGACGAGGTCGTCGAAGGACACCACCTCGGCCTTAATGAACGTGCGCTGAAAGTCGGTGTGGATCACTCCGGCCGCCTCAGGAGCGGGCGCGCCGCGACGAATGGTCCACGCCCGGGCCTCCTTGGGCCCGGCGGTGAGGTAGGTCCGCAGGCCCAGCGTGGCGAAGCCCACCCGGATCAGCTGGTGCAGGCCCGGCTCGCTCTGCCCGATGGACCCCAGGAGCTCGCGGGCCTCGGCGTCGGGTAGTTCGATCAGCTCCGACTCCACCTTGGCGTCGAGGAGGATCGCCTCCGCCGGCGCGACCAGCGCCCGCATCTCGGCGAGGAAAGCATCGTCGGCCAGCTGCTGCTCGTCGACGTTGAACACGTACAGGAAGGGTTTGGCCGTCAGCAGTGTCAGCTCCCGCAACGGCTCGGGGTCCACACCGGCCTGATGGAGTGTGCGGCCGGAGTCGAGGATGTCCCGCGCCGCGCGAACCGCCTCGAGGACCGGGTGGCGCTCCTTGCTCAGGCGGGCCTCCTTCTCCAATCGGGGCAGCGCCTTGTCGACCGTCTGCAGGTCGGCCAGCGCCAGCTCGGTGTTGATCGTGTCGATGTCGCTCTTGGGCGAGACGTCGCCCTCGACATGGACGACGTCGGGATCGGTGAACGCCCTGATGACCTGGCACACGGCGCTCGCCTCGCGGATGTTGGCCAGAAACTTGTTGCCCAGCCCCTGCCCCTCGCTCGCCCCCCGCACGATGCCCGCGATGTCCACAAAAGACACGGCGGCCGGCACTACCTTGGCACTGTCGAACATCTTGGCGAGTACGCCAAGCCGCTCGTCGGGGACGCCGACCACTCCGATGTTGGGCTCGATGGTGGCGAAGGGATAGTTGGCCGCGAGCACGGCGTTCTTTGTCAGGGCGTTGAACAGCGTCGACTTGCCGACGTTGGGCAACCCGACGATGCCGATGGTGAGGCTCACAACGAGCCAGTCTACGGACGGCCCGCGGCGCGCGGAGATGCCCGCAGGGGGGGCCGGCCGGTGTCGCTACGCTGTTTTGTCCCACCCCGCTGTCACGATCAATGGCATGAACGCAACCGGGATGTTGTTCGCCCTGCTTGGCCTCACAGCGGGCTTCAGCGTGGGGTTCATGTTGGCCCTGAGCCGATCCGCGGCCACTGTCGCCCAGCGCGACGCCGCCCGGGCCGAGTGCCAGGGCGTGCGGGTGGAGTTATCGGCGGCCTGCGAGGGCAGGCGACAGGCCGAGATTGAGGTGGCCGCCCTCGGAGCGACCCTCGACCACCACCAGCGGGCGGCCAGCCAGCATGAGGTCACGTTGCAGCGGACGATCGACGGGCTGAAAGAGACGTTTGCCGCCCTGTCCGCCGAGGCGCTCCGGCACAACAACCGACAGTTCGTGCAGCTCGCCGAGGCTTCGCTCAAGCAGGCCACCACCGAGGCCAGTGGAGACCTGGCCCGCCGGCAGCTTGCCATCGACGCCCTGGTGCAGCCCCTTCGAGAGACGCTGTCCAAGGTCGAGGGACAGCTCCAATCGGTGGAGCGAGAGCGCATCGGTGCCTACCAGGGGCTGATCGAGCAGGTCGGCAGCATGCGGCGGACCAGCGAGCAGCTCAAGGTCGAGACATCCCAGCTGGTCACCGCCCTGCGCGCGCCACAGGTGCGCGGCCGTTGGGGCGAGATGCAGCTGCGCCGGGTGATCGAGGCGGCTGGCATGGTCGAGCACTGCGACTTCTCCGAGCAGGTGACGGTGGTGACCGCCGACGGCCCGCTGCGCCCTGACGTGATCGTGCGGCTGGCCGGGGGCAAGCAGGTGGTGGTTGACGCCAAGGTGGCGTTCGTCGGCTACCTGGAGGCCATGGAGGCCCGCGACGAGGCGACCCGCGCCGAGCGGCTGCGGGCGCACGCGCGCCATCTGCGCACGCACATCGACCAACTCGGCGCCAAGTCCTACTGGGAGCATTTCGCCCCGACACCGGAGTTCGTGGTGATGTTCGTGCCCGCCGACGCGTTCCTCAACGCCGCTCTCGAGGAGGATCCGAGCCTGCAGGAACACGCCTTCGACCGCAACGTGGTGATCGCCACGCCCGCGACCCTGGTCGCACTGCTGCGCACGGTCGCCTACACCTGGCGGCAGGAGGCCCTGGCCAAGAATGCCGCCGAGGTCCACCAGTTGGGCCGCGAGCTGCACAGCCGGCTGGCCACCATGGGCGGGCACATGAGCAAGCTCGGCGGTCAGCTGGGCAGTGCCGTCAAGGCCTACAACGACTCGGTGGCCTCATTGGAGAGCCGGGTTCTGGTCACCGCCCGCAAGCTCAGCGAACTGCGGGTGACCGATGACGAGCTGCCCGGTCCGGGGCAGCTGGAAGCGGTGGCCCGCCAGCTGCAGGCCCCCGAGCTGGTCGCATCAGCCAGTGACGCGCTCATCGCCCTGCCCGAACACGCCAGCGAGACCCGCTTGACGGGGTGGCAGATCGGCGGTTGATCCGACCGGTGGACGCAGCCGGGCAACGAGCGGCTCAGAGCGGGCGCACGTGACGGATGCACCGGCCGGTGCATGATGCGGCGTCTGCGGGGCACAACCTTCAGTCATTGGCTGGCGCGAGGAGGAGGTTGCCGGTGTGCCGCCAGACGGCGCTCGACCTGCCCCCGGTGCCGGCATCAGCCGGGGCGGCGCGGCGTTTCATCGCCGAGATGTGCGAGCGCTGGGAGCTCCCCGAACTGCGCGATGACCTGCTGCTGGCCGTTTCGGAGCTCGTGACGAACAGCATCCTGCATGCCCGCACACCGATCTCCGTCACGGTGACGGTCGCCGGCGGGATCGCCGAGGTCGGTGTTCGTGACCACGATCCGACCCCGCCGGTCCTCCGGCCCCCTCGCGCTGACCTGGTGACCGATCTGGACACCCTGAGCCACCGGCTCCCGTCCTTCGAGGACCCTGACCCGCGCCATCCAGCTCTCGTGGTCGGCGCGGCCGGCAGCGTGGCCTCGGGCCGGGGACTGCATCTGCTCGACGCCGTGGCCGACAGCTGGGGAGTGGCGAGCATCACCGGCGACCAGAGCGGCAAGGAGGTGTGGTTCGCCATCGCCATCCCGCTCGGCTGGCCACACGCCCATGCCTGCCACTGCTCAGAGACGACCGCCACCACGGCGTCGGGGCGACGAATCGCCCACGTGGCCGGCCGCTGGGACTGACCACGGTCTTGAGCGGGTGCGCTCGGGCTCAGCCGGCTGAGGCGGCACGCAGATCGCGGCGAAGCTCCGGTGGCAGGGCGAAGACCAGATGCTCCTCGGCCGAGGTGACCTCGTCGACCTCGGCGAAGCCGCGTGCGGCGAGCCAGGCCAGCACTTCGTCGACCAGGATCTCCGGCACGGACGCCCCGCTGGTCAGTCCTACCGTGCTCGCACCGGCCAGCCAAGCCTCGTCGATGCCGGCGGCGTTCTCGACCAGGTACGCCACCGGAGACCCCGCGTCCAGGGCCACCTCGACCAGCCGCACCGAATTCGAGGAGTTCGGAGAGCCCACCACCAGCACGACGTCGCAGCGGGCGGCGATCTCCTTGACCGCGACCTGGCGGTTCTGCGTGGCGTAGCAGATGTCGTCACTGGGGGGATCGATCAGGTCGGGAAACCGCCGGCGCAGGGCGGCCACCGTAAGCATCGTCTCGTCGACCGACAGGGTGGTCTGCGACAGCCATGCCACCTTGGCCGGGTCGCGCACCTCCAGTGCCTCGACATCGGCCGGGCCGCCCACGAGATGCACATGACCGGGTGCCTCCCCGGACGTGCCGATGACCTCCTCGTGCCCCTCGTGCCCGATCAGCATGATGTCGCAGTCGTCAGCGGCGAACCGTCGGGCCTCGACGTGCACCTTGGTGACCAGCGGGCAGGTCGCGTCGATGGTGCGCAGGCTGCGGCGCGCGGCCTGCTCGTGCACGACCGGCGCGACGCCGTGCGCCGAGAAGACAACGAGGGCGCCCTCGGGCACCTCGTCCGCCTCCTCGACAAAGATCGCGCCGCGGGCCTCGAGGCTTTCGACGACGTGCAGGTTGTGCACGATCTGCTTGCGGACGTAGACCGGCGCGCCGTACAACTCCAGCGCCTTCTCGACCGTGATGACCGCCCGGTCTACGCCCGCGCAGTAGCCGCGGGGGCGGGCCAGCAGCACGCGCTTGGGATCGACGGTCATGACTCCAGGGTACCGGGTGGCTCGGCCTAGGCTGGACCATCGTGAGCCAGCCCACGACCAGCGCGGAGCACCCGTGGCCGGTGCGCACGGTCGCCCAGAAGATCGCCGGCTGGGTCGCCAAGCTGGGCGAGGTGTGGGTCGAGGGTCAGGTCGCCCAGATCTCGGTTCGCCCCGGCCTGCCCACGGTCTACCTGACATTGAGAGATCCCGCCGCCGCGGTGTCGATGTCGGTGACCTGCCCGCGCGCGGTGTACGCCGGCGCGGGCGCGGGCCCGTCGCCCCTGGCGGAGGGCGCCCGGATCGTCGTCCGGGCCCGGGTCGAGTTCCACGCCACCCGCGGCTCGCTGCACCTGCGGGCCAGCGAGATCCGCCTGGTCGGCGTGGGAGAGCTGCTCGCCCGACTGGAGCGGCTCAAGGGCGTGCTGGCCGCAGAGGGGCTCTTCGCCGCCGAGCGCAAGCGGCCGCTGCCCTTCCTGCCGCGGTGCGTCGGCCTGGTCACCGGGCGAGCCAGCGCGGCGGAGCGCGATGTGCTCGAGACCGCGCGAAAGCGCTGGCCGGCCGTGTCGTTCCGGGTGATCAACGTCGCGGTCCAGGGCGCCGGCGCGGCCGCGGACGTTATCGACGCGGTGCGCAGGCTGGAGGCCGACCGCGAGGTCGATGTCATCGTGCTGACTCGGGGCGGGGGCTCGGTCGAGGACCTGCTGACGTTCAGCGACGAGGCGCTGTGCCGCGCGGTGGCGGCCTGCCTTACTCCGGTGGTGAGCGCGATCGGCCACGAGACCGACTCCCCTCTGCTCGACTTCGTCGCCGACCTGCGTGCCTCGACACCCACCGACGCCGGCAAACGCGTCGTCCCCGACGTCGGCGAGGAACAAAACGGCCTGAACGTCGCGGTTGGCCGGTTGCGCCGGGTCATCCGTGCGACCGTCGACCGTGAGCAGCGCCAACTCGACGCCCTGCGCAGCCGTCCCGTCCTGGAGCGCCCGTTCACCCTCGTGGACAGCCGACGGGCCGAGGTGGTCGAGTTGCGCGCTCGGGCCCGGCGCTGCCTCGGGCACGGCCTCGACCGGGCCACCGCCGACCTCGAACACACCCTTGCCCGGGTGACAGCGCTCAGCCCGGTGGCCACCCTCCGCCGGGGCTACGCGGTCGTGCAACGCGCCGACGGGCAGGTGGTGCGGCAACCGGCCCAGGTCGCCGAAGGCGATCCCCTGCGCGTCCGGCTGGCCGACGGCGACCTCGCCGCGCGGGTCAGCAACGGTCGCCCGGCGTACGGTCGGCACGTCACCTGAGAAGCTCGACATGGGAAGGCGATCCGAATGACAGCCGACCAGCCACAGCCGGTGGCCGGGGCGCCGGACACCGGCTACGAGCGGGCACGCGACGAGCTGGCAGAGGTGGTCCGCCGGCTCGAGGCGGGCGGCGCGTCACTGGAGGAGTCGCTGGCTCTCTGGGAACGCGGCGAGGCCCTCGCCGCCATCTGCCAGCGGTGGCTCGACGGAGCGCGTGAGCGGCTGGCCCGCGCGGCGCCGAGTTCTGACGATGCCGATGGTGGGTCAGCCACCGCCGTCAGCTGACGTTCCTCCGGTCAGCGCAACGAAGCGGCCAGCGATGAGAGTTCGTCAAGCCGGGCGCTGCCCGACACCACGTAGGTGACCTGTCCCTCGGTACGGGCGATGGCCAGATCACCGGCCTGCGCAGCGGGCAACCACTGCCAGTCCACGCCGGCCACGACGACGATCCCGGTCGACTGCACGCCCGGGCGAATCTCACGCGCAAGGAGCACACCGCGCGGCAGGTCGCTCTCGACGAGTTGCGCGTAAGCGCCCTTGGGCGTCACGAAGCCGACTCG
>JBBPZR010000118.1:0-29396 GCA_038276285.1 Mycobacteriales bacterium | reverse complement strand
GGCACGGATCTTCTCGGTAGGCGATACTCGTACAGACACGGGCGTAGTCCTTCCCTCGATGAGTTGGTAGCTCTTGAAGGAACCTACGTCCGTCGTCATTTACACCGGAGGCGGGACACGACCTGTGCCCAGTGCCGACGCGTTACCCGAGTCCTTGAGCGAACTTGGCAACAGCCGCCGCCATCGTCGTGTCGATTAGGGCGCGCAGCTCGTCCCATCGTGAGTCGGGGTCGTCGCCGAACACCAGGGTGACGCTGTCGTTCGGGCTAGACTTCAGCAAGGGGGTGGGCAATGAACGGTCCTCTCCCTCCGCCTCACGCGGAGGGAGGGCCTCAGCGAAGGCCGTGACGGCGAGGACGCCGGTATCTCCGTGCCCCACTCTCTGCACCGCCACGACGTACCTCATCGTGGAGCCCAGGACGTTGAGGTGCAAGCGGGTCCACCAGCTCCCAAGGGTGAGGTTGGTAAAGAAGTCGACCTCGCGAGCGGTCCTGACAAGTTGGGCGTACCAATAGCGGGCCCGGTCGTCACCGGGCCTTCCATCGACGACGGCGGCTCGCGATTGCTCGTCGATGGTTCCGAACTGATCGCGGATTCCGTTGCCGCGCTCACCGACATAGTTAACGACCCGCAGGTGGAGCGCCAGCGCGAGTGCCTCCGCCCGGTCGACGCGTTCGGTGACGTCGGCGTCCCGCAGTGTGCGCAGTCGGTCGGCGTAGGCCTTGGCAACGTCCAGGGCGCTGCCGCCATCAATCGCGGCGTCGGCAGGGCGTTCCAGCTCGGAGCGCAGCGCTACGATCTCCAGCCGAGCGAAGAGCCTGACCAGCGGGCGTACGTCACCGTGATTCGCGTGGTCCAATGTGTCCAGGTACTCGGACCGCATTGTCCGATCAACGACGAGTGGCGCGTAGTGCGCGCGTAGCAACACGAGCAGGCTGAGGGCTCTCCCAACACGTCCGTTGCCGTCTTCGAATGGATGTATGCGGATGAAGCGGTGATGCAGCCATGCGGCCCGAACCACGGGATGCGCCTCAGTGGTGTCTGCGTACAGCGTCAGCAGCTGCTCCATCTGCGACTGGACGTGTTCGGGCGGCGTGTACTCGAGCAGAGATCCGTCTTGGCGAGTCACGTGGTTGACGTGCTGCTTCCAGCCACCTTGCTGGAGAGGGGCTTGCACGACCCGACCGAACTGGTCGCGGGCCTCGTAGGTCGATTGCTCCCGGCAGACCAGTTGATAGAGCTGCCGGATGAAGTACAGCGTCAGGTCTTGCCCGCCGCGCACCGCTTCGGCGAGGAACTCCAGAGCCTCGTGCTGCGACCGAATGATCGCCAAAGTGTTCTCTTCCACGCCGCCCTCGCGCGCTGCGACGTCAGCGGTCAGCCCTTCGGCAACCAGCGCCTCGGTGACGCCCCAATCGACGTCATACAGGCGCTCGATGATCCCGGTCTCGATCGCGTGGCGCCGTAAAACTCCGCTGCCGGGCCTCGCTGAACTCGTGTGGATCGATCCGGATGAGCGCGTCTGCCCACGCTGAACGCAGAGCATCGACTGACGCCAGGAGCGGCACCAGGTCGCTATTGATTTGAGGTATGGGCTCGACATCCACCCAACGGTCGACCGCACGCTCGGACATGCACAAACGATACTCAGGCAAGACATGTCGCTGCTGCGGGGACGAGCGCCGCTCACGACCGCGCTCGACCGGTCATGCCGAAATAATCTCGGTCTCGACGCCGATTGCGGCATAGGTTCCGATCGCCCGAGCATCCCGAGTGACGAGTGGCACGTCCCGAGCCTTCGCGGCCAGCGCAACGAGTGCGTCGTACACCGCTCCACCGGCGATCCCTAACGGGGCCAACAGCCTTGGCAGATTGACGACAGCGGCCGGTTTGGGGACGAGCGTCGGCCCGAAGTTAGCCTCGATGAGCCGCGCGGCGTCAGCCGCTGCCAAGCGCGCATCCCCGGGAAGCCGGGTCAGCACCGAGTAGGTCTCGGTCAAGGAATGGGCTGTGAGCACGGCCTGACGACCCTTGAGGTGCCGACGGACAGCCTCGTGGGCCACGTGCGACCGCACCACCAAAGGAACAGCGGCGCTCGTGTCGAAGGCGAGCTGGCTCATCTCCGGGTGGAATCCATCAACCCGAAGACAATCCCGTCGGTGATGATCGTCGACGAGTCAGAAACCAGTGCGCCATCGACGGTCCGCAGCCGTGCCGTGCGGCTGGTGGGGACCATCTGCAGCCCCGCGCCGTACAGGCTCACGTCCACTCTGCTCCCAGGGATCAGCCCGAGGGCGTCCCGCAACTGCTTGGGGACCACGATCCGCCCCACCGAGTCCACCGTGGTCTCCATTGGTAGGACGATACCAGCGAATTCCCAACACGGCGCCGAGGTGACCCACCTCGGGCGCGCTGATCGTCCTCGCGACTTCAGTCGCCGGGGTCTTGCTCACCAGCGCGGTCGCCAACACCAGCTTCTAGGCGGTCGAGGAACGCCCGCTGGCCGGCCACGATCTTCTCCCGGGCCGCCCCGAGGCCGAACCATGCGACTCGATCGATCTCCGGGAACTGCCGCAACTGGCCCGACCCCTTCGGCCACTCCATCTCGAAGGTCCCGGGGATGACGTCGCCGGGGTCGAGATCGCCCTCAAGAGCCCAGGCGGTCACCAGCTTGCCCCCTGACTGCCGGACCTCACCGAGCTCGACAAGATCCCCGCTTGGTACGGGTAGGCCGAGCTCCTCCTGGAACTCCCGGCGCGCGGCGTCCTGCGGGTGCTCGGCCCGCTCGTATTCGCCTTTCGGCACCGACCACGCGGCAGCATCACGCCTTGCCCACAACGGTCCGCCCAGGTGACCGAGTAGCACCTCGACCCCCGTGCCCACACGGCGGAACAGCAGGATCCCGGCGCTGCGTTTGGCGGCCACCTCCCCAAGTCTGCCCGGTCACTGGCCGAAGCTTCGCCGATAGCAGAGCACATCACGATAGCGTGATGTCAGTGTGGCATGATGCATCGATGACAGTCACAAGGCGCGCGGCACCGGTGCTAGACGAGGCTCTGTTAAGGGTGCTGGCCGAGCCGTTGCGCGCCGCGATCGTGCGGGCGCTGGCCGTGGAGCAGTTGTGCACGTGCCACCTCACGGAGCTCACCGGGGCCGGGCAGACAAACGTCTCGAATCACCTGCGGGCGCTGCGCGAAGCGGGCGTGGTGCAGGCTCAGGCGGCCGGGCGCTACACCTACTACCACCTGCGACCGGAGGTCCTGCACCGGCTCTCCGAAGAGATCGGCGAGCTTGCACATGCCGCCCGGCAGGCCCAGCAGGTGCGCCGCCCGTGCGAGTGATCCGCCGGGCCTTCGCAGAGCTGCTCGGCACGGCCTTCCTCGTCGCCGCAGTGATCGGCTCCGGCATCGCCGCGGCCCGGCACTCACCGCACGACGTCGGGCTGCAACTTCTCGAGAACTCCCTCGTCACCGGAGCGGCACTCACCGCCCTGATTCTGGCGCTGCAACCGGTCTCCGCCGCCTTCAATCCGGTGGTCACACTCGTCGAGCGACTCCTCGGTGCGCTCAGCACGGTCGAGGCGGCCGTGCTGGTTGCCGCGCAGGTCGCCGGCGGCCTCATCGGCGCCATCGTCGCCAACCTGATGTTCGCGCTTCCCGCGGTGTCCATCGCGCAGCATCAGCGCAGCGGCGGTGGCCGGTGGCTCGGGGAGGTCGTTGCGACCCTCGGCCTGGTCGTCATCGTCTTCGGTGTCGTGCGTTCTGGTCGCGGCCAGTTCGTTGCGGTCGCGGTCGGCGGCTACATCACCGCGGCCTACTGGTTCACCAGTTCCACGAGTTTCGCCAATCCCGCGGTCACCATCGCGCGGATGTTCTCCGACAGCTTCGCCGGCATCGCGCCGGGCTCGGTGGCCGTGTTCGTACTCATGGAAGTGGTCGGCGGTGCGCTCGGCCTCGGCGCGGTCCGCCTGCTCTTCCCGGCCGTCTCGCCATGACGCCCGTCGTGCTCTTCGCCTGCATCCACAACTCGGGGCGGTCGGTAGCCGCCAAGGTCCTCGCGGAGCACTACGCCGGCGGGGCCGTCGAGGTGCGCTCTGCCGGCTCCGAGCCAGGGTCGGCCGTCAACCCCGTGGTCGCCGCCGTACTCGCCGAGCGCGGCCTGTCCACCGACAACGAATCTCCCACCATGCTCGCGTACGACGTGGTCGAGGGCTGCGACGTCGTCGTCACCATGGGCTGCGGCGAGACCTGTCCGGTCTTACCCGGCAAGAGCTACGTTGACTGGCAGGTCGCCGACCCCAAGGACCAGCAGATCGAGACGGTTCGGGGGATCGTCGACGACATCGACCGTCGGGTCCGCGGGTTGCTCGCCGAGTTGGGCGTCGCCGCCGGCGACTGGGCTCAGCCGAAGCGGCCGGTGATGTAGTCCTCGGTGCGCTTCTCGGAGGGATTCGTGAAGATCTTGCTCGTCGCGTCGACCTCGACCAGATAGCCGGGTTGGCCGGGACCACGCTGGGTCAAGAATGCCGTGGTCGCGCTGACCCGGGCCGCCTGCTGCATGTTGTGCGTGACGATGACGATCGTGTAGCTGTCCTTGAGGTCGCTCATCAGGTCCTCGATGGCCAGCGTCGAGATCGGGTCGAGCGAGCTGCACGGCTCGTCCATGAGCAGCACCTCGGGCTCGACCGCGACCGCGCGGGCGATGCACAGTCGCTGCTGCTGCCCACCGGAGAGCCCGGCACCCGGCTTGCCCAGCCGGTCCTTGACCTCGGTCCACAGGTTCGCCGCCTTCAAGGACCGCTCGACCGCCGTCTCGAGGTCGGCCTTCTTGCGTACGGCGTTGAGCCGGAGCCCGGAGGCGACATTGTCGAAGATCGACATGGTGGGGAACGGGTTGGGTCGTTGGAAGACCATGCCGATGGTCCGGCGTACGGACACCGGATCGACGTCGGGGGCGTAGATGTCGGCGTCGTCGAGGAGGACCTTGCCCTCGACCCGGGCCTTGGGGATGACCTCGTGCAGCCGGTTGAAAGAACGCAGCAGGGTCGACTTGCCGCAGCCGGACGGCCCGATCAGCGCGGTGACCGTCTTCGGCTCGATGACCAGCGAGACGCTGTCGACGGCCTTGGTGGCGCCGTAGAAGCACGACAACTGGATCGTTTCGATGCGCTTGGCCATGCGTTCGGTCCTACCTCCGGGCCAGGGTGTTGCGACGGGTCAGGAGCCGGGCGGCGACGTACAGCACCACTACGAACAGGATGAGCGTAAGCGCGCCGGCCCAGGCCCTGTCAATCGCGACGTCGAACGCCGACTGGGTCTGCTGGAACACGAACAACGGCAGCGCACTCTGCGGCCCCGAGAACGGGTTGGTGTGGATGAAGATGTTCCCGGACGCCGTCAGGAGCAGCGGGGCGGTCTCGCCGGTGACCCGCGCGATCGCCAGCAGCACGCCGGTGGTGATCCCGGTGAGCGCCGTGGGCAGGATGATCGAGATGATGGTGCGCCACTTGGGCACCCCGAGCGCATAGCTCGCTTCTCGCAAGGTATTGGGCACCAGCCGGATCATTTCCTCGCTGGTGCGGACGATGACCGGCAGCATGAGGATCGCCAGGGACAGGGCGGCGGCAATTCCGGAGAAGCCGCGGTGCAGCGCGAGCACCCAGAAGGCGAAGACGAACAGCCCGGCCACGATCGACGGGACGCCGGTCATCACGTCGACGAAGAAGCGCAGGGTGGTCGCCAGCCGGCCCTGGCCGTACTCGGTGACGTAAATGGCGACCAGCAGGCCGAGGGGGACCGCGATCAGGGTGGCCAGGCCGACCTGCTCGAGGGTGCCGATCATGGCGTGGTAGGCACCGCCGCCGCCGTCGAGCGGGCCGATGCCGGCCATCGAGTGGGTGAGGAAGCCGGGTGAGAGCCGCTTGAGCCCACGGCTGAGCGTGTAGGCGAGCACGCCGCCGAGCGGCAGGAGCGCGAGGAGCAGGGCCGTCGCTGCGGCCGTGGTGACCAGGCGGTCGACGGCTCGACGGCGGCCTTCGACCCGCCAGCTCAGGCCCGTGATCGCGGTGAGTACGGCGAGCCCCGCGACCAGGATGAACTCGGCCCGGCCGGCCAGTGGCGTGATCGCGAAGAGGCCCGCGGTGACCGCTATCGCCGCCACACCGCCGGCGAGGGCTGCCGGGCGCGACAACCGCCGTGCGTGCAGCTGAGCCGCAACTGGCCTTGCCGCGGTGGAGGTGGCCGTCGCGGTCATACGGCCGCGCTCCGCTCCACGGCGCCGCCCCGGTAGATGATCGCCCGGGCGGCCAGGTTGACCACCAAGGTTATCGCAAAGAGCACCAGGCCGCTGGCGATGAGCGCCGACCGGCCAAGGCTCCCGGACTCGCCGAACCGGTTGGCGATGTTAGCCGCGATCGTGTTGCCGCCAGGTACGAGGATGCGCCAGCTGACGTCGAATGTGGCCCCGATGACGAGCGCCACGGCGATGGTCTCGCCGAGCGCGCGGCCCAGGCCCAGCATGATCGCGCCGGTGATGCCCGGCCGGCTCGGCGGCAGCACCGCGGTCCTGATCATCTCCCACTTGGTGGCACCCAGTGCCAGCGCCGCTTCGCGCTGCGACGGGTCGGCCTGGGAGAGGATGTCGCGCGACACGGCGGCGATGATCGGGATGATCATGATCGCGAGGATGACGGAGGCGGCGAAGATCGACTGGCTGTAGCGGGACGCCTTGCCATCGGGATCGGCGAAGAGCGGGATCCAGCCCAGCTGCTCGGCCAGGAACCGCTGCAGCGGGATCATTTTTTTGAGCAGGAAATACACCGCCCAGAGTCCGTAGACCACCGACGGCACCGCCGCCAGCATGTCGACGGTGTAGCCGAGCGGGCGGGCCAGTCGCCGCGGTGCGTACTCCACGATGAAGAGCGCGACACCCAGTGAGATGGGTACGGCGATGACCAGGGCGAGCAGGCTGGACAGCACCGTTCCGAATCCCAACGCGGCGATGCCGAAGACCTTGCTGCCGTCCGGGTCCCATGTCTTCGTGCTGAAGAAGCTGCCCTTGTCCTGAGCGATCGCCGGGACCGCACGCACGATGAGGAAGATCGCGATTCCGGCGAGAATGGCGAGGGTGAAGAAGCCGGCGGCCAGGGTGACGCCGCGGAAGATGGCGTCGCCGCGCCTGGATCGGCCCACGGAGACCGGGTCACGGGTGGTGAGGGCGCTGCTCACCTGCCGTCCTCTCTCGACTCATCCGCGGCAGACCCGAGACCTGCCCGCCGGCTGGAGGCGGGCGGGCCGGTCCATCTGGCCGGGGTCAGGCCAATGCCTTGGCGGCGGTCTTTGCCCGGTCGCCGATCGCGCTGGGCAGCCGTGCGTAGCCGAGTTTGTCGGCGGCGGACTGCCCGTCGCCCACGGCATAGGAGAGGTAGGCCTTGACCAGCTTGCCCTTGGCGGCATCCTTGTACTTCTCACAGACGATGACGTAGGACACCGTCGAGATGGGGTAGCCGACAGTGCCGGCGAAGTCGAGCTTGCCGCCGAGGTCGTTGCCGGCGCCGGTGATCTTGAAGGACGCGGCCAGGAACTTGCTCACCGTCTCACCGGTGAGATCGAGGAAGTCGGAGCCGGCGCCCTTGACCTTGGCGGTCGGCAGGCTGTTGGCCTTGGCGAAGGACACCTCGACGTAGGTGATGGCGCCGTCGGTCTGCTTGACACCGGCCGTCACGCCGTCGGAGCCCTTGGCCGCCTGGCCGCCGGGCCAGTTCAGCTGCTTGTCCACTCCGAGCTTCCAGGCACCACCGGAGTTGGCGTCCTCGAAACCGGAGAAGACCTTGGTCGTGCCGGACCCATCCGACCGGTGGTAGGCCGCGATGGGCGTGCTGGGCAGCGACCCCGAGTTGTCGGCGGCGATCGCCGGGTCGTCCCACTTCTTGATCGTGCCCTGGAAGATGTCCGCCAGCACCTTGGCCGAGAGGTTGAGCGACGTGAGGCCCTTGACGTTGTACATGATCGCGACGCCACCGGCCGTGACCGGAACGTGGACCGCCTTGCTCCCGCAGGTGGCGTCGGCCTTCGACTGCTCGTCGGGCTTCATGGTGACGTCCGAACCGGCGAAGTCGATCGTGCCGCTGCCGAACTGCTCGATGCCCGCACCCGAGCCGGTGCCCTGGTAGTTGATCTTCGCGCCGGCACACTTGGCGGCGTAGTCGGTGAGCCACTGCTGCTGCATGTTCTGCTGGAAGGTCGACCCGGCACCCGCGATCTCGCCCTTGGCGCAGTCGACCTTCTTCGTAGCCGTCGTCTTCTTGGCACCGTTGTCGCTGCCGCAGGCCGCCACGGCGGCCAAGCTGAGACCCGCCAGGCAGGCCAGCACTGCTCGTGTCATTGGTTTCATGAATGCGGACGCTAAACACCGCAAGTGGTCCGGCGGCGTGGTGGAGGTGAACGGAGGGTGAACGCTGGATGGCCGCCGGTCGAACGTGCCGCTGGTGCGGCTAGGCGGCCCCCCCGGCGTCGTCCCGCTCACCTGTGACCAGATAGACCACTCGTCGAGCCACCGACACGGCGTGGTCGGCGAAGCGCTCGTAGTAGCGCCCGGCCAGTGCGATATCGATGGCCGCCTCGACGCCGTGACCCCAGTCGTCGTCGAGCATCACCGTGAATAGCTGGCGATGCAGGTCGTCCATCACGTCGTCGTCGCGCTCGAGCTCCCTGGCCTGATCGACGTCCCTCGTGGCGATGACCGTGCCGGCCTTGGTCACGATCCGCTCAGCGACCTGGGCCATCTCGAGGATCGCCAGGCGCATCTCGACCGGAATGGCACATTCGGGGTAGCGCCGGCGGGTCAGTTTGCCCAGGTTGAGTGCCAGATCGCCCGAGCGCTCGAGATCGGCAACCATGCGCAGGCTCGTGACGATGATCCGGAGGTCGCTTGCTACCGGCTGCTGTCGCGCGAGCAACTCGAAGCTGCGCTTCTCGATGTCGTGATAGATCGCGTCGATCACCTGGTCGCCCTCGATGACCGTTTCGGCCAGCGCCAAGTCGGCGTCGAGCAGCGCGGTGCTCGCGCGCTGCATGGCACTCGACACCATGCGGGTCATTTCGACGAGGAGGTTCGTGATCTCGTCGAGCTCGTGGTGATAGTCGTCGCGCACCAAGTCGTCCCCTCCGCTGGCCTTCCGATCGCCCGTGATGGCCCATGATGGATCTTGCGTTAGCCAGCAACGCAAGTCGAGGATACCGGCGCGCTATCCCCAGCTAGCCGGGAGGTGAACAACCGGCGACGCGTTGGCGACCAGGCGCGACTGGCGCGGCCCTCGCAGCGTTGCCCGGTAGCCTGACGACGTGTTACGCCCGTTCGCCCGCCGCGGACACCATCCGGCAGCGGCTAGCCCGTCGACCGGCGAGCACGCCGACATAGCGCCCGTTCTGGAGACGGTTGCCGCCGCTCTCGACTCCGGGATCGTGCTGCTCGACGGCTACGACGTCGTTCTCGCCAACGAGGCGGCCACCGCGCTTCGGGTCGTACGAGGGACGACGCTGTTCAGCCCTCAGCTGCTGCGGCTCGTCCGTACGGCGAGGCACGACCTCACCCGCGTCGAGGAGGACGTCGAACTCCCGTGGGGCACCGGCACCCGTCCGATCAGTGCGACCGTGACGCCCGTACCAGGTACGCAGAGTGTCGTCCTGCTCCTGCGTGACCTCACCGAGGCCCGGCGGGTCGAGGCGGTCCGCCGCGACTTCGTCGCGAGCGTCTCACATGAGCTGAAGACGCCGGTGGGCGGTCTGCTGCTGCTCGCTGAGGCAGTCCGCGACGCGGCCGACGACCCGGCCACCGCACGGCGCTTCGCCGACCGGATCGTCTACGAAGCCGGTCGGCTCTCCGAACTGGTCCGCGACCTGCTCGACCTGTCCCGGCTGCAGGGTGGCGAGCCGCTGCCCGAGCCCGCCGCCCTGTCGGTCGGGCGACTGCTGCATGACGCGGTCGAGCGGATACGGGTGACAGCGGGTGCGGCCGGCATCGACATGGTGGTCGGCGATTGCACCGAGCTGTCGGTGTGGGGCGACGAGCGCTCGCTGTCCACGGCGGTGGTGAACCTGCTTGACAACGCGCTGATGTACTCCTCGCGCGGATCTCGGGTCGCGGTCGCGGCGCGAGCGACCGGCAACGGCGGCGCCGAAGAGGTGGAGATCTCGGTGACCGACCAGGGCATCGGCATCGCCACCAGTGACCTCGACCGGATCTTCGAGCGGTTCTACCGGGCTGACCCGGCCCGGTCCCGGCGTACCGGCGGGACCGGGCTCGGGCTGGCGATCGTCAAGCACGCCGTGGAGAACTCCGGCGGCCGGGTGACCGTCTGGAGCCAGCCGGGTACCGGCTCGACCTTCACCCTGCATCTGCCCACACCGCCGCCGCGGACGATCCACGCGACGGGTCAAGCGGCGGCTAGTCCGGCGGCTAGCGCGGCGGAGACGGCATGACGCGGCTCCTGGTCATCGAGGATGAGGAATCGTTCTCGGGGAGCCTGGAGTACATGCTGACGCGGGAGGGTTTCGAGGTCGCCATCGCCACGACCGGGCCGGCCGGTATTGACGAGTTTGAGCGGCGCGGTGCCGACCTGGTGCTGCTGGATCTGATGTTGCCCGGCCTGCCGGGCACCGAGGTCTGCCGCCAGCTCCGGGCCCGCAGCGACGTGCCGGTCATCATGCTCACGGCCCGCGACAGCGAGGTCGACAAGGTGGTGGGCCTGGAGCTTGGCGCCGACGACTACGTCACGAAGCCCTTCTCGGGCCGGGAGTTGGTGGCCCGGATCCGAGCGGTCCTCCGGCGGCGCAGTGACGCCGCCGACTCGGCGCCGGCGGTGGTCGAGGCCGGGCCGGTGCGCATCGATGTCGACCGCCACGTCGTCACGGTGTCGGGCCGGCAGATTGCCCTGCCGCTCAAGGAGTTCGAGCTGCTCGAGTTGCTGGTACGCAACGCGGGGCGGGTTCTCACCCGCGACCAGATCATCTCGCGGGTGTGGGGCAGTGATTATTTCGGCGACACCAAGACACTCAACGCGCATGTGAAGCGGCTGCGCACCAAGGTGGAGGGCGACCCGTCAACCCCCCGGCACCTCGTCACGATCCGCGGCCTGGGTTACAAGTTCGAGCCCTGAGCAGGCCGCCTCAGCCGCGGCCGGCGTTTGCTTGCACTCGTGGTCCTATCCGGCGCACCCGATAGGCCCACCACTGCAACCAAACCCGACCGGGTTCGCCAGGCACCCGTCACCGCAGCCAGCGATGCAGCCGCGGTTGAGACGCCTTGGCCCAGGCCCGGATATACCGGCCGCGGGCCTCCTCGGCGCGGACGTGCTCGAGCCCGTGCAGCAGGCCGAAGGTGAAGCCGTTCTCCCCGGCGAGGTAGGCCCGCGCTCCCATCGCGCGGAGCACCTGGCGTGCCACGACGCTGTCCTGGTAGCTACCCAGCCCGGTCTGGAGTTTCTGCATCCGCCGCACGTACCGCTCGGCGTGCGCACCCGCGACCGGCACCGCCACCTCGGCGGCGTAGCGCGCCCGCTTGGCCGCCCTGCGGGTCTCGTGCAGCGCCAGGTCGCGCCCGGTGGCCGTTGCAGCCGACTCCGCCGCAGCCTGCCGGGTCCGCACCCGCTTCCACTCCCTGGCGATGCGGTGCACCACCACCTGGTGGGGGTCGTCGCCGGCCTGATCGGTGAAGGGAGGCGCGTCGACCAGGCCGTCGAGGTCGTCCAGTAGCCGGAAATAGCGGCCGCCGTTCAGCTCCGCGATCATGTCCTGCCGCCCCTGCCGGTATTGCTCCCGAAGCTCGCGCCGGACCCGCGCCCGCACCGGTCCGAGCACGAGGTCTCCGGGCACCTCATCGAGGCTGGCGAGCAGCCGGTGCTGCATGACCTCGGAGTCACGCACGTCGCCGAGGATCCCGCCGAGCCACTTCAACTCCTCGCGCACCGGCTCGGTCGTGTCGCGCTCGAACAACGGGCGATAGGTCGCGAGCGCGCTGCGCAGGCGCCGGGTTGCCACCCGCATCTGGTGCACGGCGTCGGGCAGGTCGTCGCGTACCCCGACATCGACAGCCAGGAGCTCCGAGACGTGCTCGGCGAGGTAGGCATGAACGACCGCGCCGGCGGTGTCCAGCCGAGCGGGCGCTAGAGCATCGGGTGCCGCTTCCGGCAGACGGTCGCTGAGCGTGCGGGCGAGCTTCGAGGCACTCGCAGCCGGTTGAGCGCCGGCCGCCCCGAGCTCGGCGCCGACCACGGCCAGCAGGTCGCGGTCGCCGTCGATCAGCTCGACCTCTATCTCCCGCCAGACGCTCACCGTCACCTCCGCGCCGAGTGCCTGACCGGTGACGTGATCGTCTGCGACGTCTGCCAGGGCAACGTCATCCGGGCCGTAGAGCCGGCATACCGCGCGCTCGGTCTTCAGCCGGGCCACCGGCCCCACCTCGGCATCGCGGACGTAGGCGCGCACCAGCCGCTGCAGAGCCGCAGGCACCGGTGGGTTCGCTCGCCGCGACCGGCCCAGCGGGTGGTGCACCTCGGTGCGCCCACCCGCAGTGACCGGCAGCTTGAGGTGCCAGCCGTCGTCATCTCCGCCGGTCCGGTGCCGCAGCGTGATGCCCCGGCGCGCCAGCCGCAGCCCCGCAGTGTCGCAATAGGTCGCCTGCAGCGACAGCATCACCGGGGGCCCGGTGCGGCACACTCCCGGCAGCCCGTCGAGCGACGGCAGCCGAAACGATGGCACGACGTCGTACTTGTCTTCGACCTCGAGGTGGCTCCCGGTCACCGGTTGAAGCTACCCGCGTCGGCCAGCTGTCACCGGTTCGAATACGACCCAGGGCCGATCGGTGATCACCGCCTCGACGCCCAGCAGGCGCATCAGGGCGGCATCCGCCCGGCGGTTCACCGTCCAGCAGGTGACGGACACCCCCAGGCGGCGAGCCACGAAGACCGCGTCCGGATCGGCCCGCAGGCTCGACAGATGTGCGTGCAGCTCGTCGTGGCCGCCGTCGAGGACGCCGCGCAACACGGTCGTGATCCGCGCCGACGGGTTGCCGACCAGAGCGCTGCGGACCTGCGTACCGATCAGCTCCGCACGGAGAAGCCCGAGCAGCACCGGATCGAACGACGACACCGTCACGTCGAGCCCCCCGGCCGCCCCGGTCAGCAGGCCGGCCAGGGCTTCGGCCGTGCGTACGGAGAGTTCCTCGTCTCCCGTGGGCTTCGCCTCGACGACGACCCGGCGCCGCCCGCGAGCCCGGGTAGCGGCCAGCACCTCGGCGAGAGTCGCCGTCGGGTGCCCGCCCCCGAGCGGCAGCCGGCGCAGGTCGCGCGCGGTGCTCCTGGCGACGACGAGGGGCGTGCCGCCCAGCCGGGCCAGATCGGCGTCGTGGCTGCACCCGAGCACCCCGTCGGCAGTGAGCCGGACGTCGACCTCGACCCCGTCGACGCCGTCGTCGAGGGCCGCCGCGACGGCTGCCACGGTGTTCTCCGGTCGGGTCACGGTCGGGCAGCCCCGGTGGGCGAGAACGAGCACATCCGAAGGCTTCCCGACCAACCTGACTCGGACGGCTACCGCCGCGTGACGTGCGGGTGACGAGCGGCCCAATGCTTGGCGCCGCCGCGCTGGCGATCAGCCGGCTATTGCCGGTCGCCGCAAGGTCGGGATGACGACGATGTCGCCGGGCTCGATGTGATCGGGATGGGCGATGTGCGGGTTGGCCGCCCAGATCTTGGGCCAGAGGGTGGGGTCGCCGAGGCGAGTGGCGGCGATCTGCCACAGCGAGTCGCCCGGGGCAACGGTGTGCGTGCCGCCGCCGATCCGGCGTGGTGGGGGCTGGAGGTGCGGCACTCGGGGGAGCGGCCAGTCCCAGTCTCCCGCTGGGATCGCGGCCGTGGACTCGGTCGGCGGAAGGATGGGGCGGGGAAAATTGAGGGCGTAGTTGATCCCGCCGGACGGCAAGCCGGTGGCACCTCTGACGATGTTGCCGAGGTTGGCGTTCGGTTCTCCGAGGAAAGACGGGCCGCCCAGCCTGCTGACGCCGTCGAAGAGCCCCTGCACGGCGACGCCGGAGGCACCCCCGACGCCGGTGCTTGCGGCCACGGTCTCCCAGGCCGTGAGATCGTCCAACGACTTGCCCCCGAGCCAGAACTGCCCGAGAGCGCTGCTCGCCCCGCTGCGCAAGGCGCCGGCCGCACCAGCCCCGAGATAGGGATGTGCGTCGAGGCGGCGCCGACCTTGCCGATGTCGGCAACAGATCCGAGTTCTGCCGTGAAGACACCGTCGATCAGCACGCGCGTCGCGTCGTTGGCCGTGTAGTTCGCCGGATCGAGCACGTTCTGACCGTGCATTGCCTTCACGGCGATCTCGGCGGCGAGGGAGAACCCGGCACCGAGGGCGAACCTGCCGGCCGTGGCCGCCAGCGCGCTCCAGAGAGCAGCCATCGCCTCGCCCTCTCCGGCCAGCAGGGCCGCCAGGCGCAGGGTGAACAGCGCCATCCCGCTGACCTCCGCCTCGGCCGCGCCGGCTGCCACGACGTCGGAGACACCAAGGGTGAAGAACGTGAGCGCGGCGCCGACAACCAGCGTGGCGGCGGCGGCGATCGCACAATTTCGCGCCTGCACCTGGGCCTGGCGATGTAGTCCGCGACGCGGGCGCGAAAGGGCTCCCAGTTCTTCTGAAACCCGGTGCCTGCAGCGCCAGACCAGTTGTGGCTCAGGTCGGCGGCGACCGGATCGAGTGCGGTGACCACCCCGGTCAGGTCCGCGGAGTGCTTGCGACAGGCCGCCGCGGAGCGCCGTATGGCGTCCGGGTCACCGCCCGGGTCGAACAGGCCGAAGAACTTGGAAACGAGGTCAGGCTGGGCCTGCGTCATGGCGTCTCGCGGTTCGACGTCATGTCACTCCCTCGCGCTCCTCGGCCGGCCTGGGGGAAACGAGGCTCACAGCCCTGGTGAGCCGATGGCCGACCTCCGAGTGACGGGCAGATGACAAGTCCGTGAAGAGCCGCGACGCCCCGAAATGGGCGTTTGCGGGGTATGCCAGCACCCCGGGGGAATCCGTGCCAGTGCCCTGGCTGTCGCTGCCGACTGCGCGTTCGATGGTCCCTGTGAACCCCGCAGTGACCGACCGCACGCTGCCGACCGGCGTTCGTACCGATCGCCTCCGGGTCTTGCTGGCCGACGACAACGTGCTGGTACGCGAGGGGGTCCGCGCCCTGCTGGGCGCGCAGCGCGACCTGGTGGTCGTCGGGGTCGCGGAGGACTACGACGGTGTCATCGCCGGAGCCGACGAGCACCAGCCCGACGTGATCGTCACCGACATCCGGATGCCGCCGTCGTTCACCGACGAGGGGATCGCCGCCTCGAAGCAGGTCCGGGCTCGCCATCCCGGCACCGGCATCGTCGTGCTGTCGCAGTACGACGACCCGGAGTACGCCGTGGCGCTGCTCGCCGAGGGACCCGCCGGTTTCGCGTACCTGCTCAAGGAGCGGGTGGCGGACGGCAACCGACTGGTCCGGGCGGTGCACCAGGTGGCGGCCGGTGGATCGATGCTCGATCCGGAGATCGTCCAGGCGCTGATCGCCCCGGCCCGGCCCGCCGACGGGCTCTCCGCGGACGAGGAAGCCCTGCTGCAACTCATCGCCGAAGGGCGACCGGCGAAGGCGATCGCGGCGGCCACGGGTACCTCCGCCGAGTCGGTCGACGCGCGGGTCGATGCGCTGTTCCTGCACCTGGCCACGGATGCCAGCGCCGGCCGGGCCGGTGCGCTGCGCAGCCTCAAGCGGCTGCACGCCGCCATCGTGGAGCGCGAGGAACAGGGCGAGACGCTGAGCCGTCTGCTGCCCAGCGGGCTCGCCGACAAGCTGCGCCAGGACAAGGGCGCCGCCGCGCGCACGGAGCGCATGGTCGTGACCGTCCTGATGTCCGACGTACGCGGTTACTCCGGCATCGCCGAGCGGACGGACGTTTCCGTACTGGCGCGTCAGCTAAACGCCCACCGCCGCGAGATGAATGCGGCCATCCTTGAGCAGGGAGGGACCGTGATGCAGTACGTCGGTGACGCCGTGATGGCGGTGTTCGGGGCGCCGTTCCCGCAGGGGGACCACGCGGCCCGGAGCGCGGCCGCCGCGATCGCCATGCACGGGCGGCAGGCGACCCTGGACGGGCAGTGGGCAGCTGAAGGGCTGGAAGCCTTCGGCCTCGGAATCGGTCTGTCGACCGGTGAGGTCGCCGCGGCGCTGCTCGGGAGCGAGGAGCGGGTGGAGTACACCCTCGTGGGCGACACGGTCAACCTCGCTCAGCGGCTGCAGGACCTCGCCCGGCCGGCCGGAACCACGGTGGCCAGCGCCGGCACCGTCGAGCTGGCGACCGGCTGGTGCTTCGAGCCGTTGGGCGAGCAGCACGTCAAGGGCCGAGTCGCGGCGGTCGAGGCGTTCCGGCTGACCGGACAGGAGCAGGGACGATGAGCGAACCACTCCTAGTCGTGCGTGGCGTACGAAAGACGTTTCAGGCCGAGCTCGCGCCGGTACGCGCTCTGCGCGGCCTGGACATGGATCTCGACCGGGGGGAGTTCGCCGCGATCATGGGGCCCTCGGGGTGCGGCAAGTCGACCCTGCTCAACGTGATCGCCGGCCTCGACGTCGTCGACGAGGGCTCGATCGCGGTCGACGGCGAGACCGTCACCGGGCGCGACGAGAACTGGCTGGCCCGCTTCCGCCGCCGCCACATCGGCATCGTGTTCCAGTTCTTCAACCTCATCGAGGGCACCACCGCCCTCGACAACATCGTGCTGCCGGCCGTCATCGCGGGGATGCGCCGGCGTGCGGCGGAGACCCGGGCCAGGGACCTGCTGGACCTGCTCGGGCTGGCCGACAAGGCCGGCGCCGTGCCCGCGGTGCTCTCCGGCGGGCAGCGGCAGCGGCTGGCCATCGCCCGCGCGCTGGTCAACGAGCCGTCACTGCTGCTGGCCGACGAGCCGACCGGGGCGCTGGACTCCGAAGGCGGCCAGGAGGTGCTCGAGCTCTTCCGCCGGCTGCACGCCGACGGCCAGACCATCCTGATGGTCACGCACTCTGAGGACGTCGCAACAGGTGCCGCGAGAGTGGTGCGGCTTCATGACGGGCGGCTGGCCAGCGACACGGCGGTGGCAGCGACATGAGAGCTGTGCTGGCCTGGCTCCGGCTCGACCTGCGCCGGCGGGGGCAGTCGCTGGTCGCCCTCAGCCTGCTGCTCGCACTCTCCGGCGGCCTGGTGCTGGCGGTCTGCGCCGGAGCCAGGCGCAACGGCAGCGCGCTGCACCGCCTCCAGGCGGTCACCCTGCCCGCGACAGCCATCGTGCTGCCCAACCAGCCCGGCTTCGACTGGGCCAAGGTCAGGGCTCTCCCCGAGGTGGAAGCCCTCGGCGAGTTCTCCCTGCAGGCGGTCTACGGCATCGAAGGCATCGACCCGAACGACGCCTCCTTCCCGAGCGCGAACGCCGACTTCTACACCAGGATCGAGCGGCCGGTCGTCCTGACCGGGCGGCTGTTCGACAACTCGCGGGTCGACGAGGCCGTCGTCACGGGGGCCTTTCTGACCAAGTACCACAAGAAGCTCGGCGACACGGTGACGGCCCGGCTGTTCACCCCTGCGCAGGTGGACGCCGCCCTGGAGGCTGACGCCCCGCCAGCGCTCAGCGCCGCCAAGGGGCCCACACAATCCCTTCGCATCGTCGGGACGGGCCGCATCCCCTGGGTGTTCGAGTTCGGCGGTGGTGAAGAGGCCGGCCTCCTCCCCACGCACGCCTTCTACCAGCGGTATCGCACCGAGATGATCGGCACCGACCCCAGCAAGGAGATCGTCAACTCACTCGTGCGGCTGCGGGGCGGCACGGCGGATCTGCCCCGCTTCCGCGCCGACCTCGCGCGGCTGAACCCCGGCAAGAAACTCGACGTCGTCAACCTCCCGGAGGCCGGCCAGCACGTCACGAACGCCACGTCCTTCGAACGCAACGCCCTGCTCGTCTTCGGGCTCGTGGCGGCGATTGCCGCCCTGCTGATCGTCGGCCAGGCGATCGTACGGTACGCCGCGTCGGCCGTCGTCGACCTCGACGTGCTGCGGGCCCTCGGGCTGACCCGCCAGGAGGCGGTGATGGCGGCGCTCGGCGGCCCCGCCCTGGCCTCCGTCGGTGCCGCCGCAGTGGCGGTCGCGGCCGCGGTCGCGGGATCGTCGCTGTTCCCGATCGGCGTCGGCGCGCACGTCGAGCCCGACCCCGGCCGGCACGCCGACTGGGCGGTGCTGCTCCCCGGCGCCGCCGTGCTCGTCGCTGTCGTCCTGCTGATCTCCTACGTCTCCGCAATGGGCGCCCTGGGCCACCGGTCAGTCGGAGTCGCGGCCCACCGGTCGTCGGTGGCCGCGCTGGCCAGCCGGCTGGGCCTGCCGGTGCCCCTGACGCTGGGCACCCGGCTCGCGCTGGAGCCCGGTCGGGGGCGGACCGCGATCCCGGTCCGGCCGGCCCTGGTCGGTGCCATCGCCGGCGTGCTGGGAGTCGTCGCGGCGACGACCTTCCACGCCGGGCTGACCGACGCGGTGCACACGCCGGAACGCTATGGCCAGACCTATCAGGCCGGCGGTTTCCTCGGCTCCAACGGGCAGGACCTCCCCTCACCGGCCGAAGCTCGCTCGAAATTGACCGGATTAGCGGCGCAACCGCAGGTCGCCGGCATCAACGACTCGCGACTGGTGCCCGTCAGCATCGGTGGCACCTCGACGGAAGCCTGGGAGCTGAACCCCATCAAGGGTGGCGTGCCCACGGTGTCCCTCGACGGCCGGGAGCCGCGGGCCGACGACGAGATCGCCCTCGGGCCACGGACCGCGCGCGATCTGCACGCCAAGCCGGGCCAACGGCTGCAGGTCAGGGGCGAGCGGACGCGCACCCTGCGGGTCTCCGGGATCACCTTCGTCCCTCCGGGGCCGCATACCGCCTACGACGAAGGCGCGTGGCTGACCCATCGCACGATGTCCCAGCTGTATCCCGGCGGGTACTTCAAGTTCCATCTGTTCCTCGTGCGATTCCAGGGCGGGGCGGATCCCAAGGCGACTGTTGCCGCGCTGAAGAGCAAGAGCCCCCTGGAGCTGGAGATCCCCACGTCACCGGCCGACGTGGAGAATCTGAAGACGGTACGCAGCCTGCCGACCCTGCTGGGCGTGTTCCTCGCCCTGCTGGCGATCGGTGCCGTCGGCCATGCGCTGGCCACGGCCGTCCACCGGCGCCGGCACGACATGGCCGTGCTGCGTGCCCTGGGGCTGACCCGCCCGCAAGTCCGTGCCACGGTCGCCTGGCAGGCGACCACGCTGGCCGCTGTCGGGCTGGTCTTCGGCGTGCCGCTGGGCATCGCCCTCGCCCGCACCCTGTGGCGGGTCGTGGCCGAGCGCACGCCGGTCCAGTACGTGCCCCCGCTCGCGGTGCTCGTCCTGCTGCTGGTCGCGCCGGTGGCGGTGATCGTGGCCAACGTGCTCGCCGCCTACCCCGGCCACCGGGCGGTCCGTCAGCGCATCGGCGCGGTGCTGAGGGCTGAGTGACCCCGACCCGCCACGACTGGCGCCAGTGGGCTCTCGCGGGGGCATGCCTGTTCGGTGCGGTCATGTTCGCCGGATTCACCGTGCGGCTGCTGCTCGGTATGCACTGGCCGCTGACGTCTCTCCTTCTGGCAGCGGCGGTGCCCGCGCTGGCCTGCGTTGCCCTGGGGCTTGTCCCGCGACTGGCACCGGCCGGCGGGCGGGCGCTGCGCGAGAGCATCGTGGCCGGCGGGCTGGCGGTGTTCGTCTGCGTCGTCTACACGATCGTGGTCGTCGGCTTCGACCGGCAGGCGCGGCCGGGTGAACGGGTTCTCGTCGGCCTGATCATGATGGCGGCGATCGTGGTGGCGATCCTGGCTCTCCCCGTCCGCAGCCGGCTGCGTGAGGTGGCGGAGCGCCTCGTACCCGGCCCGGCCGTCCGCCCGCAGCAGGCGCTGGACAACCTCAGCGCCCGGATGACCCGGGCCGTCCCGATGGATGAGTTGCTCTTGCAAATGGCCGAGACGCTGCGCGCCTCGACCGCCCCGGCCGGCGCGGAGGTCTGGGTCGCCTCAGACGAGGCGCTGATCCGTACTGTGTCCGTGCCGGACCGGCCCCCGGCCCGGCTGGTGCTCGGGGCCGAGGAGCAGGTTGTCGTCGCCCGGGCGCATGTGAGCGGCAACGCCTGGGCCGCGGTGTGGCTCCCCGACGTGCTGGCCGGCCGGGAGGACCAGGTGGTGCGGGTGGCACCGATCAGCCACCTCGGATCTCTGCTGGGCCTTCTGGTGGTGGCCCGGCCGCACGCCTCGCACGCCTTTTCCGACGACGAGGAGTCCAGCCTGGCCGAGCTGGCCCGGCACACCGGCTTGGCGCTGCACAACGTGCGCCTCGACGGTGCCCTGCAGGCGTCGCTCGAGGAGTTGCGCCGGCGCAACGCCGAGCTACAGGCCTCGCGCGCCCGGATCGTGGCCGCCGCCGACGCCTCCCGCCGCCGGATCGAGCGCGATCTGCACGACGGGGCACAGCAGCATCTAGTCGCGATGGCGGTCCGGATCGGGCTGGCGCGCTCGATCGTCGAGGAGGACCCCACCCAGGTCGATACCGTGCTCGAGGAGTTCCGCCGCGACATCCAGGCGACCTTGACAGAGCTGCGGGCGCTCGCGCACGGCATCTACCCGCCCTTGCTGCGCGACCGCGGCCTCAGCGAGGCGCTGCGCAATGCGGCGGGTCGATCGTCGCTGCCGGTCGAGGTCGACGTCGAGCTCTCCGGCCGGCCGCCCGCGGACCTCGAAGCGGCGGTGTACTTCTGCTGCCTGGAGGCGATGAACAATGCGGGCAAGCACGCAGGCGAGGGCGCGACCATCACGGTGAGCGTGCGGTGCCAGGGCGACGCGGTGGTCTTCGAGGTGGCTGACGACGGCGCCGGCTTCGACCCGGCGCAGGCGACAGAGGGCCAGGGCTTCCTCAACATGCGCGACCGGGTCGGTGCGTACGGCGGGGATCTTGTGGTGGAATCCGCCCCCGGCAAGGGGACCTGCGTGCGTGGACGGGTGCCGGTCGAGGCTCAGAAGCCTCCGACGTAGGACCCATCGGCGAACTGCCGCAGCACCTTCGGGCTCAGATCCTCCTTGTGTACGTAAGCCAGCGCCCCGCACGTTCTGGCGTCGGCGGGCAGGTCCTCGACCGGGTAGGTGGACATCAGCAGGACCCGCGCCTCTGGCCACTCGGCGATGATGCGGCTGGTGGCCTGCAGGCCGTCGATGCCGGGCAGGTTGATGTCCATGAGCACCACGTCGGGCCGGGCCGACATGGCGAGGTCGACCCCCTCCTCGCCGGTGGCCGCCTCGGCCGACACCGTGAAGCCGCGCGCGGCACCGACCACCGTGCGAGCGGCGATCCGGAACGCCTCCTGGTCGTCGACGATCAGGACGTGGAGCTCGTCGGTGTCAGTGCGGGTCACTCCATCAGAGTGCGCCGTCGGATCGTTCGGCACCAACAGGCCCGCCTCTCAGTCGGCGGGGGTGCTAGCCACCCTGCGCCCGACGCTTGGTGAGGACAGATACAACAGCACTGCGGTCACGCGCTTGTTGACGGCACGGGATTCGGTGAGACCGAGCTTGGCGAACAGCGCGTTGATGTGCTTCTCCACCGCCCGCTCGGAGAGAAAGAGTGAGGCCGCGACCGCCTCGTTGCTCTGCCCCTGCGCGATCTCCGACAGCACCTGCCGCTCACGCGGGGTGAGCGCGTTCAGTGGGTCGCCCGCGGCCTGGCGCCGGCCGGCGACCAGGGACTCCACCACCAGGGGGTCGATCACCGAGCCGCCTCGGGCGACCTCCCGGATGGCATGGACCAACTGGTTGCTCTCGCTGACCCGCTCCTTGAGCAGGTAGGCCCGGCCCGGCGAGCCGCCCTCCAGCAGCGTCAGCGCGTACTCCGGCTGGCTGTACTGCGACAGCACGACGACCCCGGTCGCGGGGTGGGCCGCGCGCAGCACGACAGCGGCCCGCACACCCTCGTCGGTGCCGGTGGGTGGCATCCGGATATCGGTGACCACCACGTCGGGCCGCTGCTCATCCACCAGGGACAGCAGGGTGTCGTAGTCGCCGCACTGACCGACCACGGCCAGGTCGGGCTCGTGGTCGATCACCCGCAGCACGCCTTCCCGGACGAGCAGGGAATCGTCGGCGACGACGACGGTGATGGCCACGTCGAAAGCCTAGTCAGGGCGCACGCGGCCTGGCTCGTGCCGACTGAGGTGCCCGAGTCGCCCTGGTCGGCACGGCTCCGCAGACGAAGGGTCGGCCTGTCTTCGAGTATCCGGGATTGTGAATGCGCAGTTCTCCGCCGCCGGCGGCTACCCGCTGGGACTGCCGTGGACACGGCACGGACAACCGGTGCGAGCCGGCGAGATTTCTTCCCTAGCCGGCGACGCCGGCTGCGGCTGGGGCGGTGCCGTTCTGCTTACGGTGTCCGCCCCCCCTCCGTCAATCGTGGACAGCCGGCAGTACGTCCGTGACCCCGACGGGGCCATATCGAACGCGCGCTCCCGACTTTGGCAGCGCGCGTCCCGACTGCCTTCCAGCGCTCGTCCCACCGGATATGCCACGACCGGTCCGGTGGAACTGTGGCTAACTCCTGATCAGTCGATGGCCTATCTCGTCTCCTCGACCGACCATAGGGACGTCGAACGCTGGCCGGAAAGCATCCCCCCCGTCTCTTGTGTGCGGTAGACGAGTTTCGTCTTCTGCGAGACAACAATACCCCTGGGGGGTACAGTGGCACCTGCACAGAGGTGACGATCGCATGGAGGCGACATGACAGATCAGGTCCACCATCCCGTTCAGCAGCCCGCTCGGCCGACCGGACCGGGTATGGCCGCGGTGCCCTGGTCGGCTGCGGCGCAGGCCACCCTGCATTGTCTGACCGGCTGCGCGATCGGCGAGGTGCTCGGCCTGGTCATCGGGACCACCGCCGGGCTGCACAACGCCACCACCGTGGCGCTGTCGATCGTGCTCGCATTCGTGTTCGGCTACGGCCTGACCATGCGTGGGGTGTTGCGTGCCGGCGTCGGCCTTCGGGCTGCCCTCGGGGTCGCCCTCGCCGCCGACACGGTCTCCATTGCGATCATGGAACTGCTCGACAATGCGGTCGTGCTCGCCATTCCCGGCGCCATCAACGCCGGACTGACCAGCCTGTTGTTCTGGGGCTCGCTGGGGTTCTCGTTGGTGGTGGCGTTCGTACTGACGACACCGGTGAACCGCTGGATGATCGGGCGGGGCAAGGGCCACGCGGTCTTGCACGAGTACCACCACGCCGGCCACTGAGAGGAGGCCTCCCGGATGCCGACCCTTAGCCGACCTGGGGATTCGTG
Organism: Mycobacteriales bacterium; assembly: GCA_038276285.1. GTDB lineage: Bacteria > Actinomycetota > Actinomycetes > Mycobacteriales > QHCA01 > QHCA01. The sequence goes on along the minus strand of JBBPZR010000118.1, from coordinate 5,977 downwards.
GCGGAGCGGACGGACTGGTCGGCCCGGACACCTGGAGCAAGCTCGTCGGGTGAGCGTTCCTGCGGACCGCGGCCAGCAGCAGGGTGCCGGCGACGAGCAGGACCCACAGTGAGAAGCAGGAGACCATGGCGCGCTCGGCCAGGCCCACCGGCCGTCGGTACACCGCCAGCAGCCCGACGTAGCCCGAGAGCAATGCGACGAACGGCGTCGCGACGAGCCAGCAGCGGGCCGGCCAGCGCCATCGCGACCGGTTGCGCAGTGCCCATCCCAGCAGGGACATGCTGATCAGGATGGCCACGATCGAGAACACGCTGCTGATCGTGTGACCTCGGTCGTGCCACGAAATGCCGTCACCGGAGAACTCACGCTCGGCACACCGCGCGTCCAGCGACGGCGCGCAGTCCAGTGGCAGCAGCGCCTCGAGGGCGCTGCCGAAACCGAAGGCGCCGAGCGCCAGGCAGCCAAGATTGAGCAACCGATCGCTGCCGACCCGCCGGTACAGCGCGTAGGCGAGCACGATGATGCTGGCGCCGGTCGCCAGATCGAGCGCGTTGAACAGCTCGGCATGCGGCCGCGTGGCAGCGCCCAGCTCACTGACGTAGCTGCGGCGCAGGCTGAGGGCGGTGTCAAGGCGGAACGCCGCCGGCCACGAGCCGTAGGCGAGTGCGGCGACAGCACCCAGAATCGCCGCGCCGCCGGCGCCGATGCGCTCGGCCAGCCGATCCGGATGAAGGCTCATTTCGCGCATAGCGTGCCACTCTGGTCGTCGGATTTCATCTCGGGGGAGCTAATGGTGGACCGCCGCGCCCCGGAGGGCCAGGATCGTCGGAGGTCAACTCCTCACCACGGCAGGAGGCTCGCGTGCGCAGCACCATGCAGGACGCGCCGCTCTCGATCGGCTCCCTGTTGCGCTACGGATCGACCGCGTACGGCACCAGCGAGGTCGTGACCTGGACCGGAGCCGGCGGTCGCCGCGCGACGTACGCCCAGGTGGGCCGCCGATGCGCCCAGCTGGCGCACGCCCTGCGCCGGCTCGGCGTGAGCGACGACCAGCGGGTGGCGACGTTCCAGTGGAACAACCAGGAGCACCTCGAGGCCTACCTCGCCGCGCCCGCGATGGGGGCGGTGCTGCACACGCTGAACATCAGGCTGTTTCCCGAACAGCTCATTTACGTCGCCAACCACGCCGAGGACCGCGTGGTCATCGTGGACAACTCGCTGGTGCCGCTGCTGGCCCGCGTGTTGCCCGAGCTGAAGACCGTGCAGCACGTGCTCGTAGTGGGTGACGCGGACACGGGCCCGCTAGAGAGCGCCGGCAAGGAGTTGCACTCCTACGATGAACTGCTGGCCGCGGAGCCCGACGTCTTCGACTGGCCCGACATCGACGAGCGGCAGGCCGCGGCGATGTGTTACACGAGCGGTACGACCGGCAATCCCAAGGGCGTCGTCTACAGCCATCGGTCCGCCTACCTGCACTCGATGGCGGTGTGCATGGGCGACATGCTGGGACTCTCCGACGCCGACCGGGTGCTGCCGGTGGTCCCGATGTTCCACGCCAACGCCTGGGGCCTGCCGTACGCCTCGATCTTGGTCGGCGCCAGCCTGGTCATGCCGGACCGGTTTCTGCAGGCCGAGCCGCTGGCCCGGCTGATCGAGACGGAGCGTCCCACCGTCGCGGGTGCGGTGCCCACCATCTGGAACGACCTGCTCGCTTACGCACGCAATGCGAAGTCGGATCTCAGCTCGCTGCGCGTCGTTGCGTGTGGCGGCTCCGCTGTGCCGCAGGCGTTGATGGAGGGCTTCGAGAAGGATCTCGGCGTGATCATCCTGCAGGCCTGGGGGATGACGGAGACCTCTCCGGTGGCCAGCGTTGCGCGGGCTCCGCACGGCACGCCGCCGGAGGACGAGATGCGCTATCGCGCCACCCAGGGCCGACTGCTGGGCGGTGTCGAGTACCGGCTGGTGGGCTCCGACGGTGACGTCCTGCCGCATGACGGCAAGGCGGTCGGTGAGCTGGAGGTGCGCGGGCCGTGGGTCACGGCCTCGTATTATTTGCGCGACGACGACCCGGAGGATGACTCGGAGAAGTTCCGCGACGGCTGGCTGCGTACCGGAGACGTCGGGTCGGTCACGCCCGATGCCTTTTTCGCGATCAGCGACCGGTCCAAGGACGTGATCAAGTCCGGCGGCGAGTGGATCTCGTCGGTCGAGTTGGAGAACCAGTTGATGGCTCACCCGGCCGTGCTGGAGGCGTGCGTCGTCGGCGTCCCGGACGACAAGTGGGGTGAGCGGCCGCTTGCCACCGTGGTCCTGCTCGAAGGCGAGTCGACGCCGGCCGCCGACCTGCGGAATTTTCTCGCCGAGCGGGTGGCCGGCTGGCAGCTCCCCGAACGCTGGGCCTTCATCGATACCGTGCCGAAGACCAGCGTCGGCAAGTTCGACAAGAAGGCGCTGCGGCAGCGCTATGCGGACCGTGAACTAGAGGTGACGACGCTGCCCTGAGAGGGTAGAGCCCAGCTGGCCCCGCCGGAAGTGGAGACGCTGATGCCCATCGTCCGCCGCATCGCCCGCCCCATGCTCGCCGCGATGTTCATCGCGGGCGGTGTCGACGTGCTGCGTCATCCCGACTCACGTGCCGAGGTCGCCGGACCGCTGGCCAAGAAGATCGCCGACGCGTTGCCGGTGCCGCTGCCGGACGATCCGCTCCAGCTGGTACGGATCGATGGTGGCGTGAAGCTGGTGGGCGGGCTCTTGCTGGCCACCAACCGGGTGCCTCGGCTGGCCGCCCTGGCGCTGGCCGGCAGCCTCGTGCCCACGACGCTGGCCGGGCACCGCTTCTGGGAGTACGACGACCCGCAGCAGCGCAAGAACCAGCAGATTCACTTCCTCAAGAACGTCGGACTGTGCGGCGGGCTGCTCCTGGCCGCGGTCGACACCGGCGGCCGGCCATCCGCGGCATACCGTGCCCGCACGGCGGCCAAGCGGGCGAAACGTCGTGCCAAGCGGGTCACGAAGTCCGCCCGCAAGTCGCTGCCCGTCGTCGACTAGGCCGGCCCTCGCGATTCGTCTTTCACTTCGTGCGCGATGGCTCACTCTTCTGCAGACGGTCCGGTTGTGAGGAGCCCTCCCACCGCACGACTGTCACGAATCCGACAGCGTCAATTACGCATGGCTCTTGCGACCGACGCGGGGGTACATCATTGTTCACCAGGTGTAGCTTGCTGCGGACCCGGCTCCGGGTCGTACGGCTGCTGGTCCTCCCACCCGCGCTTCGAGCCGCCCCCCCTTGGATGGTCCGTGACCAACATTCCCTCCGGTGAGCGGTCGCTGCTCAAGGAGCGCCCCAGACAGGGCAGACTGAGACCCGTGCCGTTCAGCCAGACAGAGCGTCGGCCGCAACTGCGCTGGCGGGAGCAGAGCCGCCGCGTTCCCAACGTGCTGGCTGTCGTGACCGCACTGTTCGGCCTGCTCACGCTGATCAGCGCGGTCGCACCGGCCCAGCGCGACCGGGTCCACGACCTCTCACCTTTCATTCCCGAGCCGGCCTCCGCCACCGCCACCGCGATCGCCGCCGCCTCAGGCGTCCTGCTCCTGCAACTCGCGCGCGGGCTGCGGCGGCGCAAGCGGCGAGCCTGGCGGGCGGCGGTCGGCGTCGTGGGACTGCTGGCCGCGCTGCACATCGTCAAGGGCTTGGACATCGAGGAAGCGGCCATCTCGCTCGCTCTCCTGGCGGTGCTCATCGTCGCCCGCAACGAGTTCCGCGCCAAGGGCGACCCGACCACGCGGTTGCTGGTGCTGCAAACGTTTCTGGCCCTCGTGGCCAGCGGGATAGCCGGCGGCTTGCTGCTCGTCACGCTGTACCACCACCGTCTGCTCGATCACCCGTCCATCTTGGCGCGGGTCGAGCACGTCCTCCTAGGTCTGGTGGGAGTCAACGGGCCGCTGGAGTTCCGCGGCGACCGCAGCCGCGACGTGGTGAGCTGGACACTGCTGGCCTTTGGCCTGCTCACCGCGCTGGTCACCGCGTACCTCATCCTGCGCCCTGCCGAGCCGCGGGCGATCCTCACCCGCGACGACGAGGCGAAGCTGCGCGCGTTGCTCCAGCGACACGGGTGCCGGGACTCGCTGGGCTACTTCGCTCTGCGGCGCGACAAGAGCGTGGTGTGGTCGCCGACGGAGAAGTCGGCGATCCCCTACCGCGTCGTGGCCGGGGTCGCACTCGCCAGCGGCGACCCGGTCGGTGACCCTGAGGCGTGGCCAGGCGCCATCGAGATGTTCCTGAAGATGGCGAAGGAACATGCCTGGACCCCGGCGGTCGTCGGGTGCAGCGAGCAGGGCGGCATGGTCTGGAAGCGCTACGGGCTGGACGCCTTCGAACTGGGTGACGAAGCGGTCGTCGAGGTCGCAGACTTCACCTTGCAGGGCCGCGCCATGCGAAACGTGCGGCAGATGGTGAGCCGGGTGGCGCGGGCGGGCTACGAGGCCCAGGTACGACGGCTGGACGACATCCCCCCGTCCGAGATCGCGCAGCTCCGCTCGGCCGCGCTGGCTTGGCGCGGCGCCGAGACCGAACGCGGGTTCTCCATGGCACTCGGCCGCTTCGGTGACGAGCGCGATAGCAACTGTGTCGTCGTGACCGCCCACCAGGACGGTCAGCTACGCGCCCTGCTGAACTTCGTACCCTGGGGCAACGACGGTCTCTCCCTCGATCTCATGCGCCGCGACCGCACCGCCGAGCCTGGCCTCAACGAGTTCCTCATCACGGAGTTGCTCGCGGCGAGCGCCGACCTCGGCGTCGAGCGCGTCTCGTTGAATTTCGCGGCGTTCCGCTCGACCCTCGAGCGCGGCGAGCGCCTCGGAGCCGGGCCGGCGACCCGTTTCTTGAGCAAGCTCCTGTTGTTCGCCTCGCGGTGGTGGCAGATCGAGACGCTCTACCGGTTCAACGCGAAATTCCGGCCGATCTGGGAGCCCCGCTTCGTCTGCTTCCCCTCGACGCGCGACCTGCCGCGGATCGCCGTGGCGGCACTGGAGGCCGAGGCGTTCTTCGTACGCCCGCGGCTGTTCCAGCGGCTCTCCGGCCGTCCAACGTTCTAGCGGTCTCGTCCGGCCACCTGGTCGAGCGCCGTGAGCACCTCGAGGTCATCCACCTGACCGAAGTCGTCGTAGGCCTGGCCCACCGCCGTGAAGTCCGACGGCGACTGGTCGGTGACGACCTCGTCCGCCTCCTCGGCGACCCGGCGGATGGTGTCCGGCGCACCGACCGGCGCTGCGGCGACGATGTGCATCGCCCCCAACTCTCGGGCTGACTGTACGGCGGCGAGCATCGATGCGCCGGTGGCCAGGCCGTCATCGACCAGTACGGCCGTGAAGCCGGACAGCTCCAGCGGCGGCCGCCCCGCGCGATAGAGCCCCTCCTGGCGGAGGAGTTCGACCGCCTCGCGCTCGGCAACCTCCTCCACTTGGTACGGCCGGATGCCGGCGCGCTGGATGACCCGGTCCTGCAGCACGCGAACGCCGCCCGGGGCGATCGCCCCCATGGCCAGCTCCCGGTGCCAGGGCACGCCGAGCTTGCGCACCACGATCACGTCGAGGTCGAGGTCGAGGCGCCGTGCCACCTCGGCGGCGACCGGCACCCCGCCCCGCGGGAGGCCGAGCACGAGCACGTCGGAGCGCGCCGCCAGATGGTCGAGATGACCGGCCAGGGCCAGGCCGGCCGCCTGTCGGTTGGCGTACCGCATGGAGCAGCGTTGCACCAGATCGAGCCGCAAGGCAACCGTGGGCCGCGAGGTGGGGACCGCGCCTGGTGTTTTGCCCGAGCCAAGCGCTGCTTGTACCCTTGCGGCCGAGGGCCATCCGGCCTCAGGAGGCTTCGCCTAGTCCGGTCTATGGCGCCGCACTGCTAATGCGGTTTGGGTTTATCGCCCATCCCGGGTTCAAATCCCGGAGCCTCCGCGGTGTCAGCTGTCGTGAGACACTG
>JBBPZR010000117.1:0-17779 GCA_038276285.1 Mycobacteriales bacterium | reverse complement strand
TTCATCTTCACCGAGCGCAACGGCATCTACATCATCGATCTGCAGCAGACCCTGACCTACATCGACAAGGCCTACGAGTTCGTCAGGGAGACGGTCGCCCACGGCGGCACGATCCTCTTCGTCGGCACCAAGAAGCAGGCGCAGGAGGCGGTCGCCGAGCAGGCCCAGCGCGTCGGCATGCCCTATGTGAACCAGCGCTGGCTCGGCGGCATGCTCACCAACTTCCAGACCGTCTACAAACGCCTGCAGCGGCTCAAGGAGCTCGAGGTGATCGAGCAGACCGGCGGCGACACGGTCCGTACCAAGAAGGAATCGCTGGTCCTCGAGCGCGAGCGGATCAAGCTCGACCGCACGCTCGGCGGCATCCGCGACATGGTGCGGGTGCCCAGCGCTGTGTGGATCGTCGACACCAAGAAAGAGCACATCGCCGTCGGCGAGGCGCACAAGCTCGGCATCCCGGTGGTGGCGATCCTCGACACCAACTGCGATCCCGACGAGGTGGACTACAAGATCCCGGGCAACGACGACGCAATTCGCAGCGCCGCCCTGCTCACCCGGGTGATCGCCGATGCCGTGGCCGACGGCCTGATGGCTCGCGCCAGCGCGCGCAGCGCCGGCGAGGACGACGACACGGACAAGCCCGACGCCGGCCAGCTGGCCACCGACGAGCCGCTGCCCGAATGGGAGCGCGAGTTGCTCACGGGTGGAGCCCAGGCCGACGCCCCGGTCGCCCCGGTCGCCGCGAGCGGGGCCGCAGCAGAGGCCGCCGCAGAGCCGGCGCCGGCCATCGAAGGTGCCGGCGTCGACACCACTGACGCGTCGGAGCCGGAAGCGCCGCCGGCCTGACCCCGTCACCCAACACTGACCGTCCGTACCACTGACGACGAGAGAGAAATGAGAGATGGCCAACTACACCGCTGCCGACATCAAGCGGCTCCGCGAGCTGACCGGTGCCGGCATGATGGACTGCAAGAAGGCGCTCGACGAGTCCGACGGCGAATTCGATCGAGCCGTAGAAATACTGCGGGTCAAGGGCGCCAAGGACGTTGGCAAGCGCCTGACTCGTACGGCCTCCAACGGCCTGGTCACCGCTGAGTTGATGGGCACCGCTGAAGGCGTGCTGCTCGAGGTCAACTGCGAGACCGACTTCGTCGCCAAGACCGACGGCTTCCAGACCTTCGCCGCCGGGCTGGCGCAGACCGTCGCGCGGGCGCGGCCCGACGACGTCGAGGCGCTGCTAGCCGCCCCGTTCGGGCCGAGACCCGAGCAGAGCGTCAAGGCGGCCGTCGAGGAGACCGGCGCCGCCCTGGGGGAGAAGATCGAGGTGCGCCGCTTCGCGCGCTTTGACGACGGCTACGTCGCGACGTACCTCCACAAGTCCAGCCCCGACCTACCGCCGACCGTGGGCGTGCTCGTCGAACTCGACACGGAGAATGCTCAGGCGGCCAAGGACGTCGCTCAGCACATCGCCGCGATGTCGCCGAAGTACGTCCACCGCGACGAGGTGCCGGCCGACACCGTCGAGACCGAGCGCCGCATCGCCGAGGAGACGGCGCGTGAGGAGGGCAAGCCGGAAGCGGCCCTGCCAAAGATCATCGACGGTCGACTGACCGGCTTCTACAGGGACTTCACCCTGCTGGAGCAGGCCTTCGTCAAGGACAACAAGAAGACCATCAAGCAAGTGCTCGACGAGGCCGGAGTGACCGTCAAGCGCTTCGCGCGGTTCAAGGTGGGCCAGGCCTGAGCGTCCCCGGCGTACCCCTGGCGCACTCTGTGCTCGCACCCTTTTCGCCGCCCCGATGCAGCATCCGAGCAGGAGGCAACCGTGACCGAACGCGCCGCACCCGATGGTGAGAGGTGGCACCGCGTTGTGCTTAAGCTTTCGGGAGCCGCCTTCGCGGGCGCGGGGAAGCTCGGCGTCGACCCAGAGGTAGTCAGGGACATCGCCCGGCAAGTGGCCGACGCGGTTCGCTCCGGCGTACAGGTGGCCATCGTCGTCGGCGGTGGCAATTACTTCCGGGGCGCGGAGCTGTCGAGGTCGGGCATGGACCGTGGCCGGGCTGACTACATGGGCATGCTCGGCACGGTCATGAACTGCCTTGCCCTGCAGGACTTCTGTGAAAAGGAGGGCATCGAGACCCGCGTGCAGACCGCCATCACGATGGGGCAGGTGGCCGAGCCCTACATCCCCAGGCGGGCCATCCGTCACCTGGAGAAAGGGCGGGTGGTCATCTTCGGTGCCGGACTCGGCGCTCCGTTCTTCTCGACAGACACCTGCGGGGCGCAACGCGCTCTCGAGATCGGCGCACAAGTGATGTTCAAGGGCACGCGGGTCGACGGGGTCTACGACGCAGACCCGCGACAGCATCCCGAGGCGGTGATGTTCGACGAGTTGAGCTATCACGAGTTCCTCTCGCGGGGCCTGCGGGTGATGGATGCCACGGCCGTGAGCCTGTGCATGGACAACGGCCTGCCGATCGTCGTCTTCAACCTGCAGGACGAGGGGAACATCGCGAAGGTGCTCTCAGGTGAGAAGATCGGCACCATGGTGACGGCCAGTAGCTGACGCGTCCCGCCCGGACCGAGGGAAGCCGACAGGAGGCACCGAGCGTGATCGAAGAAGCTCTCTTCGAGGCTGAAGAGAAGATGGAGAAGGCGGTCGAGCACGCCAAGGAGGAGTTCGGCACGATCCGGACCGGGCGGGCCTCGCCGGCGATGTTCGCCAAGATCACGCCCGACTACTACGGCACGCCGACCCCGGTCAACCAAATGGCCTCCATTTCGGTGCCCGAGGCGCGGATGGCCGTCATCAAGCCGTTCGAGCCGGGCTCACTGAGGGACATCGAGAAGGCCATCCGCGACAGCGACCTGGGCGTCAACCCCACCAACGACGGCAGCATCATCCGAGTGCTCTTTCCCCAGCTGACCGAAGAGCGCAGGCGCGATCTCATCAAGGTCGCCCGGCATCGGGGCGAGGACGCCAAGATCGCGATCCGCAACGTACGGCGCCACGCCAAGGACTCCCTGGAGCGTCTCGCCAGGGACGGCGGCGCCGGCGAGGACGATGTCCGGCGGGCCGAGAAGGAGCTCGACGATGTCACGGGGCGTTATGTCAACGTCGTCGACGAGCTGATGAGGCACAAGGAAGCCGAGCTGCTCGAGGTCTGATGAGATCTCATGGCTGACCTCGACCCTCCGCGCGAGCGCCCGTCGCCGGGTCCCCGGCCCTCACCATCTCCTCGCCCCGCACCCGGCCCACGGCCGTCACCGCGCCCGGCTCCGGAGGCTCAGGTGCGGCCTGCCGCGGGTGACACGCCGCGCGGGCACCGGGTCGGCGAAACCCCTGGCGTCCAGTCAGCCAAGTCCGACCCGTCGCCACCCACGAGAGCCGCCACCCGAGGGGCAAGCAGGCAAGCCAGCCAGCCGGCCAGCAAGCCGGCCAGCCAGCCGGCGACCCGGTCCAGCAGCCGATCGGGCCGTCGGTCGGGGAGCCGGTCGGGGAGCCGCCGGGCGGATCGCCGCGAGCCACCGTCGCCGAGCCACGAGGGCAGTCCGACGGCGGCCCCGGCCGAGGTCGGCGCGGAAACATCAACGAGGAGCCGGGCAGCCAACCGGGCCACCATCCGCGCCGGGCGCAACCTGCCGGTGGCCATCGCGGTCGGCCTGGGCATGGGAGCCGCCGTCGTCATCCCGGTGTTCGCGCTGCGCCCGGCGTTCCTCGGCGTGGTGATCCTCGCGATTGCCGCCGGTACCTGGGAGATGGTCCATTCGATCGAGGCGGTGCACGCCCGGCCGCCCCTGCTTCCCCTCGTTGTCGGTGGCGCCGCGATGCTCGTCGCTGCGTGGTACGGCGGGGCGGAGGCCCTGCTCATCGGCTTGCTGCTCACGGCGATCGCCGTCGGATTGTGGCGACTGGCCGAGGGGCCGGAGAACTACCTGCGTGATGTGCGCACCGGCGTGCTGGTGGCGACCTACGTGCCGTTCCTGGCCGGCTTCTGCGTACTCCTGGCCGTGCCGGACGACGGAGCCCGCAGGGTGACGACCTTCGTGGCGACGGTGGTGTGCAGCGACGTCGGTGGCTATGCCCTCGGCGTGCTGATCGGGCGGCACCCGATGGCCCCGACGGTGAGCCCGAAGAAATCCTGGGAGGGCTTCATCGGCTCGGCCATCGGGTGCCTGATCGCCGGAGTCGCCATGCTCACCTCGCTCTACCACGGTCGCGGCACGTGGTGGGAGGGCGTGCTGTTCGGCCTCGCCGTCCTGGTCGCCGCCACGCTGGGGGATCTCGGCGAGTCCATGGTCAAGCGGGATCTGGGCATCAAGGACATGGGCAGCCTCCTGCCGGGCCACGGCGGCGTGATGGATCGGCTGGATTCCCTGCTGGTGACGGCACCCGTCGCCTACCTGCTGCTCCAGATGTTCGTACCCGCGCCGTGACACGACCGCCGTGACGGCACCGCGTGGGACAATGGGCCCCACCATGTCCTCCCCCCAACTGGTGTTCGCCGAGCCCCGGCAGGCCCGGCCGCCGCGCCACCTGGCCGATCTCGACCCGGCCGCCAGGCGCGCGGCGGTGGCCGACCTCGGCGAGCCGGCCTACCGCGCGCAGCAGCTGTCCCGGCACTACTTCGGGCGGCTCGACGACGATCCGGCCGCGATGACCGACCTGCCGGCCGCCGCCCGCGATGTGATGGCGACCGCGCTGCTGCCCGAGTTGCTGACACTGGTCCAGAACATCACCTGTGATGCGGGTACGACGCGCAAGACGTTGTGGAGGGCCTTCGACGGCACGCTCGTCGAGTCGGTGCTCATGCGCTACCCGGGCAGGGTGACCCTGTGTGTGTCGAGCCAGGCCGGCTGTGGCATGGCCTGTCCCTTCTGTGCGACGGGCCAGGCCGGCCTGACCCGCAACCTGTCCACCGGCGAGATTGTCGAGCAGGTCGTCGCGGGTTCCCGAGCGCTGGCCCGCGGCGACATCGCGGGCGGCCCGGGACGGGTCTCCCACGTGGTGTTCATGGGCATGGGGGAGCCGCTGGCCAACTACAATCGCGTGCTGGCCGCGGTCCGCCGCCTGACCGACCGCGCCCCGCATGGGCTCGGTCTGTCCCAGCGCAACCTCACGGTGTCGACGGTCGGCCTCGTGCCCGCCGTACGGCGGCTGGCCTCGGAGGGACTCGCGGTGACCCTCGCCGTGTCCCTGCACGCTCCCGACGACGAACTGCGGGATACCCTCGTCCCGGTGAACACCCGTTGGAAGGTCGCGGAGGTGCTCGACGCGGCGTGGGAGTACGCCGACGTCACCGGTCGCCGGGTGTCGATCGAGTACGCCATGATCCGCGACATCAACGATCAGCCCGAACGCGCAGAGCACCTGGCCGACCTGCTGGCCGGCCACCTGGTGCACGTCAACCTCATCCCGCTCAACCCCACCCCGGGCAGCCGCTGGGATGCCAGCGAGCCGCGGGTACAGCGAGAGTTCGTCCGGCGGCTCCGGGCGCGGGGCGTGCCGACGACGGTGCGGGACACCCGCGGCCGGGAGATCGACGGGGCCTGCGGCCAGTTGGCCGCTCAGGTCACCTGATGGGCACCAGCGAGGTCGCCACCTCAGCCACGGTGCTGTGCCGTGATGGGCAGGTGCGAGCGTTCCCCGGGCGATTCGTGTTCCTCGACGACGTGCGGAGACGAGCCGTGGGTGCGATGGGCGTATTCGCCGCTCGGGCCGGCGATGAGGAGGCGTTCGGGCCGGTGCGGGAGCTTGCAACCGGCGCGCACCCTCAGGGCTAGCGGCGCAGGCCGTTGCGGCGCAGGGCCCAGTCGATGACGAAGACCAGCACGAGGACGATCGCGATGCCGACCAGCCAGATGTTCTCGACCCGGCCGGGGTGATTGCCGAACAGCATCAGGAGCAGGATGACGGCGGAACTGAAGCCCAGGATCCGGGCGGCCTTGGTGTTGCCTGGCTTGAGCTGATCCGGTGAGGTGACCACGCCCGACATTCTGGCACGCGCTCCCTCAGGCCCGACGTCGACCGCGCATGGCGCAGGGGGACTGACACAATGACTGCCTACCGGCGTCCAGAGGGAGCCCCCATGTCGCACGCCGATCTGTTCGCCCGCCATCGTGCGGTCATGCCGTCCTGGGTCGGAATCTATTACGACGAGCCGATCGAGATCGTCCGTGGCAGCGGCTGCCGGGTGACCGATGGCCAGGGCCGGGAGTATCTCGACTTCTTCGCCGGCATCCTCACCAACATGCTCGGCTACGACGTGCCCGAGGTGCGCGCGGCTCTGGAGGGCCAGCTGGCCACCGGCATCGTGCACACCTCGACGCTCTACCTCATCCGGGCGCAGGTGGAGCTGGCCGAGCAGATCGCGGGGCTCTCGGGGATACCCGACGCCAAGGTGTTCTTCACCACGTCGGGCAGCGAGGCGATCGAGGCCGCTCTGCTGCTGTGCACGCAGCAGCGCCGCAGCAACTCCATCCTCGCTCTGCGCAACAGCTACCACGGCCGCTCCTACGCCGCCATGTCCGTCACGGGCAACCGGGGCTGGTCGGCATCGTCGCTCAGCCCGTTCAATGTCTCGTACGCGCAAAGCGGCTACCGCTACCGCAGCCCGTACGGGCACCTCGACGACGCCGCCTACATCGCCGCCTGCGCCGCCGACCTGCGCGATGTGATCGAGACGACGACCTCCGGCGACGTCGCCTGCATGATCGCCGAGCCGGTGCAGGGCGTCGGCGGCTTCACGGTGCCACCCGACGGCCTGCTCGGTGCGTACCAAGAGATCCTCAAGGAGTACGGCATCCTGTACGTCTCCGACGAGGTCCAGACCGGCTGGGGCCGCACCGGTGAACACTTCTGGGGATATCAGGCGCATGGCGTGTCCCCCGACGCGCTGACCTTCGCCAAGGGCCTGGGCAACGGCCTGACCATCGGCGGCGTGGTGGCCCGGCCGGAGCTGATGGACTGCCTGACGGCCAACTCCATCTCCACCTTCGGCGGCAACCCGCTGTCGATGACGGCGGGCCTCGCCACCCTCGCGTACGCGCTGGAGCACGATCTGCAGGCCAACGCGCACAAGGTCGGCAGCCGGCTGCTGGAGGGCCTGCGCGCGCTCGTCGGCACCGCACCGGCGGTCGGTGATGTCCGCGGCAAGGGTCTGCTGATCGGCGTCGAATTGGTCCGGCCAGGCACCAAGATTCCGGACCCGGCGGCGTCTGCGCGCGTGATGGAGGCCACCAAGAGCGGCGGCCTGCTCATCGGCAAGGGCGGTCTATACGGCAACGTGCTGCGGCTGGCGCCACCCCTGACGCTCACCGAGGACGAAGCCGACGAGGGGTTGGCGATCCTGGGCACGGCTCTCGGCGACGTGGTCGGCTGACGTTCTCGGCGACTGCGCTCAGGCTCGGGCCGACGCGCTGCTCGGCGACAGGACGCGGTCGATCAACCACAACGTGATGATCGGCAGGGCCCCGATCATGGCGTACACACCGAGACCAGCCGCCACGACGCCGGTCCACTGGCCCGCCGAGAAGTCGCCGGTGCTGCCGATCTCCCCACTGGCGATGCCCGTCGCGGGTACGCAGAGCAACGCCGCGCCGGCCGCCAGGAAAAGCCAGCGGCCCCGGCGCCGGCTGAACGCGGCCAACAACGCCCCGGGCACCATCGCCACGGCGAAGATCATGACGATGCCCAGGGTCCCGACCCATGAGAAATCGCCGGGCGCCCCGGTCGCCAGGGCGACGAAGCGCATGAGCACCCGCCCGATGGCACCGGTCACGAGCCCGGCGGCCACGGCGGCGACGAGGGCGACAGCGATCTTGCGGGTCATGGTGGCGCCTCCTCGGGTATCGAGGCAGTCACCCTAACGCCGCTCCGCTCAACGCAGGAACAGCACCACCGCGACCACGGTACCGACGACGACGATGGTCCAGCGCAGCACGTGGTCGGGGATCCGCCGCCCGAATCGCGCACCGATCATCGCTCCGACGATGGAACCGCCGGCGATCAGGGCGGCGGGCAGCCAGGCGATGTGCGTCACGCAGATGAAGAGCACGGCGGCCACGCCGTTGACGATGCCCGCCAGCACGTTCTTCAGGGCGTTGATCCGCTGCAGGCCGTCGTCGACGACCATGCCGAGGAGCGCGACCAGGATGACGCCTTGGGCGGCACCGAAATAACCGCCGTAGACGCCGGTGAGATAGACGCCGACCAGGCCGGCGGCGAGCCGGTGGCGCCCCGGAGACCCGGATCCGGGGGGGCGTTTGAGCCGGGGCTGCAGCGCGATCAAGCCGCAGGCGAGCAGGATGAGCACCGGGACGAGGGTGTCGAAGACCTTGCCCGGCAGGCTGAGCAGGAGCACTCCGCCGGTCAGCGCGCCCAGGGCCGAACAGATTCCGAACACCAGGCAGCGCTGCCGCTGGCCGGACAACTCCCGTCGGTAACCGATCGCTCCGCTCACCGATCCGGGCACGATGCCGACCGTGTTTGACACGTTGGCGAGCACCGGCGGGTAGCCGACGGCCAGCAATGTGGGGAAGGTGACGAGGGAGCCCGACCCGACGATCGTGTTGACCGCACCCGCGACCACCCCGGCGGCCAACACGGCGAGTGCGGCGGTCGGCGTCATCGCGGCCAGCGTACGTAATGTCGCGCTCGTGCAGCGCAGCCGCGGGTGGGATGCCAGAGTGGACCCTGTGTCGAGGGTGGCGATGTGCTGAGGTTGGCAATGTGCTGAGGGTGGCGATGTGCTGAGGGTGGCGCTTGTCGGGTCGGGTCCGGCCGGCGTGTACGCCGCCGACGCCCTGCTCCAGAGAGGTGACGTGGCGGTCGACGTCATCGATCGCCTGCCGGCTCCGTACGGGCTGGTCCGCTACGGCGTCGCACCCGACCATCTCAAGATCAAATCCATCCTGCTGACCCTGCAGAAGATCCTGGAGCAGCCGGGGGTGCGGTTTCTCGGCAACGTCGAGGTCGGCCGCGACCTCACCCTCGACGACCTGCACCGGCACTACGACGCGGTGGTCTTCGCCAACGGCGCCGCGGTGGACCGGGAGATCGGCGTGGCGGGCGAGGACCTGCCCGGCAGCTTCTCGGCGCGGGAGTTCGTGGCGTGGTACAGCGGCCACCCGGACGCCGCGCTGGACCGCTTCACCCTCGAGGCCCGCAGCGTCGCGGTCATCGGCGTCGGCAATGTGGCCGTCGACGTCGCTCGCGTCCTGGCCAAGACCGCCGACGAGCTCCGGAGCACCGACCTGCCCGACCACGTGCTCGACGTGCTGCGGCGCAGCCGGGTCGAGGAGATCCACATGATCGGCCGGCGCGGACCGGCGCAGGCGAAGTTCACGACCAAGGAGCTGCGCGAGCTCGGCGAGCTGACCAACGCCGACGTCCTCGTGCGCGCCGACGAGTTGCAGCTCGACGAGGCGAGCACTGCGGCGATGGCGGCCCAGCCGATGGTGCGCCGCAACGTGGAGGTCCTGCGGGAGTGGGCGGGGCGCGAGCCGGCCGGCCGGCCCCGGCGGCTGCATGTGCGCTTCCTGCTCCGGCCGATCGAGGTGCTGGGCACGGACCGGATGACCGGCTTGCGGCTGGAGAGGGCGCGCCTCGACGGCGCGGGCGGTGTCGTCCCGCTCGGCGACGAGGAGATCATCGAGGCGCAGATGCTGCTGCGCTCCGTCGGGTACCTCGGGCTGCCGGTACCGGGGCTGCCCTTCGATGGCCGGGCCGGTGTGGTGCCCCATGCCGGTGGCCGGGTGCTTCGTGACGGCGGGCCGGCGCCGGGGGAGTACGTCGCCGGGTGGATCAAGCGCGGCCCGACCGGCGTGATCGGTACCAACAAGGGCGACGCCCGCGAGACCATTGCCGCCCTGCTGGCCGACGCTCCTGCCCTGCCCGCGGCCCCGGTACGCGACCCCGAGGCCGTGCTCGAGCTTCTCGCGGGCCGGGGCGTGCGGGTGGTCGACTGGAGTGGATGGGCGGCCATCGACGCCGCCGAGCGGGCTCTCGGTGAGGGTCAGGGGCGGTCGCGGGTCAAGATCGCCGACCGGGCCGACCTGCTGCGCGCCGCCGACGGCACCTGAGCGGGCGACCCGATCGCGTGCTCAGCTCGTCGGCGGCCGGTAGGACTCGGACACGCCCAGGAAGCGCGCCAGCTGGCGCAGCTCCGTTTCGAACAGCGCCGCGCTCTCCTCGAAAACCCACCTGAGCTTGCCGAACACCTCCATCGCCACCACTCCGTACACCCGCACCCAGCAGGCCGCGAAGACGTAATAGGCCTCCGGTGGCAGCGGCCCGCCGATGCGCTTGGCGTAGGCGGCCAGCTGCCGGCGCATCAGCGGGTCGAGCTCGTCTTCGGCCGGGACTCTCAGCAGGCCACTCGACCACAGTTGGCCGAAGATCTCGCGGAAGATGCCCCCGAACCGGGCGGCGGCCTTGGCCGCTGGGCCCTCCGGCGGCATCGATAGCGCAGTGATCGGCTGACCGAAGATCAGCCCGAACTCCGGCGGGTGGCCGACAGACCAGGTGCGGAAAGCGCGGCTGACCGCGAGCAACCGGCCCATCACATCATCGAGCGGCACCACGTCGCGAGCGCTCTCCATGCCGGCCACCAGGTCGTCGTAGAGGTCCACCGTGAGCGACGCGATCAACTCCTCCAGGCTCGAGTAGTAGCGGTAGAGCCCAGGTGCGGTCATCCCCATCTCTCGCGCGATCCCCCGCAGCGCGATCGCCCCTGGGCCTTCTTCGACCAGCTGCCGCCGGGCCACCGCCTTGATCTCGCGCACGGTTTCCTCACGAAGCCGGTCGCGGCGGGAGATCGCAACTGTCATGGTCGGCCTCCTTGACATGCTGAACGCCGTATGTTTAGTTTACGGCGTTCACATCGCGAATGACGATAACACAGTAGCTCGGGACAGGGGAGAAGGCATGTTCAACGCGTTGGGTGGGTTCGCATATCGCCGCCGGTGGGCGGTGCTCGTAGCGGCGGGGGTCTTCATCGCGTTCGCCGTCGTCTGGGGAACGGGCGTCTTCGGGGCCTTGTCCAGCGGCGGCTTCGACGACAAGCACTCCGATTCCTACCGGGGTCAGCAGCAGCTCGACCAGCGCTTCGGCCGCGACGCCGCCGATGTCGTCGCGCTGTACTCCAGTTCGGGGGCCACCGTCGATGACCCCGGCGTGCGGGCGGCCATCACCGGCACCCTCGACGCCCTGCCCAAGGACAAGGTCAAGTCGGTGACCTCCTACTACTCCAGCCACGCGCCGCAGCTGGTCTCGCACGACAAGCACTCGACGTACGCGGTGATCACTCTGGCGGGGGCGACCGACGACGAGCGCGAGAAGCAACTGACAGTGCTCCGGGACAAGCTCAAGGCGCCCGGCCTCACGACGCAGCTGGGTGGCGGGGCAGCGATCGGCTCGGACATCGGCGGCCAGGTCGGTGCCGACATCGGCAAGGCCGAGGGGCTTTCGCTGCCGATCGTCCTGGTGCTGATGGTGTTCGTCTTCGGCAGTCTGGCGGCCGCGTCGCTGCCGCTGGCCATCGGCGGGCTCGCCATCCTGGGTGCGTTCACCATGCTGCGACTGCTCACGCTCTTCACGGACGTGTCGGTGTTCTCGGTGAACATCGTGACCCTGCTCGGGCTGGGCCTGGCGATCGACTACGCGCTGTTCATGGTGAGCCGGTTCCGCGAGGAGCTACCCAAGCACCACGGCGACGTTGAGGCGGCGCTGCGCGCGACGACGGGCACCGCTGGCCGGACCGTCGCGTTCTCCGGCCTCACGGTGGCAATTTCCCTCGCAAGCCTTCTCCTCTTCCCGCAGGTCTTCCTGCGCTCCATGGGGTTCGGTGGAATGGCTGCCGTGCTGGTCGCCATGGTCGGCGCGCTGACCGTGCTGCCCGCGTTGCTCGGGGTCCTGGGCCCGAGGGTCAACTCCCTGTCCGTCCGGGCTCCGTTGCGCCGGCTCTTCCGACGTCCCGCCGCGGCCTCGCCGGCCGCCGGTCCTGGCGTGTGGAACCGGATCGGGCACTCCGTCATGCGGCGGCCCATCACCTACGCCGTGGTCATCGTGATCGCGCTGCTCGCCCTGGGCGCGCCGTTCCTGCACATCCGGTTCGGTGGTATCGACGAGCGCGCGCTGCCGGCCGGCACAGAGAGCCGCACGGTGGCGGAGGCACTCAATCGCGACTTCGTACGTAACTCGACGACGGGCGAGACCGTCGTGGTCACCTTCGCCGGATCGGTGGACCAGGCGGCCCTGTCCTCCTATGTCGGCCGGATCGGCGAGGTAAAGGGCGTCACGACGGCGACCGTGGGCGGTGTGCGTGACGACGTGGCGCGGGTCAGCGTCCGCTATGGCGGCGATCCGATCTCGGCAGTGGGTCGAGCGACGACCAAGCAGGTCCGGGCGGTACCTCCGCCATCCGGGGCGACGGCCCTCGTCACCGGAACCAGTTCGACGCTGGTCGACCTCCTCGCCAGCCTGGGGTCGCACCTGCCGTGGATGGCGCTGATCGTCACGATCGTCACCCTGGTGCTGCTGTTCTTGGCCTTCGGATCGGTTGTCCTGCCGATCAAGGCACTGCTGATGAACGTGCTCTCGCTGTCGGCCATCTTCGGTGCCCTGGTCTGGATCTTCCAGTACGGCCACCTGGCGTCGTGGCTGGGCTTCACTCCGACCGGGACCATCGAGGCGACGCAGCCGATCCTGGTGCTGGCGATCGCGTTCGGCCTGTCGATGGACTACGAGGTGTTCCTCCTCTCACGGATCAAGGAGCACTGGGACGCGACCGGTGACAACACCGGAGCGGTGGTGGCGGGCCTGCAGCGTAGCGGCGGCATCATCACCAGTGCGGCGCTGCTGCTGGTCATCGTGATCGGGGCCTTCTCGACCTCGGGGATCACGTTCATCAAGCTCATCGGGATCGGGATGATCGTGGGGATCGTCATCGATGCCACGGTCGTACGTGCCCTGCTGGTCCCGGCCACCATGCGCCTGATGGGGAAGGCGAACTGGTGGGCACCGCGCGGCCTGCGCTGGGTCTACACGCGGTACGGCCTCAAGGAGGCCTGACGGTCCGACCCCCTGCGGTCCGCCACCCCCCGCGCCCCCCCGCGGCCCCCCCGCGGCGCCACCCGAGAGCAGTTTCCCGGATAACGTCGCTTCCCCTGCGGGGGAGGCGACGTTATCCGGGATAGCGTCACGTCACGTCACGTCATGGCCGAGGCAGGGCACCGGCACCGGCTGCGGGTGAGGGATGATGGGGTTGTGACGACGCGCGAGGTGGTGCTGCTCGGGTCGACCGGATCGATCGGCACCCAGGCGATCGACGTGATCCGGCGCAATCCCGACCGGGTGCGCGTCGTGGCCATCGCCGCTGGCGGTGACAACGTCGCCCTCCTCGCCGAGCAGGCGCTCGATCTGGGTGTCGAGGCGGTCGCGGTGGCTCGGGCGAGCGCCGCCCAGGACCTGCTCCTCGCGTTCTACGCGGCGGCCCAGGCGCGCGGCTATGCCTCTGGCGAGTTCTCCGTGCCCAAGATCCTGGCCGGCCCCGACGCGGCGACCGAGATCGCCGGCTGGCCCTGCGACACCGTACTCAACGCGATCACCGGCTCCATCGGGCTGGCGCCGACCCTGGCCGCGCTCGACGCCGGCCGCATCGTGGCCCTCGCCAACAAGGAGTCCCTGATCGCGGGCGGGCCACTTGTCCGCGAGCGGGTGCGGCCCGGCCAGCTCGTACCCGTCGACTCGGAGCACTCGGCGCTGGCCCAGTGCCTGCGCGGCGGTCGCGCCGAGGACGTACGCCGGCTGATCCTGACCGCCAGTGGAGGGCCCTTCCGCGGGCGCACCCGGGCCCAGCTCGCCGATGTCACCCCCGCCGACGCGCTTGCCCACCCCACCTGGGAGATGGGCCCGGTGATCACGGTCAACAGCGCCACCCTGATCAACAAGGGGCTCGAGGTGATCGAGGCGCACGAGTTGTTCGACGTCGGCTTCGACGCGATCGATGTGGTGGTGCACCCCCAGTCGATCGTGCACTCGATGGTGGAGTTCACCGATGGCTCGACTCTCGCCCAAGCAAGCCCGCCCGATATGCGGCTGCCGATCGCCGTTGCCCTGGCCTGGCCCGAGCGGCTGCCCGCCGTCGCGCCGGCGATGGACTGGTCAACCGCGCAGGACTGGCACTTCGAGCCGCTGGATTCCACCGCCTTCCCGGCCGTGCAACTCGCCCGCGAGGCGGGAACCGCGGGCGGCTGCGCCCCGGCCGTACTCAACGCAGCCAACGAACAGTGTGTGGCGGCCTTCCTGGCGGGCCGGCTGCCGTTCGTGGGCATTGTCGACACGGTCGCCCGGGTGATAGGTGACGCACCGCACGTTGGGAACCCTCGGTCGGTTGCCGATGTTCTGGATGCTGAGGAGTGGGCTCGCACCCGCGCGGACGAGTTGACCAAGAAAGAGGCCGAATGACCTTCACGCTCGGTGTGCTCCTGACGGCTCTAGGCATCGGCGTCTCGATCATGCTGCACGAGGCCGGCCACATGCTCACGGCCAAGCGCTTCGGGATGAAGGTGACCCGGTACTTCCTGGGCTTCGGCCCCACCTTGTGGTCGTTTCGCCGCGGCGAGACCGAATACGGCGTCAAGGCCATCCCGGCGGGCGGTTTTGTCAAGATCGTGGGCATGACGCCGCTCGAGGACGACATCGACGAGGCCGACGAGCACCGGGCCTTCTGGCGGCAATCGGTGCCCAAGCGCACGATCGTGCTCTCAGCCGGCTCGCTCACCCACTTCGCGATCGCGATCGTGCTGATCTACATCGCGGCGGTGTGGACCGGCCTGCCCAATCCCGCTCTCGAGCATCCCGAGCGGCTGCCCGCCACTATCGGTGACGTCTCGCCGTGCGTCGTGGTGAAGTACGAGACCAATGCGGCCGGCCAGCTCCGCGACTGCCACAGCGACGACCCGACGGCACCGGCCCTGGCGGCCGGGCTGCGTACCGGCGACCGGATCGTGGCGGTCGCCGGGGTCGCGACGCCGACGTTCGAGGACCTGGTCAAGCTCGTCCGCAAGAGCAAGCCGGCGCCCCTGATCGTCACTTACGTCCGCGGCGGCCAGACGGAGACCGTGACAGTCCGGCCCGTGCAGGTGGAGCGACCGCCGCTGAAGGCCCCGGTCGACTCCCCGAAGCGCGAAACGGTCAGCGCGCTCGGCATAGCCCCGGACGTACCCGCGACGACGGTGACCTACGGTGCGGTCGCGGGCCTCGGCCAGACCGGCTCCTACGTCGGGAAGTTTTTCACTGGCACCTTCGCCGCCCTCGGCCGCTTCCCGCAGAAGGTGCCGAAGGTGCTGCACGCGCTGGCGGGTGAGAAGCGCGACCCGACCGGCCCGATCAGTGTGGTGGGCGCCAGCCGGCTCGGCGGCGAGGCGGCCGCCTCGAAGCAGCCCGGCCGGGCCACCGGCGTGATCTTCATTCTGGCATCGCTCAACTTCTTCATCGGCTTGTTCAACCTGTTCCCGCTACTGCCGCTCGACGGCGGCCACATCGCGGTCGTGTGGTTCGAGCGGATCCGCTCCTGGTGGGCGGCCCGGCGCGGGCGACCAGACCCCGGCCGGGTCGACTACAACCGGCTGCTGCCAATCACCTACGCCTTTGTCGCGATCTTCGGCGGCATCTCGCTGCTCACCATCGCGGCCGATGTGATCAACCCGATCGCCAATCCGTTCCAGTGAGGGATGTGACGAGTTCGGTGAGCATCAACCTCGGCATGCCGACCCCGCCCCTGCCGCTGCTCGCGCCACGGCGGGTCAGCCGGCAGATCCGGGTGGGCAGTGTCCTCGTCGGCGGTGACGCGCCGGTCTCGGTGCAGTCCATGACCACGACCAAGACGGCTGACGTCGACGCGACACTGCAGCAGATTGCGGAGCTCACCGCCACCGGCTGCCAGATCGTGCGGGTGGCCGTGCCGGACACCGACGATGTCGAGGCGCTGCCCGAGATCGCCAAGCACTCGCAGATCCCGGTCATCGCCGACATCCACTTCCAGCCCCGCTATGTCTTCGCGGCCATCGACGCCGGGTGCGCCGCCGTGCGGGTCAACCCCGGCAACATCAAGAGGTTCGACGACAAGGTGGGCGAGATCGCGCGCGCCGCCAAGGACGCCGGCATCCCGATCCGCATCGGAGTCAACGCCGGCTCGCTCGACAAGCGGATTCTGGCGAAGTACGGCCGGGCGACCGCGGAGGCGCTGGTCGAGTCGGCGCTGTGGGAGTGCTCGCTGTTCGAGGAGCACGATTACCGCGACATCAAGATCTCCGTGAAGCACAACGACCCCGTCGTGATGATCAACGCCTACCGGCAACTGGCGCGGCAATGTGACTATCCGCTTCACCTCGGCGTGACCGAGGCCGGCCCGGCCTTCCAGGGCACCATCAAGTCGTCGGTCGCGTTCGGTGCGCTGCTCGCCGAGGGGATCGGTGACACGATCCGCGTCTCGCTCTCGGCGCCGCCGGTCGAGGAGGTCAAGGTCGGCAACCAGATCCTGGAGTCCCTCGGCCTGCGCGAACGCGGCCTCGAGATTGTGTCGTGCCCCTCCTGCGGGCGCGCGCAGGTCGACGTCTATCGGCTGGCCGAAGAGGTGACAGCGGGCCTCGAGGGCCTCGAGGTGCCGCTGCGGGTCGCCGTCATGGGGTGCGTGGTCAACGGTCCCGGTGAGGCTCGCGAGGCCGACCTCGGGGTGGCCAGCGGCAACGGCAAGGGGCAGATCTTCGTCAAGGGCGAGGTCATCAAGACGGTGCCCGAATCACAGATCGTCGAGACGCTCATCGCCGAGGCGATGCGGCTGGCCGAGGAGATGGGCCAAGAGAGCACCGCGGCCGGGCCGCCTCAGGTGACGATCTCCTAGGCTGGCCCTGTGCAGGTGCCCGGGCCGTGCTGATGGCGGACGGAGTGGGGGTCCTCGACGCCGTTGACGCCCCCGCCGTGCAAACGGTCCTCGAGACAGACCCGGTCGGCAACGTCTACGTCGCGGCCCGGCTGCGATCCGTCGGCTTCGAGGCGCGCCGCCTCGGAGCGGAGCTGTGGGGATACGCCGGGGAGGGGGGCCGCCTGGAGTCCCTGTGCTTCTCCGGCGCCAACCTGATCCCGGTCTGCACGACCCCGGCCGCATCGCAGGCCTTCGCCCGGCGGGCTCTGCGTCATGCCCGGGCATGCTCGTCGATCGTCGGGCGCGAGGCGGCGGTCGAGGAACTGTGGGACCACCTGCGGGCCACCTGGTCACCGGCCCGCGACGTGCGTACCGGCCAGCCACTGCTCGTCATCTCCTCGCCTCCCGAGGTTCCGGCCGACCCTGCCGTACGTCGCGTTGTCTTGTCCGAGGTGGACACACTGCTTCCGGCGTGTGTGGCCATGTACAACGAAGAGGTGGGCGTGTCCCCGATCGGCCGCGACGGGGGTGCTGCCTACCGGGCCCGGATCTGCGACCTCGTTGCCGGCGGCTGTTCCTACGCCCGCATCGAGGGCGGTGAGGTGATCTTCAAGGCCGAGATCGGGGCGGTTGCCGCGAACGTTTGCCAGGTGCAGGGCGTCTGGGTGACGCCGCGGCTGCGCGGACGCGGCGTGGGAGCCGCCGGGATGGCCAGCGTCATCAACGCGGCCTTCCGTTACGTGGCACCCGTCGTCAGCCTCTACGTCAACGCGCACAACGTCGCGGCCCGCCGCGCCTACGAGCGGGTCGGCTTCTCATCGGCCGGCACGCTGATGTCCGTGTTGTTCTGACCG
>JBBPZR010000116.1:0-21835 GCA_038276285.1 Mycobacteriales bacterium | reverse complement strand
TGAACGGCCCACAGCACAACTCCCGGCGCCCGACTAACCCACGGCCTCAAACGGACCAAGGAAGCACGACGTCAACGGGCGACCGCACCACCATTTTCAGCCCAGAAGGGCGCTCCCCGACAGGGGAGACCGGTGACTAACTCTCCCTGGATCATGAAAGGGTGGGTGAGGCGGGGGTGGGGGGAGGGTGAGGCGGCGCGCCCGCGGGCGGTTATCCACACTGTGGATAAACCCTGGGGAAAGTTACACGGGTGTCTTTCGGTTCAGCGCCACTGCGTCAGGAGCACCAGGGCGGCGACGAGCATCGAGAAGCCCACGGCGAGGTTCCACTGGTGGATGGCCTTGACGGGGTAGACACCGGCCGAGAGGTAGTAGACGACGAGCCAGGTGACTCCGAGCACTAGGAGCACGACGGAGGCGATGGGCAACCAGCGAGGGCTTGGGCCGCGTTTGCGCGTGCTGGGCGGCCGCACGTCGGCAGGCGGCACATAGACGGTCTTTTTACGTACGCGGGACTTCGGCACGGGTATCTCCCTGGACAGGTCGTCACGGCTAGCGTAGTCAACGCAGATTCGGCGGAGCAGGAGGCGTGCGTGCGCAGGTTGCCCGGGCCCTGGCGGGTGCTGGTGCCATGCATTGCGCTGGCGGCCGGCGTCCTGTTCTCGACGAGCGCCGAAACAGCGAAGGGCACCGATCTGCGGGCCGGCCGCCGGCAGCAGCTCGAGCAGCTGATCGCCGAGCGCAACGCGAGCGTCCAGCGCCTCGATAGGCAGCTGCGTTCGGTACGCCAGGAGCTGGA
The DNA here is from genome assembly GCA_038276285.1 of Mycobacteriales bacterium. Classification (GTDB taxonomy): domain Bacteria; phylum Actinomycetota; class Actinomycetes; order Mycobacteriales; family QHCA01; genus QHCA01. The sequence continues at coordinate 21,036 of JBBPZR010000116.1, read as the reverse complement.
CCGGTCGACGGCCAGCGCGTCTCGTGAGGACGCCGGAGTGGCCGCGGCCACTGCGCGGTCCGACCGGCTCCGGCTGCCCACCGGGTTGGTCGCGTTGCGCGGGCCAGGCCTCGTGGTGCAGCTCGACGACGCCCCACGCGCCCCTGATGGAACGCTGCCGCCCGGCGCCGGACCTGACGACGTCGTGGTGCACCAGCAGGACGTGCAGGCCGTGGTCAATGCCCTGTGGAACGGCGGCGCCGATGCGATGAGCATCATGGGCCAGCGGGTCGTGGCGACCAGCGCGGTGCGCTGCGTCGGCAACACGCTGCTGTTGCAGGGTCGGGTGTACTCCCCGCCCTTCGTCATCACCGCGATCGGCGACCCGGCCGGGCTGCACTCCGCACTGGCTCGGGAGCCCGGGGTACAGCTATTTCGGGAGTACGTCGCCGCGTACCATCTGGGCTACCGAGCTGACTCGAAGAGCGGGGTGACCGTGCCGGCGTACGAAGGCTCGTTGTCGCTGGCGTACGCCCGGCCGATCCCCTGATGCGCACGTTCGTCCGGGGCCTGGGCCAGGTCTTCATCACGGCGGGGCTGGTCATCCTGTTCTTCGCCGCCTATGAGCTGTACGGCACGGGCATCGCCACCGGCCGGGCCCAACACCAGCTGACGCAGGCAATCCGGCACGACTGGTCGAGCGGACCCACCGCGATACCCACCGCGGGACCCGCCCTCCTCGCGCCGGATGCCGGAGTCACGCAGGTGCCGAGGGGCCGACCGCTGGCCGTGCTGCGGATCCCGCGCTTCGGTAAGGGCTGGACACCGAGGGTGATCGTGGAGGGAGTGACACTGGCCGACCTGCGGATCGGGCCGGGCCACTATCCCACGACCGCCCTGCCCGGCCAGATCGGCAACTTCGCGGTCGCCGGGCACCGGGCGACCCACGGCAACGGCTTCTTCAAAATGGACCAGATGAGGATCGGCGACGCGATCGTCGTCGAGACCCGCCTCATGTGGCTCACCTATCGCGTCAGCGGCACCGAGCTCGTGCTGCCCACCACTGTGGCCGTCATCGCAGCGGTGCCGGACAAGCCCGGTGCCGTGCCCGCCCAGCGCATGATCACCCTGACCACCTGCGATCCGTGGTACTCCGCCACGCACCGCCTGATCGTGCACGGCGTGCTGCTGGCCGCGACCCCGAAGTCGGCCGGGCTGCCACCGGCGTTGAGGAGTTGATCGCGGTGTACTCCTGGATCTGGCGCATCCTGCCGGGCGGCCTCCCGGGCAAGATCATCGGGTCGCTGGTGCTCATCGTGCTGGTCGTCGTCGTGCTGTTCGTGGTCGTGTTTCCCTGGGTCGAGCCGCGGCTCCCCTTCGGTGACGTGACCGTCGATGGACTGGCGCGGCTATGACGCGCGTCCTCGTCATCGACAACTACGACAGCTTCGTCTACAACCTCGTCGCCTACCTCGGCCAGCTCGGCGCCACCTGCGAGGTGCAGCGCAACGACGTCGTGACCCTGTCCGAAGTGGACTCCTACGACGGTGTGCTGCTCTCACCGGGGCCGGGTGTGCCGGAGACGGCCGGGATCTGCGTAGAGCTGATCCGCCGGCATGCGGACAGCCTGCCCATCCTCGGGGTCTGCCTCGGCCACCAGGCCATCGCCGTGGCCTACGGAGGCCGGGTGGCGCGTGCCCCCGAGTTGCTGCACGGCAAGACCAGCGAGGTGCACCACGCGGGGGCCGGTGTGCTGGCGGGCCTCCCGGACCCGTTCACCGCGACCCGCTATCACTCGCTGGCCGTCGTCGAGGAGTTCCTGCCGCCGGAGATCGAGGTGACCGCCCGTACGGCGTCCGGCGTAATCATGGGGCTGCGGGTGCCGGGTAAGAACGTCGAGGGCGTGCAGTTCCACCCCGAATCCGTGCTCACCCAGGCCGGCCACGTATTGCTGGCCAACTGGCTCGCGACGTGCGGCCTACCGGCGGCCCTTGACCGGGCGCCTGCATTGGCCGCGGTTGTGGAGGAGCGCCGCCAGGCCGTCCTCGTCTGAGTCTGAGCTAGGGCGTCGGTGTCGGGGTCGGCGGAGGCGTCGGGGACGGCGGAGGGGGGGCCTTGGCCACGAAGATGGTCACGGTGCTGCCCTTGACCGCCGGGCTCGAGCTAGCTGGGCTCTGGCTGATGACGGTCCCGGGCGCGTCGGTAGCGCTCTCGCGGTCGACCGGGTGCACCTTGAACCCCGCGGCCTTGAGCTTCGCGGTCGCCTCGTCCTCGGACAGGCCGACGACGCCCGGAACGGCGATGGTGCCCTTGGACACCTGCACAGTCACGGTGCTGCCAACCGCGACCTGTTGGTCGGCCGCTGGATTGGTGGAGAGGACCTCGTCCTGTGGCTGGTCGCTGTCGACCAACTTGACGGCGGCTTTGAGGCCCAGACTCGCCAAGGCCTGGGTGGCCTCGTCTCGGGTCTTGCCGACCAGGGCCGGGACGGCGACCCGCTTCAGACCGAGATCCACGGTGAGGGTCACGGCGGCACCCTTGTCCAGCTTCGTCTGCCCTGGCGGGCTCTGGTCGACGACCTTGCCGCGTTGAGCGTCATCCCGGTTGACGTTGGTGATCTTGACCTTGAAGCCGAGTTGCCTGAGCTCGTCCTCGGCCACGGTCTGGGTCTTGCCCTTCTCGTCCGGCACGATGACCTGGTTGCCGGAGCTGATGAGGCTCTTGGTCACAAAAGCGGCGAGCAGGAAGACACCGATCACCGCGAGCGCGAGCAGGAGATACCACAGCCCACGCCGCCGATCTCGCTCCGGCGGCCGGCGCAGTGTGGTCGTGTCCATGGGCGGTGGCGCCGCGGCGATCACCTGCGTGCGGTCGGCACCGGTGAGCACCGGGGTGGCCTCGACGGGCCGGCCGGCCGCCGCCCGGAGCAGGTCGGCGCGCATCTCGGCGGCCGACTGGTAGCGGTTGGCGGGGTTCTTTGCCAGTGCCTTGAGCACCACGGCATCGACGGCAGGTGAGATGTCGGCGTTGAGCTCCGACGGCGGCACCGGATCCTCGCGGACGTGCTGGTAGGCCACCGAGACCGGCGAATCGCCGGTGAAGGGCGGCCTGCCGAGGATCAGTTCGTACAGCAGGCAGCCCGTTGAATAGATGTCGGAGCGGGAATCCACGGTCTCGCCGCGCGCCTGCTCGGGGGAGAGGTACTGCGCCGTGCCGATGACGGCCGAGGTCTGCGTCATCGTGGCTGAGTGCTGGGTCACGGCCCGGGCGATGCCGAAGTCCATGACCTTGACCTGCCCGGTCGGGCTCAGCATCACGTTGGCCGGTTTGATGTCGCGGTGCACGATGCCGTTGCGGTGGCTGAACTCCAGGGCGGCGCACACGTCGGCGGTGATCTCAAGTGCGCGTTCTGGCATCAGCCGGCCCTCGGCCTGCAGCACCTCACGAAGGGTGCGCCCTTCGACGTACTCCATGACGATGTACGGGAGGGAGACCCCGTCGGTGGCCAGTTCCTCGCCGGTGTCGTAGACGGCCACGATCGACGGGTGACTGAGCGCGGCGGCGTTCTGTGCCTCGCGGCGGAAGCGGACCTGGAAGCCGTGGTCGCGAGCAAGATCGTGTCGCAGCACCTTCACGGCGATGTCCCTGCCCAGCCGGGTATCGCGGCCTAGGTGGACCTCCGCCATGCCGCCGTAGCCCAGCCTGCCGTTGATCTCGTATCGGCCACCGAGCAGCCGTGGCTGCGTCATCTAGTGCTTGCCCTTCCTCTTGCGGCCTTCGGGAACGACGGTCACTGTCACAGTGTCACCCACCGCGACCGCACCGGTGGGCACCAGCGCGGTGACGGTCCCGGCGGCCGCACCCTTGCCGGTCAGGATTTCCCGAACCACGAGACCCTTGCCGGCCAGCGCGGACTTCACGTCGGCAAACGGGCGGCCGACGTAATCGCTCGCCGTGACCTGCACGGTGCGGACGGCCGGGGTGGGCGCGGGCTGGGAACCGGCGCTAGCACCGGGCGTCAGTGAGGGATGCGCGGTTCGCGGGGCCGAGGTGGCCTTCACCAGTACGGTGACCAAGGTCGCCAGCAGCAGGGCGCCGATGAGCAGGACGGCCGGCCGGGGCCAGCTGTACCGGCCGGACCACCGGCGCCCGGCAGCCCGGCGCGGAGCCGGCGGCCCCGGCGCGACGGCCCCCGGCGCGACCGGCCCTGTTGCGACCGGCATCGAAACCGCCGGGAGCACCCTGGTGCTCGCCAGACCCGGCGCGTCGGTAACCGGTGGCATCGCGGTGGTCAGCGGGGCGGTCGCGGCCGGGGCGGGAGCGTCGGCCCGGGCGGCCGTCGCGGCGACGCCCATCGCGGCAGCCGTGGGGAAGCGGGCGGCCGGGTCCTTGGCCATCGCGCGCTCGATGACGGCCCGGGCGGCCGGCGGTACGTCGTCGGGCAGCGGCGGCGGCTGGTCGCGGATGTGCATCATCGCCACCGCCACCGGGTTGTCGCCCGCGAAGGGCCGCCGGCCGGCCAGCATCTCGTAGCCCACCACGCCGAGGGAGTAGACGTCGCTGGTCGGTGCGACGGGCCGGCTGGCGGCCTGTTCCGGCGACAGGTAATAGGCGGTGCCCATCACCATGCCGGTCGCGGTGACCGGTGCGGCGTTCACCGCCCGCGCGATGCCGAAGTCGGTGATCTTCACCGCGCCGTCGGGCTGGAGCAGCAGGTTGCCCGGCTTGACGTCGCGATGGATGACGCCGGCGACGTGCGCCGCCTCGAGCGCGCGGGCGGTCTGGGCGAGTATGTCGAGGCTGCGATCGGCGGGCAGCCGGCCCTCGCGGGCGAGCATGGCCGACAGCGGTTCGCCGTCGATCAGTGCCATGACGAGGTAGGCGGTGTCGGCTTCCCGGGCTCCCTCGCTGGCGACCTCTCCGTAGTCGTACACGCTGGCAATGCCCGGATGCGCGAGACCCGCGGCATGCCGCGCCTCGGCCCGGAACCGTTCGAGGAAACTCGGATCACCGGCCAGGTCGCCCCTGAGGACCTTCACGGCTACCTCGCGGTTCAGGACGGTGTCCTCCGCACGCCAGACCTCGCCCATCCCCCCGACGGCGATCTGCGAGATCAGGTGGTAGCGGGAGCCGAGGGAGACGTCGGCGGCCAGCGCCATGTCAGCCGGCCCCTGGCGAGCTCAGGATGGCGGCCATGACCTTGCCGGCGATACCGGCGGCGTTGCGCGAGCCACCGTGGCCGGCGTTTTCGAGGACCACGGCGATGGCCACCTGTGGCTGGTCACCGGACTTGCCGGCGAAACCGATGAACCAGCCGTGGTCGGGCCCGGCGTTCTGCGCGGTGCCGGTCTTGCCGCCGACGACCATGTTCGGGATCTGGGCCGCCTTGCCGGTGCCCTTCTCGACGACGCTGATCATCATCTGCCGGAGTTCGGCGGCGACGTTGGCCGGGATCGGCTGGTGGTACGTGCTGGGGGTGGTCTGTTGCAGCGTCGTAGCGTCCGGGGCCTGGATCTCCTTGATGAGGTACGGCCGGAACAGCTGGCCGTCATTGCCCACGGCGGCGGCCACCATCGCGTTCTGCAGGGGCGTGAAGCGCACGTCACGCTGGCCGATCGAGGACTGCGCGAGCTTGGGCGGGTCGTCCAGCGGACCGATCCGGCTGGTGGCTACCCGCATGGGGATGCTCAGGCTCTCGTCGTCGATGCCGAACTGCTGGGCCTGCGCGCGCACCTTGTCGGCACCCAGCTTCACGCCGAGCTCGGCGAACGCGGTGTTGCACGAGACGGTCAGGGCGTCGATCAGGCTCTGCTCGCCCGACCCGGCGCAGGTCTCGCCCTCGTAGTTCGGCAGCGGGTGGCTGGTCTGCGGCGGGGTGTACGTGTGGGGCGCCGGGATCCTCGTCTCGGGCGTGTAGCCGTTCTGCAGGGCCGTGGCCGAGATGATGACCTTCATCGTCGACCCGATCGGGTACGTCTCGCTGATCGCCCGGTTGAGCAGGGGCCGCCCCGGCGTCGTCGTGTACCGCTTCCAGGCCGCCACCATCGTCTCGTTGGTGTGACTGGACAGCGGGTTGGGGTCGTAGGACGGGTTGCTCACCATCGTGAGGATCGCGCCGGTGCGAGGGTCGAGAGCGACGACCGCGCCGCGGTGCCCGTTCATCAACTTGAAGGCGGCCGCCTGACCGTCGGGGTTCAGGCTCAGCACGACGCTGCCGCCGCGCGGTGTCCGGCCGGTGACCAGGTCGGACACCCGGCGTACGAATAACCGGTCGTCGTCGCCGGAGAGCACGCTGTCCTCGGCGCGCTCGATCGCCGAGGACGAATACAGCAGCGAGTAGTAGCCGGTGACGGGGGCGTACTCCGGGCCGGCGGGATAGGTGCGCAGGTACTTGAGCTTGTCGTTGGTGGGCCGGCTCAACGCGATCGCCTTGCCGTCGACCACGATCGAGCCGCGCTGCCGCTCGTAGGTCTGCAGCAGCAGCCGCTTGTTGCCCGGATTGCGCCGCAGCTTGTTGGCCTCGACCACCTGCACGTAGTTGAGGTTGACGAACAGCATTCCGAACAGGACCAGCACGGCGATGGCGACCCGGCGGATGGGGGAGTTCACAGCCGCACCACCTGGGTGGGCATGTGCTGCAGCGGCTGTACGGGTTGCTGGCTCGCCGGCGGCCGGCGCGCGGCGTCGGACACCCGTAGCAGCAACCCGATGAGGGCGTAGTTGGCGACCAGCGAAGACCCGCCGTAGGAGAGGAACGGCGTGGTCAGGCCGGTGAGCGGGATAAGTCGCGTGACGCCACCGACGATGACGAACACCTGCAGCCCCAGTGAGAAGGCCAGCCCCGCGGCCAGCAGTTTGCCGAAGGAGTCGCGCACGGTCAGGGCGGTGCGCAGGCCGCGGCTGACGATGAGCGCGTAGATGATGAGGATGGCCGCCAGCCCGAAGAGCCCCAGCTCCTCACCGAGCGAGGCGATGATGAAGTCGCTCTTGGCGAAGGGCACGATCTCCGGCCGCCCCGCGCCCGGCCCGGTGCCGAAGAGCCGGCCGGTGGCCAGGCCGAAGGACGCCTGCACGATCTGGTAGCCGTTGCCCGCCGCGTCCTTGAAGGGGTGCAGCCAGACGCCGACGCGTTCCTGCACGTGGCCGAACATGGTCCAGGCGGTGAAGGAGCCGCCGGCGAAGAGCAGCAGCCCGATGAGCAGCCACGAGGTCCGCTGCGTGGCGACGTAGAGCATCACGATGAAGATGCCGAAGAACAGCAGTGACGAGCCGAGGTCCTTCTCCACGACGAGCACGAGCAGGCTGGCCACCCAGGCCACCAGGACCGGGCCGAGGTCGCGCCCGCGGGGAAAGTCGATGCCGAGGATCCGGCGGCTGGCCAGGGAGAGGACATCGCGCTTCGCAACGAGGTACGACGCGAAGAACACCATCAGCGCGATCTTGGCGAATTCGCCCGGCTGGATCGAGAAGCCGGCCAGCCGGATCCAGATGCGGGCGCCGTTGACCTGCGAGAGCGAGGCGGGCAGCAGGGCCGGGAGCACCAGCAGCACCAGACCCAGCAGGCCCAGCGTGTAGGAGTAGCGCGACAGGCTGCGGTGGTCGCGGATAACCATCAACATCACGATGAGCAGCAGGAGGCCAACCGCGGTCCAGGCGAGTTGGAGTGACGCGTCACCGGTCAGGAAATCGACCTTGAACCGATCGCTGCGCGTGGTCTCAGCCAGATCGAGCCGGTGGATCATCGCTACCCCGAGCCCGTTCAGCATGGCCACCAGCGGAAACAGCAGCGGGTCGGCGTACGGCGCGAAACGGCGGATCGCCACGTGGGTGATGAGAAACATCCCGGCCAGGGTCGCGGCGAACCACAGGGGTGCGACTGTCAGGCCCCGTTGCAGCGCGCCCTCGATGGCCAGGGACACGACGCCGGCGAGCACGACGGCAAAAATCAGGAGGAACAGCTCGGCGCCACGGCGGGTCCGCCGGGGGGCCATGGTGCCAGCCGCGCTCATGTGCCCGACTTTCGGCAGTCCTGGCCCGGTATCGGCGAGCGGGCAGGCGACGGGGTGGGCGTCGGGGTGACCTTCGCGGCCGGCTTAGCGCTGACCTTGGCAGCCGGCTTTGGTGACGTGCTCGGGGTCGGGGTCGGGGTCGGGGTCGGTGACGTCGAAGCGACCGGCTCGGGGCAGATCGGCAGCTGCCGGTTGTGCAGCCGGTCGAGAATCGCACCGGCGTTGCTCAGGCTGGTCGCCGTGATGCCGTTGCGGACAACGGTGCGGGTGGCCGGTTGCAGATCCTGGAGGGTCAGGTCACTGCGCCGGCGCTCCTTGTGCAGCTGGATGCCGGCGACACCGCCGGAGACGCCGCGGAAGATGGCCACCTGGCCGTCGGGCGTGGCGCCCACGTAGTACTGCGCCTGCACGTAGGCCCACCCGCCCCAAGCCGTCGCGCCGATGAGAATCAGCGCGAGCAGGGCGGCTGCCACCCAGCGTCCGCGATGGCGGGGGGCGGTCGCTTCGGGGGCGGCAGCGGCGGGCTTCGGGCGGGCGGGCCGGGCCAGCGCGGCGCGGCCGGCGGCACTGTCGGGCAACGGGTCGCGCTGGTTGGTGTCCTCGGCGACCGCCCCCCCGATGACCGGCTCGTCGGGGCCCACCGTGGCATCGACGACGTCGGCGACCACGCAGGTGACGTTGTCGGGGGCGCCGGCCCGCAGCGCCAGCTCCACCAGCCGATCGGCTGCACCCTGCGGGTCCTCGATCGCCAGCGCCTCGGCGATGGTCTCCTCGCTGACGACACCTGTGAGCCCGTCACTGCACAGCAGGTAGCGGTCGCCGGGAACTGCTTCTCGTACCGAGAAGTAGGGCTCTACCTCTTGGCCGGTGAGCACCCGGAGCAGCAGCGAACGCTGCGGATGGGTGGTCGCCTCGTCGGCGGTGATCCGGCCCTCGTCGACGAGAGACTGCACGAAGGTGTCGTCGTGGGTGATCTGCTGCAACTCGCCGCCGCGCATGAGGTAGGCCCGGGAGTCGCCGACGTGGACCATGCCGATCCGGTTGCTGGCGAAGAGCATCGCGGTGAGCGTGGTGCCCATGCCGTCGAGGTCGCTGTCGCCTTCGACCATCGCCCGGAGGTGCTCGTTGGCCTGGTAGGTGGCCTTGCGCAGGGAGTCGACCAGGTCGCCGCCCGCCGCATCGTCGTCGAGGTTGGACAGGATGCTGACCACGACCCGGCTGGCCACGTCACCCGCGGCGTGGCCGCCCATCCCGTCGGCGACCGCGAGCAGCCGCGGCCCCGCGTACACCGAGTCCTGATTGGTGTCGCGGATCAGCCCGACGTCGGAGCGCGCGGCGTAGCGCAGCATCAGCGTCATGAGCGCAGCTCGAAAACTGTCTTGCCGATCCGGATGGGGGTGCCGATCGGCACGGGTGTCGGCCCGGCCACCTTGGCCCGGTCAAGATATGTGCCGTTGGTGGAGCCCATGTCCTCGAGCAGCCAGTGACCGTCACGCGGGCTGAGCCGGGCATGCTTCGAGCTGGCGTAGTCGTCGGTGATCACCAGCGTGGAGTCATTGGCCCGGCCGATCGTGATCGGGGCGCCGCCGAGGCTGAGCTTGGTGCCGGCCAGATTGCCTTGCGTGACGATGAGCGACTTGGCGGTCTTGCCCCGCTTCACCTTCGCCGGCGGCGGGGTGGCGGCGCGCGGCGTCGGGGGCACCGGCCGGGTCTTGCGGGTGTCGAACAGGTCGCTGCGGATCACGCCCAGCGCCGCGAAAACGAATATCCACAGCAGTGCCAGGAAACCGATGCGAGCTACCGCGAGGACGACTTCAGGCATCAGCCGTCCACCTGGTACACCACCGTGGTGCCGCCGAGCTGGACCTGGTCACCGGGGTTCAGCCGCACCTCGACGACCCGCTGCCCATTGACCAGCGTGCCGTTCGTCGAGCCTAGGTCGGTGAGTACGGCATTGCTCCCGTCGTAGGACACCTGCGCGTGCCGCCGGGAGATGCCGACGTCGGGCAGCCGGAGGTCGGCTTCCTCTCCCCGGCCGAGGATGATAGTGCCTTGTCGCAGGGGATACTCGCGGCTGGTCTTCGGATCGATCAGCCGCACGCCGGTGGCCGCCGCGGGGAAGGCGCCGGTCCGCACGGCGTCGACCGAACTGCTCACCCGGAACACACCGGTATGGAGGTCGGGTGCCTCCTCCAGCTGTACGCGGACCTTGCCGAACGTCGACCAGCCCTGCTCGCCCAGGTGCTCGCTCACCATGACCGCGAGCTCCCGCGCCAGCGGCTCGGCGTACGTCGCCAGCCGGGCGTGATCGTCGGGCGCCAGCTCCACAAGGTAGCGGTTGGGGACGAGGATCCGACCCTGGCCGAGGATCGCCCGGTGGTCGCCGGCCTCGCGCTGCAGCGCCAACGCCACCTCCACGGGCTCGACGGCCCCCTTGAATACGTGGGCGAAGGCGCCCTCGACGAGGCCCTCGAGCCGTCGTTCGAAGCGCTGAAGTACGCCCATGCGACGGCCCTCCTCCGAGTGTGGATTCCGATGGTATCCGGGCAGGCGGGGCGCACTGACCTGCGTGCTAACCTCGACCGGCTAGCGGGGCGAGTGGCGGAATGGCAGACGCGCACGGTTCAGGTCCGTGTGTCCGTAAGGACGTGGGGGTTCAAGTCCCCCCTCGCCCACAACAAGGCATAGCCGCTGACCTGTGGTTTTGTCAAAGGACCCCCTCTAACGTCGGCTCCGAGGCATACAGGAGGCGTCACCGACGATCTTGGAGGGCCGACACGGCGGCCATCGTTCCGCGCACACACAAGGACGGGCGGGCCGCTTCGCGGCCGTCCTCGGCCCCGCATATCCGGGCGGGGAGGGGGGCGTGGCGCGAGGCCGCGCCGGCCTCCTGTTGCGAGACACTCGGACCATGAGCAACCGTGCCGCAGTTCCGGAGGGCTGCCTGCTGATGGACAACCTGCAGGTGCTCCAGTCAATGCCAGATGAATGTGTCGACCTGGTTTACATCGACCCGCCGTTCGCCACCGGCCAGAAGCGACGACTGCAGTCGATCTCCTTGGGAGCGGGTGACCTGACGCGATCTGGCTTCGGCGGCAAGATCTACAACTACGAGGTCCGGTCGTTGCATCAGTACCGAGATGACATGTCCCTTGGGGAGTACCTGGACTTCCTCTGCCGAAGACTCGCAGAGATCCATCGGGTACTACGGCCGACAGGTTCTCTGTACCTGCACCTCGATTGGCACATTGTCCACTACGCCCGCTTCATGCTTGACTCCATCTTCGGTGACGACCATTTTCTGAGCGAGATCATCTGGAGCTACGATTACGGCGGTCGTGCTCGCGACAAGTGGGCCCGAAAGCACGACAACATTCTGTGGTACGCCAAGGGAAGCGAGTGGAAGTACAACCGCGACGAGATTGACCGGATCCCATATATGGCGCCGGATCTGGTTGGACCGGAGAAAGCAGCGAAGGGAAAGCTGCCCACGGACGTTTGGTGGATGACTATCGTCCCCACCAACAGTAAGGAGCGGACGGGGTACCCAACGCAGAAGCCGTTGAAGCTCGTCGAGCGGATCATTCGGGCCAGCTCCGACCCCGGGGACCTCGTTGCGGACTTCTTCGGAGGGTCCGGTACCACCCCCGTTGCTGCCGCGAAGCTCGGTCGCCGCTATCTGTACGTCGATGAGAATCCCGAAGCATTGGCGATCGCTGAGAGGCGACTGGCTGACGTGCAGCCCCTGCTAATAGACGCAGCCGGCCAGTGAGCGGAGCGGAAACAGACTTCGAGACGTTTCTCGCGGCGAATCAAGACGCGCAAATCGAGATGGGTGCATGTGACGCCGCGACCCCCTGGGCAGGCAGCCCGTTTGAGTGGGTGATGTGGTCGACAAGCTTTGGTCGTACTGCAATGTGCTGCGCGACGACGGTGTTTCGACGATCGAGTACACCGAGCAGTTGACGTACCTGCTGTTCCTCAAGATGGCGCACGAGCGGGAGACCAGGGCGCTGAAGCCGGAGCGGATCGTGCCGCCGGAGTGTTCTTGGCAGCGGCTGCTCGATGCCGACGGTGACGACCTGGAGACGACGTACCGGCACATCCTGGAACGGCTCGCCCGTCAGCCCGGCACTCTGGGTGTCATCTTTCGGAAGGCGCAGAACCGTATCCAGGATCCGGCGAAGCTCAAGCGGCTGATCGTCGACCTGATCGACAAGGAGAACTGGTCGGCGGCCGGCGTCGACATCAAGGGTGATGCGTACGAGGAGTTGCTGAGCAAGGGCGCGGAGGACATCAAGTCCGGCGCGGGGCAGTACTTCACGCCGCGCTCGCTGATCCGCGCGCTCGTAGACTGCATCGATCCGACCCCGGCCGACCGGGTCATCGACCCGGCCGCCGGAACCGGCGGCTTCCTGCTGATCGCCCACGAGCACGCCTCCCGTGACGCGGAGAACCTCACCCCGGACCAGCGAGGCAACCTACGGGACGGCTTCGTGCACGGTGTCGAGCTGGTCGACGGCACGGCGCGGCTCGCCGCCATGAACCTGCTGCTGCACGGCATCGGCCGCCCCGACGGGCCCAGCCTCATCGACGTCAAGGACTCCCTGATCGCCGACCCGGGAAACCGCTGGTTGGTCGTGCTGTCCAACCCGCCGTTCGGCCGCAAGTCCTCGATCACCATGGTTGGCGCCGATGGCCGCGAGGCGCGGGAGGACCGGGAGATCGAACGGCCCGACTTCGTCGTCACGACCGCGAACAAGCAGCTGAACTTCGTCCAGCACATCGCCACGATCCTCGACATCAACGGCCGGCCCGCCGTCGTCGTACCCGACAACGTGCTCTTCGAGGGCGGCGTCGGCGAAACGCTGCGGCGCCGGCTGCTCGCTGACTTCGACCTGCACACGCTCTTGCGGTTGCCGACCGGCATCTTCTACGCCCAGGGTGTCAAGGCCAACGTGCTGTTCTTCGACAAGAGGCCGGCGCGTGAGCAGCCATGGACCGAGCGGCTCTGGGTGTACGACCTTCGTACCAACCAGCACTTCACCCTCAAGCAGAATCAGCTTCGCGGGGAGCACCTGCAGGACTTCGTCGACCGCTACGCACCGGGCAAGTCTCGGGGCGACCGCGTGGAGAGCGAACGGTTCCACTCCTTCTCGTACGACGATCTGATCGCACGGGACAAGCTCAACCTCGACATCACCTGGCTGCGCGACGACTCGCTTGAGGACCTCGACAACCTGCCAGCACCGGAGGTCATCGCTCGGGAGATCGTCGAGGACCTCACGGCAGCACTGGTGGAAGTTCGAAGCCGTCGCCGCAGCCCTGGAGGCTCGCGCCGGTGCCGAATCGACGTAGCGCCGGGTGCGGTACAACCGGGAGTCGAGGTTATCGGATCTGATAACATTGGCCTATGACAGAGCGCGAAGGGCTGGCCGCGAGCCCTGAAGGTCGACCCCGCGAGGCCGACGAGCACGTTCAGGCTGACGTGTCACGTGAGGGTGACCTGCCAGGCTTCGCGAGCGTTCTGGAATCGGCCGCGCGTTTGCAGCGGCTGGTGCCCGACGCCGTGTTGGTTGGGGGGTCGGCCGCAGTGCTGCACGTGGGGCACCGCCTGTCGAACGACCACGACCACGTCCTTGCCGATCTCTCCGAACGGTTCGAGATGGTGCTCGAAGCGGTCGAGGGTGACCACGGTTGGGCGACCAACCGGCTGACGCCGGGGAAGATCATCCTGGGCAACCTGGACGGCATCGAGACCGGCATCCGGCAGATGATCCGCAAGCGTCCCCTGGAGACCGAGCAGCGTATCCTTCCTTCCGGGGCGACGTTGACGGTGCCGACGATCGAGGAGACGCTGCGGATCAAGGCGTTCCTGATCGTGCGCCGCAACCAGACGCGTGACTACCTCGATGTCGCCGCTCTCGCCGACCACATGGGCCGGGACAGGGCGGCGGAGGTGCTCAGCCGCATGGACGACTACTACGCCGACCAGCGCGATAGCAGCGACGGCGTCGCAACGCAGGTCGCGAGGCAGCTCGCGGACCCCCGGCCAAACGACCGATCGGTCACGCGACAGCTAGCCGGCTACAGGCACCTCGACCCAAGGTGGGCCGACTGGTCCGAAGTGACGCGAGTGCTCGCCGAGGTTTCAGACACGATGTACGAACAGGAAGGGTGACCGGCATGTCAACCGGGCTGCGCTTCCGCAACGTCTCCGCGTCACCAGACGACCCGGTGGAGACGTGGCCGCTGGAGGCGGTGCACACCGCGTTGGCCCGCGGCAGCCTCACCGATTGGCGGCGCATGGTGCGCACCATCAAGGACGATCCGTGGGGTCCGACGGCGCGCCAGGTCGAGGAGGTCCTCTCGTACGACCGACCGTACGGCGTCTCCGAGTCGATGAGCCGCATCGTTGCCCGGGCAAGGCGGGAGGCCGAGGCTGAGGCACGCCGCGAGGTCGCCGCCGAGATCAGCGCGGCGATCGCGAGGTCCGGCCTGTCCCAGCGCGAATTCGCCTCGCGTCTAGGGACATCGGCCTCGCGGCTGTCCACGTATGTCTCGGGCGCGGTCACACCGTCGGCATCCCTTCTGGTCCGGGCACGCCGGATCTCCAAGCGGCAAAACGCCACCGCGATCCATTAGGTACGAGGCACGCGGAGCGGCCGGTCAATGAGCGGTTCTCAAAGGCGATCGCCAGGGAGACGGGCGGCCCGTGTCGGCAAGCACTTGATGGCTGTGCCAGACGGCATCCTGAGCCGACTTCGAGCGGTCTGAACTGCCTCTGTCAGACCCGGCTGGGATGCTGAAGTCGCGCCCGAATCGCTGGCCCGTTTCTCGCTCTTCACCGAACGATGGGTCAGGATAAAGCGACAGCCCAGGCCGGCCGGACAGGAAGGGGAGTTTGCCGATCACCGCGAACCTGCTTGACACCCGCACCGGCGCACCCGATCGGTTCGGCGCTCCGCTCTACACGATCAGTGAGGCCGCGCGGTATCTCGACGTGCCGGCCTCCACGCTGAAGTCTTGGACGCACGGCTACAACCGCCAATCCGCCGGCCGAGCCCCCGTGACTGGCAAGCCGATCCTGACCAGCATCAGTTGCCGCGGCCCCGGTCGCTCCCCGGTCCTCCCGTTCATCGGGCTCGCCGAGGGCCTGGTGCTGACCGCGATGCGCCGCAGTGGCGTCCCGCTCCAGCGGATCCGCCCTGCGCTCGCCCGCCTCGACAGGCAGCTCGGTTTGCGACACGCGCTCGCTTCCAAGCGGCTCTATACCGACGGTGTCGAGGTCCTTTTCGACTACGCTGAGAAAACGGGCGACGGCGACGTCAGCAGCGCGCTCAGGGACCTGGTCGTCGTGCGCAGCAACCAGCGAGTGTTCAACGAGGTCGTCGAGCTCTACCTGCGCCGCCTCGACTTCGGTGACGACGGCTACGCCCGCCTCATCCGTCTGCCCGCCTACGAGGTCGCGGAAGTGATCGCCGACCCGGCGCGCGGCTTCGGACAGCCGATCTTCGCCCGAGGCGGCGCTCGGATCGAAGACGCGCTCGCGATGTTCCGCGCCGGCGAACCCCTCGATATAGTCGCGGCGGAGTACAACGTGCCGCGCGAGCAGTTGGAGGACGCGGTCCGGATCGCCACTCGCGTCGCCGCCTGACATGACCACTCGGCACCCCGAGGGGCTGCCCGAATTGTTCCTTGACCGCAGCCTTGGCGGCCGGCAAGTCCCGGCCCAACTGCGCGCCGCCGGGTTACGCCTGCACACCCTTGCTGAGGTCTATCGGCAGCCCGGCAGACGAGACAGTCGCCGACGTCGTATGGCTGGAGCGGGCGGGTATCGAAGGCTGGCCCGTACTCATGAAGGATGCCGCCATCCGCTACCGACCCGCTGAGCGAGCCGCCTTCATCGCGCACCAGGTCCAGGCCTTCTGTCTCACTGGCGGGAACCTACGCGCGGCCGAGATGGCCCGCCAGTACCTCGCCGTTCTCGACCGCATCACCGCGGCCTGCCGCCAGCCGGGACCGGCCCTGCACGTTGTGTCCGCAAGCGGCATCCAACGCGTCTCGCTCGACCCCTGAGACCCGGCCGGCCCCGTCTGCGCCGCGAGTTGCGTACAGAGCCTCCGGAGACCCAGGGCCAGGTTCAATTCGCCCGATCTCCGTCCGCACGGAAGTCGCTGGGCGGACGTTCAGGGCCCCATCTATTAAGTGGTCGACGGGCCGCAAGTGAACGGGCTACTGCTTAGAAGCATATTTCTTCCGGTACGGCTATACTAACCACAGTTTCCTTTCGAGAGGGTGAAGGGAACCGTGGCTAATACCATCGTGTTTGCCTCCGATCACCCCGCGGCCACGATCTCTCGCAGGCTTGTTCGGGGCGAGCTTCGCCGTCTCGCGCCGGGCGTCTACACCACCGACGTGAGCTCCGACCCTGCTGCCGTCAGCAAGCGCGAATGGCACACGATTGTCGGCCGCATGGTTCCGAACGCGGTGATCACCGACCGCTCGGCATCGACAGGCGGGCCGGTCGACGGCGTGCTCTATCTGGCGCATGATGCGCGGGATCGCGAAATCTCCTTGCCTGGCCTCACCGTCCTGGCCAGGCGCGGAGCAGGCCCGATCGACGGCGACACTGGGCTCCCGGGCGGCCTGTATCAGGCCGGCAAGGGTCGCGCTCTGGCCGAGAACACCAGGCCGTCTCGTGCACGCGGCGGCCGGAAGCGGCGCACGCTCGACGGGGCCGAGCTTGGCAACTGGGTCGATCGGCTGTGCCAGATCGACGGCGAGGACCGACTGTCCCGCTACCGCGCCGATGCCGAGCGGGTCGCGAGTCAGGTCGGTACGTCCTCCGACAGAATCGCGTCCCTGTCACAGATGATCGGCGTTGCCCTGGGCACGCACCAGATGAACACCGGCTCGAAGGCGTTGATCGCCCGCCAGGCGCTCACCCCCTACGACCACGACCGATTGCGTCTCTTCGATCGGCTGATCGACGGGCTGCGGCGGTCGGCGCCCCAGAATCGGCCGGTGCACGATCCTCGCGACGCGAGATACCGGTACCTCCCATTCTTCGAGGCCTACTTCTCCAACTTCATCGAGGGCACCGAGTTCGAGCTGGACGTGGCACTTGCCGTCGTCTACGACGACAAGCAGATCGCCGGGCGCGCCGGTGACAGCCACGACCTTGTCGGCACGTACCGGATGGTCGCGGACGTCGAGGAGATGTCGATCGTTGCGCACTCAGCCGACGAGTTCCTCGACCTGCTGCGCTCGCGCCACGCGACGATTCTCGCGGGCAGACCCGACAAGAGCCCCGGCCGGTTCAAGGACCTGGCCAATCGCGCGGGGTCGTCGATGTTTGTGCTGTCCGGCTATGTTGCCGGAACCCTTGCCGCCGGCTGGACGCGACTCGAAGAGCTGGATACCCCATTCGAGCGCGCCACCTACATGTCGTTCCTCGTCTCGGAGGTCCACCCATTCGACGACGGCAACGGGCGACTCGCGCGGGTGATGATGAGCGCGGAGCTGGTCCACGGAGATCAGTCGCGCATCATCATTCCGACGGTTTACCGCGAGGATTACCTCGGTGCCCTGAGACGGCTCACCCGCCAGGACGACCCGAGTGTGCTCATCAAGGCACTGCGGTATGCCCAGGACTACACGGCTCAGGTCGGCTTCGGCAGCCTTGACGACGCGACGGCGCAGTTACGAAGCACGAACGCCTTCAACGAACCCAATTCTGACGACAGGCTGATCCTTCCCGGGCGATGAACACCACTGCCAGCTTCGACGCGCGAGTGCCTCAATCCTCGTGTCGGAGGGCCGGCCAGACCGCGGCCCAGCCGCCGATCGGCCAGCGACAGACTGCGATCGGCTGCCCCTGCTCCTCGTTGTCGACGTCCAGCCCGTTGTCCAAACGACCCGCGATCGTGCAGCCTTGGAAATGCCTGCGAGCCTTGTCGAGCTGCCCCCCGACCAGGACCACCACCGTCGCCGTTTCCGGCGGCCGCGCCTGGTAGTAGAGCTGGTTTTGACCGCTGTAGACGCGCGGAAGGCGATATCGCGATCCGTACCGGTCAATAGCTCCGGCCTCGCCATAGTTGCTCGCGACGATCACCGCCTGCGCGCGATCAGCCACCGGCAGAGCCGCGTAGACCTCGGCGACCTGTCGGACGTAGACCGGCCAGCCGACGGAATCCTGCGCCACCGGGTTGATTCCCGGCACCGGGGTGGCGCCCAGCGCAGCGGCCGGGATGAGTGGCAGGCCGAGTACCGCGCTGACCGCCGCATTGAGCCCCACTGCGGCCACCACTATCCGTCGCCGTCCTCGTAACGACCGCATGATCCACTCGTGCGCCGGCACGCACCCGATGGCGAACAGCACAGCCAGCAAACCGAAGGGGTAGTAGAACTGGCTGCCCATCACGAAGACCAGGGCCAGCAGAGCCGGGAAGGCCGCGGCTAGAAACCGCAGTGCGCGCCATGCGTCCCTGCGTACGAGGCCGACCAGACCGGCGATCCAGATCGGCACCAACGGCGGACCCAGGATGAGGAACAGGAACGGCCACATCATGACGCGGACTTCTCCGGCGTTGTGCGCGGCCAGGGCTCGCCCCATGCTCAGTTGCGGCCAGCTGTGGGTGGCTTGGTAGACGAGGTTAGGGAAGCCGACCACGAGCGCGAGCGCCGCCGCGGCCAGGACCCACTTCGACAGCAGCAACCGGCGCGGCCCGGAGATGGCCACGCCCGCGGCAAGTGCGACGAGCAGAACAGCAATGAGGAGTTTGTTGTACGTGCTCAGGCCTACGGCAACGCCGGCTGCCAGCCACCATCGTGGCTCGCGTCGTAGCTGCGCCCGGATGATAAAGAGCAGCACGGCAGGCCACACGGGGAGGTCAACGGTGGATGTGAGCAGTGCATGGCCCGTGAGCAACGGCAAATGAGGCGAACGAGTAGCCCCACGCGCACAGCGCCTGCGCTCCCCGTCCACCGCCCAGCTCCCGGGTGATCAAGGCCAGGACGAACACTGACGCCACCGTGGCCAGAGTCGCCGGAATCCGGACCGCCCATACTTCGTCGGCGACCACTCGGCTGAACAGTCGGGCAAGCAGCGGGGTCAGGGGGCGGCTCGTCGACATAACCCCAGGACAGATCGAGCATCCGGAAGTAGAGCTCGTCGCGGTGGTAGCCGTATCCGCCGCTCAGGACACTGAGCACCACAGCCAAGGTGGCCATCGCCGAGAACACCTGCCAGGCGGCCAGGTCAGGTAGAGACGGTCGACCGTCCGGCGGATCCGCGACCGTCTCTGCTGCCATCCAGCGGCTCAACATCCAAGGACCGTAGCCTCCCTAACCTGTCCCGCCGCAGGGCCAGCGGTCAGGACCCCGGTGATTCAGGACACTCGCTGGCGAATCGACTTGACCTCCTCATGTCACGGCAGATCGGCGAACGCGCTCAGGAGGCGATATCAAGCGCGGGTGTGCCGGTAACCCTCGTGTCCGATTGCTGGCTCTGGCGTCCCTCGCGGCGATCAGGTGTGTATCGCGGGAAGGCGGCCCGCGAGGAGCATCTGCACCCTGAGCCGAGCGGCAGCGTCGAGCGGGCCCTCGGCACGGACGAGTTTGCTAGCGCCCTTCGGCCCGACGATCGGAACCCCGGCCATCGTCAGGCTGCCGAACACCGGCAGCAGCGCGTCGACGAAGCACAGCATCGCCTGCACCTTCAGCGCCGCGGTGTCGGGGGAGTCGGCGAGCGCGCAGTAGACGGCGGCGACTTGCGGGGCCAGCCCGGCAACGAGTTTCGTACGGTCGCGGCCACCGACGAACAACTGCTCGGTGATCGGGAGGAACAGGCCGCCGGACCGGCGGATCTCCACCCTCTTGTCTTGGTAGCGCTTTGCGTCGATGACGAACACGCCCGCGGGGCCGATGGCGAGGTGGTCGATGTTCGCGCGGCTGTTCGGGATTCTGCGGTCGTGCAGGAACAGCACCTCGTCGCCACTGAGCTCGGTCAGTCGACTCGCCACTCGCCGCTCGCCGGCTGCGCCTGAGGCCCACGCGCGTGGTCTGCGGCTCGTCGCCGACAGCGAGGATGAGGCCGCCCAGGCGGGGATGGGCCGCGCGGATGCGCGCTTCCCGACGGGTCTTGCGCCGGTCGTACTCAGCCTGCGCCGAGCCGCCCGCCTCCCCAGCCTCCATCGGCACGGGCGCAGCAGGCGCTCCCACTGCCTGCGCCCGCACCGCCGCCAGAGGGGATCCGGTGTCGTCGCTGAGAGGTGCGTCAAGGCAGCTGAGACACACGACCTGTCGATGGACTCGATCCCATCCGGCGTTCGTGCCGGCCGCCACGGACTCACCGCAGCCGCACACGCCGTCGCGGCGCAACTGCATCCGCTTCACCGCTTGCGGCTCCCCGCTCATACCACTCATCGTGCGCTCATTGGCAGACCGCCGCACGAAGTTCAGGCAGACCCGGATTCTTCCTGTTGAATGGCGACCGGGCTGCCGGACCGGTTCGTGGGGGCGAAGGAGACTGCATCGTGGACTGGACGCTCGAACTCGTGTTGGTGCCCGTCTCGGACGTGGACCGGGCCAAGGCCTTTTATCTCGAGCAGGCCGGATTCGATCTGCACGTCGACCACAGCGCCGGGGAGGACTTTCGCGTCGTGCAGCTGACACCGCCCGGGTCGGCTTGCTCTATCGCGGTCATGAAGAACCCGGAGACGGCCGGCGCCGCGCAGGGGCTGCACCTGGTGGTCTCCGACATCGACGCCGCGCGTGCCGAGCTGATCGAGCGCGGCACGGCCGTCAGCGAGATCTTCCACTTCGGTCCGAGCGGGCAGACCCGTGGCCATGATCCCCAACGCGGCAACTACAACTCGTTTCTTTCCTTCAACGACCCCGATGGCAACGGCTGGCTGGTGCAGGAGGTCGACCGAACCCGAACCGGCGCATGACCGAAGCCGCGACACTCTCGACGGATCGCTAGAAGTCGTGCCGAACCGGAGGTTCGGGCCTCGAACCGAACAGACTCGCGTGTGGCACTCTC
>JBBPZR010000115.1:0-19346 GCA_038276285.1 Mycobacteriales bacterium | reverse complement strand
GGGCGAAACCTGCCCGGCGTCTACGCCCGCGTCGCCGCCCGCCTGCTGGCCATGGCCACCGCGATCTGGCACAACTGGAAGACCGACGCACCCGTCAAACGCTCGCTAATCGCCTACGACCATTAGGACTCACTCATCTAGAGGAGCCGAGTCAGCCTGAGTCAGCCTGGGTCAGCCCACCAGCTTGGCCGAGGTGATGGTGACGGGGGTAGTGGGCTTTCCGTCACCCTTGGGCGTGCTGCCCGCCGCTGCGATCTTCTCGACGACGGGCAGCCCTGCCGCGAGCCGTCCGAAGACGCTGTAGCTCGGGGGGAAGGCACTATCCTTGTAGACGATGAAGAACTGGCTGCCGTTGGTGCCGGCACCGGAGTTGGCCATGGCTATCGTGCCGGCGCTGTAGATCACGGTGGTGCCGCTCTTGAGCGGGAGGTTCTCGTCCGGGAACGCGTAACCCGGCCCACCGCTGCCCGTGCCACTGGGATCGCCGCACTGCAGGACGAAGGAGCCTTGGGTGGTGATGCGGTGGCAGATGGTCTTGTCGAAGTACTTCTGCCGGATGAGTGACGCGAAGCTGTTGACCGTGCAGGGAGCCTTGGCGCGGTCGAGGGTGAGGCTGAGCTTGCCCTGGTCGGTGGTCAGCTCGACCTGGACGGTGCCCTTCTTGCTCACCCGCGTCTTCGGGGGCAGCTTGGCCTTGCGGGGAACTGCTCCGGCCGTGGACTTCGGGTAGGAGCAGGTGGCCGTGCTGGCCCTGATGTGGGCGTTGCGGACCTTGATCGCGCCGGCCACGCCAAGGGCACCGACGGCCAGCACCGCGATCACGATTCCCGAAATCGCCTGACGGCGCCGCCGCTGATGCGCCATGGCCACCCGCCGGGCCATCTGCCGCTGGACCTTCTCCCGTGCCAGCTGGCGCTGGCGATCCTTCGTGGGCACGAACGTCCTTCCGGCCACTTAGGTGGCGTGCTCCGGCTGGTCGATATCGACTCGGGGAGTCTACGTGGCGTCGGTAGGCTGGCTCTTGACGCCAGCCCCGCACCACCCGAAGCACTCCGAGAGGACACGCCTGTGCTCGTCGCCGGATTCCCTGCCGGCCCGCCCGCGACCAACTGCTGGGTGGTGGCACCCGGACCCGGCGAGCACTGCGTCGTCATCGATCCCGGGATCAACGCGCACAGTCTGCTCTCCGCCGTGCTACGCGAAAACCGGCTGCGGCCCGTCGCCGTCCTGCTCACCCACGGCCACTTCGACCACACCTTCGCGGTCGTCCCGGTCTGTGGCGCCAACGGCATCGCGGCCTATATCCATCCCGCTGATCGGGGCCAGCTCACCGACCCCTGGAGCGGCCTCGGGATATCCCAGGACACGCCCCTTTTCGGCCGGCTGGAATTCACCGAGCCCGACGACGTACGCGAGCTAGCCGACGGGCAGACGGTGTCGCTGGCCGGGCTGGAGCTGACCGTGGGCCTCGCACCGGGGCACACGCCGGGCTCGGTGGTGTTCGGGTTGACCGCTGCCGAAGGACCGCTGCTGTTCTCCGGCGACCTGCTCTTCGCCGGCTCGATCGGCCGGGTCGACCTGCCCGGTGGCAGCGACACGGACATGATCGCTTCTCTCGAGCGGGTCATCCTCCCGCTGCCCGACGACACCGTCGTCCTGCCCGGCCACGGCCCCTCGACCACCGTCGGGCAGGAGCGCGCCGCCAATCCGTACCTGCAACTCGCCATGCCGCCGGCGCCGAAAACCAGCCTATGAGCGGGACGTTCGCCGCCCCCAAGGGCACCTTCGACACCCTGCCACCCGGCTCGTCGGCCTTCCTGGCCGCTCGCGACGGGCTCACCGCCCCCTTGCGGGCGGCGGGTTACAGCTACATCGAGACGCCGGTGTTCGAGGACACCGCGCTGTTCCGCCGCGGCGTCGGTGAGTCGACCGATGTGGTGAGCAAGGAGATGTACACGTTCGACGATCGCGGCGGACGCTCGGTGACGCTGCGGCCCGAGCTGACCGCCGGTCTGATGAGGGCGGTCATCCAGCACCGGCTCTATGCCGGTCAGCTTCCGGTCAAGCTGTACAGCGTCGGCCCCAACTTCCGCTACGAGCGCCCGCAGGCCGGCCGTTACCGGCACTTCAGCCAGGTCGACATGGAGGCGATCGGGCTCGACGATCCGGCCCTCGACGCCGAGTGCATCGCACTCGGTGTGGCCGGTTTCCGGGCACTCGGTCTGACCGGCTTCACCACGTCGCTCACCTCGCTCGGCGACGCGACCTGCCGCCCGGCCTACCGCGAGAAGCTGCGGGCTCACCTGCGGGCGCTCGATCTCGACGACGAGACCCGGCGGCGGGTGGAGCTCAACCCGCTCCGCGTGCTGGACGACAAGCGGCCCGATGTGCAGCGGCAGCTCGCCGGTGCCCCGCTCATGGTGGAGCACCTCTGCGATGCCTGCCGGGCTCATTACCACCAGGTCCGGGAGCACCTCACCGACCTCGGGGTCGCGTGGTCGGAGGCGCCGCGCCTGGTGCGCGGGCTCGATTACTACACGAAGACCACGTTCGAGTACGTCCACGACCAGCTCGGCGCGCAGGCCAGCATCGGCGGTGGGGGCCGCTACGACGGGCTCTCGGCCTTGCTGGGCGGGCCGGACCTGTCGGGCATCGGCTACGCCGTCGGCATCGACCGCACCCTGCTGGCGGTGCAGGCCGAGGGCATCGAGCTGGGCAGCACCGCTCGGTGCCAGGTGTTCATCGTGCCGCTCGGTGTGGCGGCGAAGCGCCGGGCGGTGCGGCTGGCCGCCGAGCTGAGAGCAGCGGGCGTGGACACCGACCTGGCCTACGGCGAACGCGGCCTCAAGGGTGCGATGAAGGCGGCGGACCGCTCGGGCGCCGGATACGCGGTGGTGCTGGGAGAGCGAGATCTCGAGGGCGACACCGCCCAGCTCAAGGATCTCGCCAGCGGCGAGCAGGCCGCCGTGCCGCTCGCCGACCTCGCACTGACCGTGAAGGAGAAGCTCCGGTGATCCGCAGCCATGACGCCGGTGTCCTGCGCGCGCGGCACGCCGGTGAGGCGGTCACGCTGGCCGGATGGGTGGCGCGGCGCCGCGACCACGGCGGCGTCATCTTCGTCGACCTGCGCGACGCCAGCGGCATCGTGCAGGTGGTGTTCCGGGAGTCCGAGGCGCACCACTTGAGGGCCGAGTTCTGCGTACGCGTCCAAGGCACCGTCGCGCGTCGGCCGGCCGGCAACGAAAACCCCGACCTGCCGACCGGCGACATCGAAGTGACGGCGAGCGGGCTCGACGTCCTGTCCGAGGCCGCCGCCCTGCCCTTCCCGCTCGACGAGCACACGGGGGCGGTCGGTGAGGAGGTACGCCTGAAATACCGCTACCTCGATCTGCGCCGGCCCGGCCCGGCCGCCGCCCTGCGGCTGCGCTCCGAGGTCAACCGGGTGACCCGGGAGTTGTTGGCGCAGCGGGGTTTCGTCGAGGTGGAGACGCCGTATCTCACCCGATCGACGCCCGAGGGCGCGCGGGATTTCCTGGTGCCGGTCCGCCTCCAGCCGGGCTCGTGGTACGCGCTGCCGCAGTCACCACAGCTGTTCAAGCAGTTGCTGATGGTCGGCGGTCTCGAGCGCTACTACCAGATCGCCAGGTGCTTCCGCGACGAGGACTTCCGGGCCGACCGGCAGCCGGAGTTCACCCAGCTCGATGTGGAGATGTCCTTCGTCGGGCAGGACGACGTGATCGAGTTGGGCGAGGCGGTGCTCGCCCGGATCTGGCGCGAGCTGGCTGGATGCGAGGTGCCCCTGCCGATCCCCCGGATCACCTACGCCGATGCGATGGCGAGGTACGGCAGCGACAAGCCCGACGTGCGGTTCGGTCTCGAGCTGGTGGACCTGAGCGGGTACTTCGCCGGGACGCAGTTCCGGGTCTTCCAGGCCGAGCACGTCGGCGCTGTCGTGATGCCCGGCGGTGCCAGCCAGCCGCGCAAGCAACTCGACGCCTGGCAGGACTGGGCGCGTTCGCGGGGCGCCAAGGGTCTGGCGTACGTCTTGATCGACGCGGAGTCCGGCGAGCTGCGGGGGCCGGTGGCCAAGAACCTCTCGGCCGAGCATCTGGCCGGATTGCCCGCCGCGACTGGCGCCCAGCCGGGGGACTGCATCCTCTTCGGCGCGGGCAGCCGGTCGGATGCGCTGGCATTGTTGGGTGCCACCCGACTTGAGGTGGGCCGGCGCTGCGGGTTGATCGACGAGTCGCTGTGGGCCTTCATGTGGGTGGTCGACGCGCCGATGTTCGAGCGCGACGCGACCGGGGGCTGGACCGCAGTGCACCATCCGTTCACGTCGCCCAAGCCGGAGTGGGCCGACCGGTTCGCCGACGATCCCGAGCACGCGCTCGCGTACGCGTACGACATCGTCCTCAACGGCAACGAGATCGGCGGCGGCTCGATCCGGATCCACCGGCGCCGCATGCAGCAGCAGGTCTTCGACGTCATCGGCCTCACGCCGGACGACGTACAGGCGAAGTTCGGCTTCCTGCTCGAGGCGTTCGACTACGGCCCGCCGCCGCACGGGGGAATCGCCATCGGCTGGGACCGGCTGTGCGCTCTGCTGGCAGGAGTCGACTCGATCCGCGAGGTCATCGCCTTTCCCAAGACGGCGTCAGGCGGTGACCCGCTCACCGGAGCGCCGACCCCCATCACCGCCGAGCAGCGCAAGGAGGCCGGCATCGACGCCGTACCGGCCGCGCCCGGCACCTAAACGGCGAGCTGTGGAAACTTATACACGCCATAGCGTGCACGAAACTCCACAGCGACCGCCGCTGGCATCGATGTCGGACCGGGGTGGTTGGCTGCCGACATGACTCTTTCGCTTCGCGGCCTGCGCACGGTCATCTACCCGACCGCCGATGTCGAGGGGGCCAAGGCCTGGTGGACCGGCATCCTCGGCGTGGAGCCGTACTTCGACCAGCCGTTCTACGTCGGATATGACGTCGCCGGCTACGAGCTCGGCCTGTTGCCTGACGGCGAGCCGGCTGACGGCGCGCTGACCTACTGGGGTGTCGACGACGTAGCCGCGGCCGTCCGCGACGCGATAGCGGCCGGCGCGACCGAGCACGTCGCGGCCGCCGACGTCGGAGACGGCATTGTCACGGCCACTGTGCGCACGCCGCAGGGCGCGGTTCTCGGCCTCATCTTCAACCCGCACTTCCGTGCTGACTGAGGTCGCTGATCGCTTTGGCGATGCGCCGCTGCCGGGTCTCGGGCGTCTTGGCGCCGGTGATCGGCAGCACGTAGCGCTGCTTGCCGCTGTACGACAGTTGGTCGAAGGAACGCTTCGCGGCGGGATCCCGGCCGAGTGCGTCGGCGAGGTCGGCCGGCACGCTCACCTCGCGCGGCTCGGTGTCGAGTTCGATATCGACGTCGAGTTCGTCGCCGGCGGCCACGCCCGCAGTTGCCCGGTTCTCGGCACTGATCCCCACCATGAAGTCCCCGCCCATCACCGCGACGCTGCTCCGGTAGGTATGGCCTCTGATCGTGACGCGGACCGGCGGCCGCTTGCCCTGGCCGAGGCCGGCCACGACCTCTGGCGGGATGCGGATACCGGTGGCCGTCTTGCCGCCGAGCAGGACGACGGTGCGAAATCTCATGGCGCGATCCTCTCCCACCGCTGCCGCTACAGGTTGCCACCACCCAACTTGCTTGCGACCGCATCACCGAGGGCTGACGATCTGGCCATGACGCCGTCCGCCGTGTTGCCGCTCACCACAGCCGCATCCTTTGCGCCGGTCCAGCGGCGGCCGGGCCAGGTCGGGAGGTCGACCGCAACGCGGTTGTGATCGCCGGCCTCGTCGCCGGGCTCCTGGCCGGCTACGGCGTCGCGGTGCCGTTGCGACCTACCTCGTCGCCCTCACCGCCCGCACCTCACCCCGGATGCGTGCCGCGGCGGGTCTGAGCGTTGCCACCGCCGACGGATCTATGCCGCGGTCGCGGTGCTCGGCGGTGCGGGACTGTCCGGGATGATCGCGTCTTTGGCTGGGCCGCTGCGCGTGGTCTCGGCTCTGGTGCTGGTGGCCCTCAGCGTACGCATCGCGGTGGCGGGTGTACGTCAACACCGCAGCGGGCCGGCCGCGAGGGCCGTCGGCCAGCTGGCAGCTCTGCCTCGCCGTGGACGGCGCGGCGCTCGGTGGAGCCCTGACCGGCAGCCGCGAGCGGTTGGTCACCGCACTGATCGAGCGCGGTGCTCCTCGTTCTGGCCACCCGGCTCGCGTGGAGGGGTTGACGCGGCGCGCTGGCGGCGGTGGCCCGTCGGTGCCCCGCGCCTACGATCGGGCACGTGGCGGACCTGTT
Organism: Mycobacteriales bacterium; assembly: GCA_038276285.1. Lineage (GTDB taxonomy): Bacteria > Actinomycetota > Actinomycetes > Mycobacteriales > QHCA01 > QHCA01. The sequence continues at coordinate 13,004 of JBBPZR010000115.1, read as the reverse complement.
CGACGAAGCCGGGCGGGCGGCGGCCGAGGCTTCGGCGCCGCTGGCGGTCCGCATGCGGCCGCGCACGCTCGACGAGCTGGTCGGCCAGCGGCATCTGCTCGGCAAGGGCTCGCCGTTGCGCCGGCTGGTGGAGGCGCCTGATGGCGCGGCGCCGATCCCGCTGATCCTCTGGGGCCCGCCCGGCACCGGCAAGACCACGATCGCCCACGTCGTGTCCCTGGCCACGAAGCGCCGGTTCGTCGCCCTGTCAGCGTTGTCCTCCGGGGTCAAGGAGGTCCGCGCGGTCATCGAAGAGGCCCGCCGGGAGCTGGGCTTCTCCGGTGCGCAGACCGTGCTGTTCATCGACGAGGTGCACCGCTTCTCCAAGACCCAGCAGGACTCCCTGCTCGGAGCGGTGGAGGACCGCATCGTGACCCTGGTGGCGGCGACCACGGAGAATCCGTTCTTCTCGCTCGTGTCCCCGTTGCTGTCGCGTGCCCTGCTGCTGACCCTCGAGCCGCTCTCCGCTGCCGACATCCGCGAGTTGATCGACCGCGCCCTGACCGATTCCCGTGGCCTCGGCGGTGCCGTGCAGGTCACCGAGGAGGCGCTGGACCACCTCGTACGACTGGCCGATGGCGACGCGCGACGGGCGCTGACCTCGCTGGAGGCGGCGGCCGGAGCCGCGCACGAACGCGGCACTGCGGTGATCGACCTGCCGACCCTGGAGGAGGCCGCACAGCAGGCGGCGGTCCGCTACGACCGGCAGGGCGACCAGCACTACGACGTCACCAGCGCCTTCATCAAGTCGATCCGGGGCAGCGACGTCGACGCCGCCCTGCACTACCTCGCCCGGATGGTCGTCGCCGGTGAGGACCCGCGCTTCATCGCCCGGCGGCTGGTGATCCTGGCCAGCGAGGACGTCGGGATGGCCGACCCGTCAGCGCTGCCGGTGGCGGTCGCGGCCGCCGACGCGGTGCAGCTCATCGGCCTGCCCGAGGCCCGGATCAATCTCGCCCAGGCCGTCATACACCTGGCCCTGGCAGCCAAGTCCAGCGCCGTGATCCGTGGGGTCGATGCCGCGATCGCCGATGTGCGGGCCGGGCGGGGCGGGTCGGTGCCGGCGCACCTGCGAGACGCGCACTACCGGGGTGCGCGGCGGCTGGAGCACGGGATGTCGTATGAGTACTCCCAGGATGCGGTGGGAGGGGTGGCCCGCCAGCAGTACCCGCCCGACGATCTGGTTGGCCGCGACTACTTCGCACCCGGCGACCACGGCGCGGAGCGCGAGCTGAGCGAGCGGGTGGCGAGGCTGCGCGCGCGGATCCGTGGGGTCCCGGGAAGCCCCGGCTGATCGTCCGGCCCGAGTGCGGGGTTGCCGAATTCGGACAATCGGGAGGCGGGTGGTCACGGTAGGGTCGGCACCGACCCCAGTACCTGATACCAAGGGAGCGTGCCCGGATGAGCGTTGGTGAGATCGCGGGTCTGGTGGCGGCCATTTCCTTTGCCGTGCTCGTCGTCCTGCTCGCGGTGCCGATCCTCAAGCTCGGCCGCACCGTGGATGAGACGACGAAGTTGGTCGCCGGTCTCGCGGAGCGCACGCCGCCCCTGATCAGCGAGCTCGACCTCATCCTGCGCCAGGTTAACGGCCAGCTCGAGAAGGTGGACTCGATCACGGACAACGCCTCGAAGGCGGCCACCAACGTCGCGGGCCTGACGACGCTGTTCGCGGCCACTCTGGGCGGCCCGGTGATCAAGGTGGCGGCATTCACCTTCGGTGTACGCAAAGCGGTGACCGGCCGGCGGCACAGCGGGTCCCGCGGCAGGAGGAGAAGGTAATGCGACGCATGTTCTGGGCCGTGCTTGGCGCGACCGTCGGCATCCTCGTTGTACGCAAGCTCACCAGCGCCGCGCGTGCGCTGACGCCGGCCGGGCTGGCCGGTTCGGCCTCGCGGAGCGGATCCGGCCTGGCCGAGGCCGTCCGTGACTTCGCCGCCGACGTGCGTGAGGCCCAGGCCCAGCGCGAGCAGGAGTTGATGGCGGCACTGACCGACGACGGCAACGAGTGAAGACAGCGGAGATCCGGCGGCGCTTCCTCGACCACTTCGTCGCCCGCGGGCACACTCTCGTCCCGAGCGCGAGCCTGATCGCTGACGATCCGACCTTGCTGCTGGTCAACGCCGGCATAGTGCCGTTCAAGCCCTACCTGCTCGGCGAGCGGACCCCGCCCTATCAGCGGGCCACCAGCGTGCAGAAGTGCGTCCGCACGGTCGACATCGACGAGGTCGGCCGGACCACCCGGCACGGCTCCTTCTTCCATATGAACGGCAACTTCTCCTTCGGCGACTACTTCAAGGAAAAGGCCATCCCGTACGCCTGGGACCTGGCCACCCGGCCGGTTGCCGACGGCGGCTTCGGCTTCGACGAGTCCAAGCTGTGGATCACCGTCTATCTCGACGACGACGAGGCCGCGGACATCTGGCGGCGCGACATCGGGCTGCCGCCCGAGCGGATCCAGCGGATGGGCAAGGCGGACAACTTCTGGTCGATGGGCGTCCCGGGGCCGTGCGGCCCGTGCAGCGAGCTTCACTTGGACCGGGGAGCCGAATTCGGCCCCGACGGCGGGCCGATCGTGGACACGGCGGGCGACCGCTTCCTGGAGTTCTGGAACCTCGTGTTCATGCAGTACGTGCGGGGCCCGGGCACGGGCAAGGAGGACTTCGAGATCCTGGGCGACCTGCCGGCGAAGAACATCGACACCGGGATGGGCCTCGAGCGGGTCGCCTATCTGCTCCAGGGCGTCGACAACCTCTACGAGATCGACGAAGTCTATCCGGTGCTTCAGCGGGCCGCCGAGCTGACCGGTACCCGTTACCACGACGCTGAGCACGAGGACGCGGTCAGGCTGCGGGTGGTCGCCGATCATGTCCGTACCGTCCTGATGCTGATTGCCGACGGTGTGACGCCGTCCAACGAGGGCCGTGGCTACGTGCTGCGCCGGATCCTGCGGCGCTCGATCAGGGCGATGCGGCTGCTCGGTTACGAGGACAGGTCGCTGCCCGAGCTGCTGCCGATCTCCCGCGACGCGATGAGCGAGTCCTACCCCGAGGTCGCCACCGACTTCGACCGCATCTCCTCCTACGCCTACGCCGAGGAAGAGGCGTTTCTGTCGACCTTGCGGGCCGGCACGCGCCACTTCGAAGTCATGCACACCGACCTGCTCGGCCTGACCGATGACGGCACACTGAGTGGCGAGACCGCTTTCAAGCTCCACGACACCTACGGCTTTCCGATCGACCTGACCCTGGAGATGGCCGCCGAGCAGGGCCTCTCGGTCGACGAAGAGGGCTTCCGCCGGCTGATGGAAGAGCAGCGGTCCCGGGCGAAGGAGGACGCCCGGGTACGCAAGACCGGAGGCACCGACGTATCGGCCTACCGTGACGTGCTCGACGCGGCCGGGCCGTCGACGTTCACGGGATACGCCGAGGTCGAGCGCGAGTCGTCGGTGGTGGGCCTCATCGGTCCGGCCGGGGTGTTGACCGGGGCCGGCGAGGGCGAACAGGTCGAGGTCGTCCTCGACGTCACGCCCTTCTACGCCGAGGCCGGCGGCCAGCTGCCCGACCTCGGCCGGATCGTCGTCGGCGATGCCGAGCTGGACGTGATCGACGTGCAGTCTCCGGTGCCCGGCCTGATCGTGCACCGGGCCCGGGTGGTGCGCGGTGAGGTGCGCTCCGGCGACACCGCACACGCCCTGATCGACGTGGAGCGCCGTCGATCGATCTCGCGGTCGCACACCGCCACCCACCTCGTGCACCGCGCGATGCGCGGTGCCCTCGGCGAGACGGCCACCCAGGCCGGCTCACTCATCGCACCGGGGCGGCTGCGTTTCGACTTCAGCACACCGGCCGCGGTCCCGCCGAACGTGCTGGCCGACGTCGAGGACGAGGTCAACTCGATCCTGGTCGACGACCTGCCGGTGCGCGCCTTCGTCACCTCCCAGGAGGAGGCGCGCCGGATCGGCGCGATGGCGCTGTTCGGCGAGAAGTACGGCGACCAGGTGCGGGTCGTGGAGGTGGGGGAGTACGCCCGGGAGCTCTGCGGTGGCACCCACGCGGCGCGGTCGGGGCAGCTCGGGATCGTGAAGTTGCTGTCCGAGGCATCCATCGGCGCCGGTCTCCGACGGGTGGACGCGTTGGTCGGGATCGACGCCTTCCGGTTCCTGGCCCGCGAGCACGTCCTGGTGTCGCAGCTGGCCGAGACCTTCAAGGTGCCGGTCGACGAGGTGCCCGAGCGAGTGCACGGCATCGTCTCCCGGCTGCGCGACGTCGAGAAGGAGTTGGAGAAGCTGCGCGCCGACGCCGTGCTGGCTGGTGCCGCGGAGTTGGTGGCCGGTGCCCGCGACGTCTATGGCGTCTCCGTGGTGACGACGGAGACGCCCGGTGCCGGCGGCGGCGACCTGCGCAAGCTGGCACTGGAGATCCGGGGCCGGCTGGACCAGACGCGGCCGGGCGTCGTCGCGGTTGCCGGCGCGGCCGGCGGCCGGGCCTCGATCGTTGTCGCGGTCAACCCTGTCGCCCGCGAGTGGCGGCTGTCGGCACAGGAGATCCTCCGCTCGATCGGGCCGGCGATAGAGGGTAAGGGCGGCGGAAGCGACGACCTGGCTCAGGGCGGGGGTGCCAACCCGGCCGGCGTGGCCGAGGCGCTGCGACTGGTCGACCACCACATCGCCGAGCGGGTGACCGGTTCCGGGTGAAGAGCGGCGTCCGGCTCGGGGTCGACGTGGGCGACGTCCGCGTCGGCGTCGCCGTCTGTGACCACTCTGGTGTGCTGGCCACACCGCTGCTCACCCTGCAGCGCCGCGGCTCCCTGGTGGAATTGGCTCGGCTGGTGAAGGCGCACGAGGCGGTCGAAGTCGTGGTCGGGCTGCCCCGGTCGCTGTCGGGAGCGGCCGGCCCGGCAGAGGAGAAGGCCCGGCGGTACGCGAGCGAACTGGCGGCCCGCATTGATCCGACACCGGTGCACCTGGCCGACGAGCGGCTCAGTACGGTGTTGGCCTCCCGTACTCTTGCTGGCCAGGGCGTCCGCGGGCGTCGCCAGCGTGCGGTGGTCGACCAGGCGGCCGCCGTGGTGATATTGCAAGCCTGGCTGGACAGCGATGGCGGCCGGAGGGGCTCGACCCGCGATGACGCATAGCGACCTCGATCTGGTCAGACGCGCCACCCGGCCGAGCGGCAATGGCCGGCACCGGCACAAGCATCGCCAGGCGGCCCCGACCAGGTCACGCCGCGGGCCCGCGGCACTGATCGTCGTGTTCCTCATGCTCGGTCTGCTGGTCGGTGGCGTCTGGTACGGCGGCTCACGGGTGCTGGCCTCGTTCAGCTCCACCCCCGACTATCCGGGCCCCGGCAGCGGCTCGGTGCTGATCCTGATCAAGCGCGGCGACAGCGCCACGGCCATCGGCAAGACGCTGGTCCTGGCGGGCGTCGTGAGGAGCACGAAGGCCTTCGCGAACGCGGCCACGGCCGACCCGCGTTCCGGGACCCTTCAGCCGGGCACCTATCGCCTGCTCAAGCAGATGAAGGCCAGCCAGGCGCTGCAATTGCTGCTCGACCCGGCGTCCCGGGTCCGCTCGAGGGTCACCCTGCCGGAGGGGCTGGCTCTCGCCCAAACGCTGGTCCGGATCTCGCAGGGCAGCGGGATCGCCCTGGCGGACCTCCAGGCCGCGGTAGCCAACCCCGCCGCACTCGGCCTGCCGGCCTTCGCCAAGGGCCGGCTCGAGGGCTTCCTCTTCCCGGCGACCTACGACATCGAGCCGGCGTCCACGGCGACCGTTGCCCTCAAGGCGATGGTGACGAAGTTCGACGAGGTCGCGGCGGCCGTCCAGCTCGAGTCCAGAGCCAAGGCCCTCGGCCTTTCGCCGTACGAGGTGATGGTCGTCGCGTCGCTGGTCGAGCGGGAGGGGCGCGCCCCCGAGGAGAATCCGAAGATCGCCCGGGTCATCTACAACCGGCTGGACAAGGGCATGGCGCTGCAGATCGACGCGAGCGTGCTCTACGGCCTGGGTCGCTACAGCGGGCCGCTCACAGAGGCCGACCTGAAGAAGCCGACGGCGTACAACACGCGGATCAACACGGGGCTGCCGCCGACGCCGATCGCCGCACCTGGGCAGGGAGCGCTCGAAGCCGCGCTGGCACCCGCGGCGGGTAACTGGCTGTACTACGTACTCATGGACAAGCAGGGCCATCAGCTGTTCACCAACGACTACAACGCCTTCCTCAAGCAGAAGGCCAAATCGCAGCAGGAAGGCCTGATCTAACCGGATGCCTCGCGCCGCCGTGCTTGGCAACCCGATCACCCATTCGCTGTCACCGGCGCTGCACCGCGCGGCCTATGCATCGCTGGGCCTGACCAGCTGGTCCTACGACGCCATCGAGTGCGTTGCGGTCGCCCTGCCCGAGTTCCTCGACAGATTGGGTCCCGAGTGGGCCGGCCTGTCGCTGACGATGCCGCTCAAGCGGGTGGTTCTGGAGCATGTGGACAGCGTTTCCGAGGTGGCCGCCGCGGTCGGTGCCGCGAACACCGTGCTGTTGCGCTCTCACGGCCGGCACGCTGACAACACCGACGTCGGCGGGCTCGGCGACGCACTTGCCGGCGTCGACGTCTCGGACCCGGTCGTGCTCGGCGCCGGCGGCACGGCCGCCGCCGCGGTCGCTGCCCTTCGCCAGATGGGCGCGTCTGGAGCCACCGCCGTCGTGCGTGACCCGCAACGGGCGGCTGGCCTGCTGGCCGCGGCCGGCCGGCTGGGCCTGCCGGTGCGGATCGCGGCCTGGCCGGAGGTCCCCCCGGAGGCGACCGTGGTGATCTCCACGGTGCCGCCTGGCGCCGCCGACCTTCTCGCGACCCGGGCCTGGCGGCCGGCGACCACCTTCTTCGATGCGGTCTACGATCCGTGGCCAACCCCACTCGCCGTCGCCGCGGCGGCGACGGGATGCCGCGTGATCGGCGGCCTGGAGTTGCTGCTGCACCAGGCCGCCCGACAGGTTCGGCTGATGACCGGGCGAGCCGCCCCGACGGCCGCCATGCGGGCGGCCCTCCCCGGCAACTGACCGGATTCAAGCCCGCGGCACCACGCGCCGATGCCTCTAGCCCGGGCTGATTTTTCGAGAGTGGGTACGCAATGGTGGGCGGGCTTCTCCGGCGTTGGCCGGCCTGGACGATGGCATGAAACTCGAGGGATCGCTGGACGCGTTCAGCCTGTCCGACATCTTCCAGTTGCTGAGTCGCACCAACAAGACCGGTGTGCTCCATCTGCGCCGAGCCGGCTTGCGCGCGGCGGTCCACCTCAACAGCGGCCAGCTGTCCGGGGTGAGCAGCGATGTCTCGCGCCAGTCGCTGGCCCGGCGAGTCGTCGGCCTGGGGCATCTCTCCGACTCCAGCCTGGCCGATGCGGTGGCCCGGGTGTCCGACGATCCCGCTATCGGACTGGCGCGGGCATTACAAGACGCGAGAGCCGTCGACGATGCACCTCTGCTCGACGCCGCTCAGCAGCAGGCTCTGGACGCCGTTTTCGACCTCCTGCGTTGGCCGGACGGAGACTTCAGCTTCGTCGTCGGTGAGCCGCATGCCGATGACGTCGGCCTGCGGCTGCCGGTCGGTGGAGTACTCGTCGAGGCGGCCGCGCGGGTCGAGTCGTGGACGACGCTCGGCCCGGAGATTCCGGCGGACGAAACCGTCTTCCGGCTGGCTCCCGCACTGACAGACGACCCCGCGCTGACTCGGGACGAGTGGACCTGGGTGGCGATGATTGACGGTCGCCGCAGTGTGGCCGAGTTGGTGGCCGGATCCGGGCGAGGGGAGTTCGCCGTTGTTTCGGGGCTCGTCGGTCTCGTTCGGCGTGGCCTGATCGTGGCGTCAGCAGATAATTCCGGCGAGGGTGACGAAATTGCCTCCGGCCGCAGGGAAGAGCTCATCGGGAGCGTCGAGGGCATTGACGCGGCGTCCCCAGCCGAGATCGAGCCTCCACCCAGGCTCGCGATCGAGTCTTCCTGGCCCGAGTCGGTCTGGCCGGCGCCGGAATCGGCGTCGACGCTTGCCGCGCCGATAGGACCAGCGACGGAGGAACCCGTGACCGCGTCGAGCGAAGCCGACGGCGGTCGGCACGCCACCGAGACGCCGGTCCTGGAACCGGATCCGCACGGCCAGGACGGTGATCTACACAAGAGCATGCTGCTGCGGCTTATCGCGGGCGCCCGGACCGGATAAGCACGCCTGGTGAAGCCGGAAGGGCTACAGCGCCCGGGCGGCCGAGCCGAAGTCGTACCAAATGGGAGCACGACCGGGGAGGACGCGCGGTGAGGCAGCTCAGCGACATTCTCCTGGGTGAGGGCCTGATCAGCCAGGACCAGCTGACCGCGGCGACCGAGGAGCATCAGCGGCTCGGTCGCCCCCTGGGCCGGGTTCTGATCGACAGCGACATCCTGACCGAATCGCAACTGGTGAGCGCGCTGGCGACGCAGATCGGCCTGCGCTTCGTCGATCTGAGCGAGTTCCCCGTCGACGGCTCGGCGGTGTCCCTGGTGCCGGCCGTCGTCTGTCGCCGGCACAACGCGATGGCCATCGGCTACGAGGATGGCCGACTGCTGGTCGCCATGGCTGATCCGGCCAACGTGTTCGCGGTCGACGACATCCGGTCGCTGACCGGCATGGACGTCAAGCCGGTGGTCGCTACCAAGTCCGATGTGATCAAGGCGATCGCCCGCTTCCATCGCGCCGATGGCGACCTGGACGACCTCACGACGGCCATGGACACGGCCGACGAGGACGAAGACCTGAGCAACATGCGGCAGGTCACCGAGGACGCGCCGATCGTCAAGTTCGTCAACCTGCTCATCACCCAGGCGATCCAGGACCGCGCCTCCGACATCCACATCGAGCCGGCCGAGCGTGATCTGCGGGTGCGCTTCCGGATCGACGGGGTCCTGCACGAGATCATGCGGTCGCCAAAGAACATCCAGGCCGGCGTCATCTCCCGGCTCAAGATCATGGCCGACATCAACATCGCCGAGCGGCGGGTACCTCAGGACGGCCGGCTGTCCGTCTCGATCGAGGGCAAGAAGATCGACCTGCGGGTCGCCACCCTGCCCACGGTCTGGGGCGAGAAGGTCGTCATGCGGATCCTGGACAACTCGACCGCGCTGCTCACGCTGGCCGACCTCGGGTTCTCCGCCGAGAACTACGCGCGCTTCTCGGAGAGCTACCAGAAGCCGTACGGAATGATTCTCGTGACCGGCCCGACCGGGTCGGGCAAATCCACCACGCTGTACGCGACGCTGAACATCGTCTCGACGCCCGACAAGAACGTCATCACCGTCGAGGACCCGGTGGAATACCGGCTGGCCGGCATCAACCAGGTGCAGACCAACAACAAGGCCGGCCTGACCTTCGCCTCGGCGCTGCGCTCGATCCTGCGGTCGGACCCGGACGTCGTCCTGATCGGCGAGATCCGCGACCACGAGACCGCCCAGATCGCGATCGAGGCCGCCCTCACCGGCCATCTCGTGCTCTCGACCCTCCATACCAACGATGCACCCTCCGCGGTGACCAGGCTGATCGAGATGGGTATCGAGCCCTTCCTGGTCGGCTCCGCGATCGACTGCGTCCTGGCCCAGCGCCTGGCCCGTCGGCTGTGTGAACGGTGCAAGGAGGCATACGTGCCGACCGCCGAGCAGCTCAGGCTCGCGCGGTTCCCATGGGCCCAGGGCGAAGAGCTGCCGAAGATCTTCCGTCCGGTGGGGTGCTCGAGTTGCTCGAAGACCGGATATCAGGGGCGGCTGGCGCTGCAGGAGGTGATGACGGTCTCCGAGGACATCGAGCGGATGGCGGTCGAGCGGGCTTCGTCCGCCGCGATCAATGCGGTGGCCTGCGAGCAGGGGATGACGACTCTTCGCAACGACGGTCTGGCCAAGGTAGTGGCTGGGGTCACCTCGATCGAGGAGATCCTGCGCGTGGTCGTCTAGCCGGCCTCCCACGACGTCGCCGCCGATGGCTCAAGGCGGCAGGCGTTCCGGCCGATTCCTCGGGAGTGTCGGGAGCGTCCCGGCGCGGAGGGGGCGCTCGTGGACTCGAACGACGATTTCTTCGGAACCGCGCCCAACGGGGCTGCGGCCCGAGTCGCCCCCCAGTCCTACGTCGCCCAGTCGGCGGCACCCGCGACCGGTCACACGATCGGCGCCGGCGCGGTTGCGGGCGTCATGGATCTGCCTCCCGTCTCTGAGCCAGCCCCGCCCCCCGCCGCGGCCGCCGAGGTCAGCGGCAGCGCCCGGCGATCGACCGAGGAGGACGCCTCCCTCGACTCGGTCAGCCTGGTTGACCTGCTCACGCACGTCCTGGAAACCGGCGCCTCCGACCTGCACATCACGGCCGGAGCGCCGCCCACGGTGCGGTTGAACGGTTCCCTGAGCCCGATCGAGGGCTACGACCGCATGACGCCTCCGGTCATCCAGCGCATGCTCTACGCGATCATCACCCAGCGCCAGCGGGAGAAGTTCGAGGAGACTCTCGAGCTCGACTGCTCTTACACGCTGCCCGGCCGGGCCCGCTTCCGGCTCAACATCTACCGCCAGCGCGACGCGCTCGGCGCCGCCTTCCGGCTGATCCCCTTCGAGATCAAGCCCTTGGAGGAGCTCGGCATCCCGTCGATCGTGTCCAACTTCGCGGCGCTGCCGCGCGGCTTCGTCCTGGTCACCGGCCCGACCGGCTCCGGCAAGTCGACCACCCTGGCCTCACTGGTCGATCTGGCGAACCGCACCCGCCAGGACCACATCATGACCGTCGAGGACCCGATCGAGTTTCTGCACTCTCACCGGCGGTGCGTGGTGAACCAGCGCGAGGTGGGGGAGGACACGCACTCCTTCCAGAACGCCCTGAAGCACGTGCTGCGCCAGGACCCCGACATCATCCTGGTCGGCGAGATGCGTGACCTGGAGACGATCTCCGTCGCGCTGACCGCTGCGGAGACCGGCCACCTCGTCTTCGCGACCCTGCACACGTCGGATGCGGCACAGACCATCGATCGCGTCATCGACGTCTTTCCGCCACATCAGCAGCAGCAGATCCGGGTCCAGCTCGCCAGCGCTCTCCAAGGCGTCGTCTGCCAGTCACTGGCCAAGACGGCAGACGACCAAGGCCGGGTTGCCGCGACCGAGGTGCTGGTCGCCACCCCCGCCGTGCGCAACCTCATCCGCGAGGGCAAGACGCACCAGATCTATTCGGCGATGCAGGCCGGCGCGAAGTTCGGCATGCAGACGATGGACCAGAGCCTCGCAGATCTAGCCAAGCGCCACCGCATCACCTACGACGTCGGGCTGCAGATGTGCCACCACGTCGAGGACTACAACCGGTTGTCCGGCCGAGCCTGAGAGGCACAACGACAATGGCGACGACTTTTCAGTACTCGGTACGTGACCGCGGCGGCAAGCTGATAACCGGCTCGCTCGACGCCGAATCGCCCACCGTGGTGGCGCAGAAGCTCAAGGCCATGGGCTATGCCCCGGTCTCGATCAACAAGGCCAGCGCGGGGATGAAGCGCGAGCTGATGATCCCGGGTTTCGGCAAGAAGGTGAAGCTCAAGGATCTCGCCGTCTTCTCCCGGCAGTTCGCCACGATGATCGACTCGGGGCTGTCGCTGCTGCGAGCGCTGTCGATCCTGTGCGAGCAGACTGACAACAAGGAGTTGGCCCGCGTCCTGGCCGAGGTGCGCACCGACGTCGAGTCCGGCAACGCGCTGTCGAGCACGATGGGCAAGCACCCCAAGGTGTTCCCGCCGCTCATGGTGAACATGACAAAGGCCGGCGAGGTGGGCGGCTTCCTCGACGAGACGATGCTGCAGATCGCGGCCAACTACGAGGCAGAGGTCAAGCTGCGCGGCAAGGTCAAGTCCGCGATGACCTATCCGGTCGTGGTGTTCGTCATGGCGATCCTGATGGTGACCGGCATGCTCATCTTTATCGTGCCGGTGTTCGCCAAGATGTTCGACTCACTCGGTGGCGAGCTGCCACTACCTACGAAAATCCTGGTCGTGATCAGCCATGCCATGAAATTCCTCGCGCCGATCCTGCTCGTCGTGCTGGTGGTGTTCTCCTTCACCTGGCAACGCATCAAGCGCGACGTGCGGGTGCGCAACGTCCTCGATCCGCTCAAGCTGAAGGCACCGGTGTTCGGCAAGCTGGTGCAGAAGATCGCGCTGAGCCGCTTCGCGCGCAATCTCGGCACAATGATGCGCTCCGGCGTACCGATTCTGCAGAGCCTCGACATCGTCGCCGGCACCACCGGCAACATCGTCGTCGAGCGCGCCACCCGCGCCGTGCAGGACAGCGTCCGCAGCGGTGAATCGCTGGCCCGGCCGCTGATGGACCATCCTGTCTTCCCGCCGATGGTCGTGCAGATGATGGCGGTGGGCGAGGAGACGGGTGCCCTCGACACCATGCTGATGAAGATCTCCGAGTTCTACGACCAAGAGGTCGAGGCGACGACGGAGGCCCTGACGGCTCTCATCGAGCCCCTGATGATCGCCTTCCTCGGCGCCGTAGTGGGATCGATGATCATCGCGATGTACATGCCGATCTTCAAGATCTTCGACCTGATCAAGTAGCCCCTCAGCCGTCCAGGCGATCGGCGTTAGCCCCTTCGGGCGACGCACCGGATCTTGCCTAAAGGACGGCGCCGCGAGGGCCGATTGAATAACTGTCAGAGAGCACGCACCGGCCAGATCAGGGCACACCCGCCGCGAGGCGGGGTCGCAAAGCCAGGGGGGCGCACCCGCGCTCAGCCCAGCCGCCTGGTCGGTCCCCGCCGGGGACCGGGTTGCACAAAGTGTGGCTCATCGAATCGTCCCTGGAAGGGGCAGCAATGCTCGCTCGAATCCGCAGGTCGGCCGAGGAGAAGGACGAGGGCTTCACGCTCATCGAGCTTCTGGTCGTCATCATCATCATCGGCATCCTTGCCGCGATCGCCATCCCGGTCTTCCT
>JBBPZR010000114.1:0-52174 GCA_038276285.1 Mycobacteriales bacterium | reverse complement strand
GCGCTCACCGCCGGCTTCTTCGGTGGCCTGATCGACAGCATCATCTCGCGACTGATGGACATGCTGTGGGCGTTTCCGGTGTTCCTGCTGGCCATCCTGATCGCCACCGTGTCGCTCACCCAGGGGCTGCAACTGGGCCCGATCGCCGTCAACCCGGGCAGCCTGCTGCTACCGATCGTCATCATCGCGATGATCTTCGTCCCGTACGCCTACCGGCCGATCCGCGGACAGGTGCTGGCCGTACGCGAGCGGGACTTCGTGAAGGCGGCCATCGTCGGGGGGGCATCCAACCGCTGGCTGATCTTGCGCGAGATCCTGCCCAACGTGATCACGACGGTCCTGGTGCTGCTGCCGTTGATGATCGCCCTGGACATCCTGGTCGAGTCCGGCCTGTCATTTCTCGGCATCGGCGTACAGCCGCCCCAGGCCAGTTGGGGCACGATCATCGGCAACGGGCAGGGACTCATCTACTCCCGCCCGTGGGTGGCGATCGCGCCGGGTCTGATGATCCTCATCGTCGTGCTCTCGCTCAACGTCCTGGGCGACGGCATTCGCGACGCCCTGGATCCGCGCGCCAAACTGCGCATCGAGGCCTAGCCGATGCTCGCCTTCATCCTGCGCCGGGCGGTCTGGACCGTCGCCGTGATGTTCTCGATCAGCGTCCTCGTCTTCCTGATCTTCTTCGCGATCCCCGGCAACGACCCGGCCCGGGCACTCGCCGGGCGAAATCCAGATCCCGTCACGCTGCAGGCGATCCGTCACGAGTTCGGCTTGGACCGGCCGCTACCGGTGCAGTACGCCCTGATGATGAAGCACCTGTTCATCAACCGGGACCTTGTCTCCTACACCAACCGCGGCGTCAAGGTCATTCCGGAGATCGGGCAGGCCGCGCCGATCACCTTCTCGCTGGTCATTGGCGCGGCTGTGATCTGGGTCGTCGTCAGCATGGTGATGGGCGTGGTCGCTGCCGTGACACGCGGGACCATCGTCGACCCGATCCTGATGGCGCTCGGGCTGATCGGTATCTCCGCGCCGGTGTTCTGGCTCGGTCAGGTGGTGAACCTGTTCACGCAGAGCCGGGCGCACAATTTCGTCCTCTTCCGATGGGTGCCGCCCTTGGGCTACACCGGGCTGACCGACGACCCATTCCTGTGGCTCAAGCACTTGATCATCCCGTGGCTGGTCCTCGCCGCCGGCTTCATCGGCCTATACGGGCGAGTGCTGCGCTCGAGCCTGCTCGAGGTGGACAAGGAGGACTACGTGCGCACGGCGCGAGCCAAGGGCCTGTCCGAGCGCCGGGTGTTGATCCGCCATGTGTTGCGCAACTCGATCGTGCCTTTCGTCAGCCTGTTCGGGCTGGACTTCGGGGCACTGATGGGCGGCGGCGTGGTCCTGGTCGAGGTCGTCTTCGGGCTGCCGGGCATCGGCCGGCTGACCTTCCAGTCGGCCTCCGGGCTCGACCTGCCGGTGATCATGGCAACGGTGATGTACGGCGCGCTCTTCATCGTGCTGGCCAACGTCGTCGTCGATATCGCGTACGCGCGGCTCGACCCCCGCGTGCGCAGTTTCTAGAAGGAGGACGTGCCCGTGCCGGGACCACTGCTCGAGGTACGCGACCTCAGCGTGTCCTTCCGGACCGAGGCCGGCCTGGTGCGGGCGGTGGACCATGTCTCCTTCTCGCTCTACCCCGGCGAGATCCTCGGCATCGTCGGCGAGTCCGGATCCGGCAAGAGCGTGACGGCGATGACCGTGCTGAGGCTGATCCGGGACCCGAACGCGCAGTTCGAGGGGCAAGCGCTCTACAAGGGCCGCGACCTGATGGCGCTCGCCCCCAAGGAGATGCGCAAGGTCAGCGGTGCCGAGATCGCGATGATCTTTCAAGACCCGATGAGCTCGCTGAATCCGGTCTACCGGATCGGCTGGCAGGTCGCCGAGCAGATCCGCGAACACGAGCACCTGTCCAGCCGGGAGGCCCGCGGGCGCGCAATCGAACTGCTCGATGCCGTCGGGATTCCCAACGCGCGTGGGCGGGTCGACGACTACCCGCACCAGTTCTCCGGCGGCATGCGGCAGCGCGTCATGATCGCGATGGCGCTGTCCTGCAACCCAGACCTGGTGATCGCCGACGAGCCCACCACGGCGCTTGACGTGACGATTCAGGCCCAGATTCTGGCCCTGCTGCGCCGGCTACGAGACGACTTCGGCTCTACCGTGGTGCTCATCACACACGACATGGGGGTGCTGGCCGACATCGCCGACCGGATGCTGGTCATGTACGCCGGGCGCGTCGTAGAACAGGGCACCAAGAAGATGCTGTTCGAAGACCCGCAGCATCCCTATACGTGGGGGCTGATCGGCGCCACGCCGCGACTGGATCGGCCCAAGCCCCGGCGGCTCGCCGCTATCGCCGGTGCCCCGCCGTCGCTGATCAACCTGCCCGACGGGTGCAGCTTCCGCCCGCGCTGCGCCTACGAGTTCGACCGGTGCCGCGAGGATCCGGAACTCACCGACAAGCTCGGCGAGCGGCACCTGGACGCGTGCCACCTGCCGGTGGCCGAGAAGCGGCGTGTCTCACCGGCGCTGCTCCTTCGCGGGCCGGTGACATGACGGTGACTGACGACCCGGGCGTGCTGCTCTCCGTGAATCGCGTGAAGAAGTACTTCCCGGTCGGGACCGGCGCAGTGGTGCGGCGCAACAAGGCGAGGGTGCACGCCGTGGACGACGTGAGCTTCGAGGTCCGCGGCGGAGAGACCCTCGGTCTGGTCGGCGAGTCCGGCTGTGGCAAGTCGACGCTGGCGGCCTGCATCGTGCGACTGCATGAGCTGACGGCGGGGACGATCACCTTCGACGGCCGGGACATCACGCGGCTGTCCCGGCGGGCACTGCGACCAGTTCGCCGGCAGATGCAGATGATCTTCCAGGATCCGTACGGGTCGCTGAACCCGGCGAAGCGGGTGGGCACCATCATCGGCGACCCGTTGCGGATGCACGGCATGAGCGACGAACGGCAGATCAAGCGGCAGGTGCGGGAGCTGCTCGCGGTCGTCGGCCTCTCCCCCGAGCATTTCCACCGCTACCCGCACGAGTTCTCCGGCGGCCAGCGGCAGCGGATCGGCGTGGCGCGGGCGCTGGTGCTCCGGCCGCGGCTCGTGATCGCCGACGAGCCGGTGTCCGCGCTCGACGTCTCGATCCAGGCCCAGGTGCTCAACCTGCTCGCCGACCTCCAGGAAACCTTCGACCTGACGTACCTGTTCATCGCCCATGACCTTGGGGTGGTGCGGCAGGTCTCCGACCGGGTCGCGGTGATGTATCTCGGCAAGATCGTCGAACTGGCACCGGCGGCCATCTTGTACGAGCGGCCGGTTCATCCCTACACCGAGGCGTTGCTGTCGGCCGTGCCGATTCCCGACCCGGGCGCCTCCGCTCGCCGCCAACAGATCGTGCTCGAGGGCGACCTGCCCAGCCCCGTCGATCCGCCGTCCGGGTGCCGCTTCCATCCGCGCTGCCGCTATGCCACCGAGATCTGTACACAGGTCGAGCCACCCCTGGTGGATCGTGGCGGGGGCCGGCTGGCCGCCTGCCATCACCCACTCAATGTGGACGCTGACGCGCGAGAGGCCCCCGGCGGCTCGATGGAGGTGGCCCGATGAGCCCGCCGCTCACGCCGGAGGTGCTCGCCTACGACCTGCGCACCGCCGACGACCCGCAGATCTCCCCGGACGGTACCCGGGTGCTCTACGCGCTCAACCGCGTCGACGCGGACACCCGGCGCCGGCGTAGCGAGTTGTGGATGTGCGGTCTGGACGGCTCGGCCGCCCGGCCGCTACAGCCCGCCCGGCCCGGCTCGGGCGGCCGCTGGTCACCCGACGGCGCCCACATCGCGTTCGTGGGTCCCGACACTCCGGCGGGTGCCGACGCTGCCGACGGCAGGACCGACGGCAGCACGATCTTCGTCATCGGGGGCGACGGCGGCTCCGCGGCCCATCGGGTGACCACGCACGCGCGGGACATCAGCGACCTGGCCTGGTCCCCCGATGGTCGCCGGATCGCCTACACCACCACGTTCGACCCGGAAAACCCTGACGAGCGCCCCGAGCTCCCGGGGCGAGCACCGAAGGTCAAGGTGACCCGGCGAATCGACTACAAGGAGGACGGTCGAGGCTGGCTCGGTGACGCCCGCACCTCCGTCTTCGTCGTCGACGTCGACCGCGGCCAACGCCGCCGGGTGAGCACCGCACCGCTCGACCACGGCTACCCGCAATGGTCGCCCGACGGGCGCTCGCTGGCCGTCGAGGTGCACGACGGCGCGCGGATGAACACCCGCCTGGTGCTGCTCGATCCCGACTCCGAACTCGCGCGGCCGGTCAGCCCGGTGGACGGCATGGTGGCGTCGTGGGCCTGGGCCCCGGACGGCAACCGGATCCTCTACGCCTGCGACGTCGGCCACTCGCTGTATCCCGACTACTACCTCTTGGACGTTGCGAGCGGCGACGCCCGCCGGCTGACCGAGGACAACCAGTCGTCGCCGGCTGGGGGCTCGGGCCCGCCGTCCTTCCCGGTCTGGCTTGACGATCGGCGGGTCCTCCTGCACTCGACGCTGGCCGGCCGCAGCGTGCTGGAGGTGCTCGACACCAACGACGGATCCGTCCAGCTGCTGTACCGCGGAGGATGCCGTAACAGCGGGATGAGCGTCGACCGCGCCACGCGCTACGTGGTGCAAGGTCACCAGTCGCCCACCAGCTTCGGCGAGATCAGCGTCTACGACCGCGAGAGCGGTGTGATGTATGTGATCACCACCCACAACGCGGCGGTTCTCGCGGAGCACCCGCCCGCCGCCTCCGAACAGTTCCACGTCAAGAGCGGCCGGTTCACCATCGACTGCTGGCTGCTCACTCCACCCGACTTCTCCCCCGACCGGAGCTATCCCGTCGTTCTCGACATCCACGGCGGTCCCACGAGCGACTACGGCTGCGGCTTCATGGCCCATCAGCAGTGCCTGGCCACCAACGGGTTCCTCGTGCTCTATGCCAACCCGCGCGGATCCACTTCGTACGGCCGGGAGTTCGCCCAGCAGGTCCTACTGGACTGGGGCGGGGGCGACTGCCAGGACGTCCTCGCCGCTCTGGACGCCGTGCTGGAGCGTCCGTACGCGGACTCCGCCCGTACCGGCGTCTTCGGGATCAGCTATGGCGGCTACCTGACCTCATGGATCATCGGGCAGACGGACCGTTTCGCGGCCGCGGCCTGCGGCGAGCCGATCTTCGATCTCGAGTCGGATTACGGCACCAGCGACGTCGCATACAACGGATTGGAGCGACACGGCGGCGGGCCGCCGCACGTGGAGCGGGAATGGTACCTCGACCACTCGCCCTCGACATTCGCCCACCGCACGCGCACGCCGACGCTGATCTTCGCCGGCGAGGACGACCAGCGGTGCCCGATCGGGCAGAGCGAGCAGATGTTCACGGCGCTGAAGAAGGCCGGCTGCGAGGCGGAGTTCGCGCGCTATCCCGGCGGCTCGCACATGTTCTTCGCGGCCGGGCCGCCCGAGCACCGGGCCGACTTCCTCGCCCGCACCCTCTCCTGGTTCGCCGAGCATCTCGGATTGGCAGGTGCAGATGACGAACGGACTTGAGCGCGGTCTGGATGCGATGGAGTTCCTCGCCGAGCACGGTGAGGCCAAGCTGGTCGACTTCGCGGAGCGGCTCGGCGTGTCCCGGGCCACCGCCTTCCGGGTGCTCTCGACACTGCAGCGCCGCGGCTACGTCGACCACGTACGGGCGGCGCACGTCTACCGGCTCGGGCCGCAGATGCGGGCGCTGGCGTCCCGGTCCGGCAGTTCCTCGGTGATCCGGCTGGCGGCCCTGGCGATGGCCGACCTCCGCACCCTCACCGGCGAGACGGTGAACCTCGCGCTTCTGCGGCGGGGGATGATCGCCTACGTCGCCATCTTCGAGGGCGTGCACTCGCTGCGGATGTCGGCCAAGGTCGGCGACGAAGTGCCCGCCCACTCCACCGCGATCGGCAAGGCGATCCTGGCCGCCCTGCCCAAGAGCGAGCGCGACGCCGTGCTCGGTCCGGACCCCTACCCGGCCTTCACGAGACGCACGATCACCCGTCGCAAGCAGTTGGACCTGGACCTGGCCCGGACGCTTGGCCGCGGCTTCGCCATCGACGACGAGGAGTCCGAGGTCGGGGCCGCCTGCCTGGCCGCGCCGATCCTGGGCAGCGACGGGCACCCGCTCGGCGCGGTCTCGGTATCCGGGTTGGCGGCCCGCATCCCGGTGCGGAGCCGGCCAGAGTTGGGAGAGACCGTAAGGGCCAGGTGCGCAGAGATCACGGCCGCCCTGGCAGACAACCCCGAGCCGGTCGGCGAGGGCGGAGAAGCGGTGCACGGTGGCTGACCGTTTCGCCGGCTCGCGGACGCAGCACGAGCGGGCCGCCCGGACCCTGGCCGGTGGCGTGGCCACCGCCTTCCGCGCGTCCCAGCAACCGGTGCCGATCTGCTTCGCGTCCGGCCGCGGCACCCGACTCACCGACATCGACGGCAACGTCTACGTCGACTGGGCCCTCGGCTGGGGACCTCTCCTGCTCGGCCACTCGCCCGACGTGGTCCTGGACGCGGTCCGCCGGCAGCTGGACCGCGGCCTGGGATTCGGAGCCTCACATGAGCTCGAGGCCGAGCTGGCCGAGGCGGTGTGCCGCACGGTCCCGTCCATCGAGATGTGCGTGTTCAGCAGCACCGGCAGCGAGGCCGTGCACGCCGCCCTGCGGATCGCGCGGGCGGCGACCGGCCGCAACCGGGTGATCAAGTTCCAGGGCCACTACGACGGCTGGTACGACCCCCTGCATGTCGGGGTGTCCGGGCAGAAGATCGACGCACCGGGCACCGCCGGTCAGGACCCCGCCGCATCCGCGTCCGTGACCGTCTGCCCGTGGAATGACCTACCCGCCCTGGAGCATGCCATGGGCCTCGACGTCGCAGCGGTGATCATGGAGCCGGTCGCGATGAACGCCGGTTGCCTGACCGCGGCCCCGGGCTACCTCGAAGCCGTGCGACGGCTCGTGGACCGCGACGGCGCGCTGCTGATCTTCGACGAGGTCATCACCGGCTACCGGCTGGCGCTGGGAGGCGCTCAGGAGTTCCTGGGTGTGCTGCCAGACCTCACCGTCCTGGGCAAGGCGCTGGGCGGTGGCTTCCCGATCAGTGCCGTTGGCGGCCGGGCCGAGGTGATGGCCGAGGTCGCGAGCGCCCATGTCGCGCATGTCGGCACGTTCAACGCCAACCCGGTGTGCGCGAGCGCGGCGCTAGCCGCGATCACCGAACTGGAGCGGACAGCGGACACCACGTATCCGCGGCTCGACCGGGTCGGCGGTGCGCTGGCGGAGGCGGTCCGCGAGGAGGCAGCCGACGTGGGCGCCGCACTGGTGGTCAACCAGGTCGGCGGGGTCTGCTACGCCTTCGTCGGCGAGGGCCCGGTCGACACCTACGCCGACACCTGGCGCACCGACGCGCCGGCGTACCGCCAGTTCACCGGCGCCCTGCTGGCCGAGGGCGTGCAGTTCATGCCCAAGGGCCTGTTGTACGTCTCCACGGTTCATGGTGACGAGGAACTCGCCATCACGCGACAGGCCGTCCGCGACGCATTCAAGGCGGGCGTGCTGGACAGAGAGGGACAGTGATGCCCGGCACGATCACCGAGATCCAGGCGCTCGACATCCGCTTCCCGACGTCGCGCACCGGCGACGGGTCGGACGCCATGTACACCGACCCGGACTACTCCGCCGCGTACGTCATCATCAGCACGGACGCAGGTGACGGTCTGGAGGGCCACGGGCTGACCTTCACCATCGGCCGGGGCAACGAGGTGTGCGTGGCAGCCGTCGAAGCCCTCAAGCCGGTCCTGCTCGGCCGCACGACCGCCGACTGCTTCGCCGACATGGGCCGGGTGTGGCGCGACCTGGTGGGCGACACGCAACTGCGCTGGCTCGGCCCGGAGAAGGGCGTGATCCACCTCGCCACCGCCGCGCTCGTCAACGCGCTATGGGACCTGTTCGCCAAGCAGGAGGGCAAGCCGCTGTGGAAACTACTCAGCGACATGTCCCCAGAGGCACTGGTGGCGCTGGTCGACTTCCGCTATCTCACCGACGCCCTTACCCCCGACGATGCGCTGGAGATGCTGCGCGCGAAGGTGGCGACGCGGGCGGATCGTGAGGCCGAGATGCGGCGCGACGGGTTGCCGTCGTACCTCACCTGCGGCTGGATGGGCTACTCCGACGAGAAGTTCGCCGGCCTGTGCGACGACGCGGTGGCGGCCGGCTTCTCGCACATCAAGCTGACGGTCGGGGCGGATCTGTCCGACGACCTGCGCCGACTCAAGATCGCCCGGCAGCAGGTCGGTCCGGACCGCAAGCTCATGGTCGACGCCAATCAGCGCTGGGATGTCGGCGAGGCCATCGAGTGGATCGGCGAGATGGCGGAGTACGACCTGTGGTTCGTCGAGGAGCCGACCAGCCCGGACGACATCCTCGGCCACGCGGCGATCGCCCGCGCCATCGCACCCATCCGGGTGGCCACCGGCGAGCACGTGCACAACCGCACGATGTTCAAGCAGTACATGCAGGCCGGTGCCCTGAGCATCTGCCAACTCGACAGCTGCCGCCTGGGTGGGGTGAACGAGGTCATCGCCGTGCTTCTGCTGGCGGCGAAGTTCGGGATCCCGGTCTGCCCGCACTCCGGCGGCGTAGGCCTGCCGGAATACGTCCAGCACCTCTCGCTCTTCGACTACATCTGCGTGACCGGCGATCTGACCGACCGGTTCGTGGAGTACGTCGACCACCTGCACGAGCACTTCGTCGATCCCGCCGTGACGCGGGGTGGCCGCTATGTGGTGCCCGAGCAGCCCGGCTACAGCGCGACGATGCACGCCGAGAGCCTGCGCCGCCACGAGTTCCCCGGCGGCGCCGAATGGGCCGGGCAATGATGGCCCGGGCCGCCAGGCACGCGGGGGAGCTGCCCAGCGGCTCCCAGTACCTCATCGAGGTGCCCGAGGACTGGAACGGCACCTTGCTGCTGTGCGCCCGGCCACTGCCCACCGAGCCGGGCGACCCGCCGTGGGGGGACGACGACGCTTTGCTGGCGGCCTTCCGGTCCCGTGGCTATGCGCTGGCCGGGTCGGCGAACACCATCTTCTGGCCGCTGGAGCGCGCCTTCGCCGACCAGATCCCGCTCCTGGACCTGTTCGATGGGGCGGTGGACCGGCCGGAGCGAACGGTGGCCTGGGGACCATCAATCGGCGGCATCATGACCGCCGGCTTCGTGCAGCTCCTCCCGGAACGGCTGGCCGGAGCGCTGCCGCTGTGCGGAAACCTGGCCGGCGCGGTCGGGATCCACAATCGCGAGCTCGACATCGCGTTCGTGTTCCATCGGCTACTGGCCGCCGAGCGGCCCTTGGAGCTCGTGAACATCAGCGATCCGCCGGGCAACCTGGAGCTGGCCCGCACGATTCTGGAACAGGCCAAACAGACTCCGGCGGGCCGGGCCCGGCTCGCCCTGGCAGCGGCCGTCGGCAACATCCCGGGCTGGCAGGACGAGCTGTCGCCCGAGCCCGCGCCCGACGACGTCGACGCCCGGCTGGCCGCCCAGGTGAAATGGATGGAGGAGATCGGGCTGCTGGTCTATTTCCTGCTGCGAGCCCAGGTCGAGCAGCAGGCGGGCGGCAACCCGTCCTGGAACGTCGGCGTCGACTACGCCACCCAGCTTGGCGAGTCGATCGGCCGGGCGCAGGTGGATCGGCTCTACGGCACCGCCGGCCTCGACCTGGTCGAAGATCTCCACGTCCTGGCCGAGGCCCCCCGGATTGAAGCCGACCCTGCCGCCGTCGCCTATCTCGAGCGCCACATCGTCTTCAACGGCCAACTCGGCGGCGTTCCCGTCCTCACCGTGCACTCCGACGGCGACGGGCTGGTCACCCCGGACAACGAGACGGCCTATGCCGATGTGGTGGCCTGGGCGGGCGAGGATGCGTTCCTGCGGCAGGTCTACGTACACAGAGGTGGGCACTGCACGTTCACCATCGCCGAGACGCTGACCGCACTGGACGCCCTGATGTCGCGGATCGAGACCGGCTCCTGGCCCGCCCTCGACATCACGAAGCTCAACGCGGCCGCATCGGCGCTCGGCCCGGAACGGAATGTGCTGTCCTCCGGCGACCCGGCCGAGCCCGCGTTCGCGGAGTTCACGCCACCGGGCTTCCTCCGGCCGCATGACGTCCGTGATGTGGCGAGCAGTTAGCGACCGGCGCGACGATGCCGGTGGAGGGCGACGAGGACTGCGCGCCCGGCCCTCGGCCGAGTTGTTCGAGACGCTGCGCCGCCAGTACGGCGTGGAGCCACGCGGGCGCGTCAGTGACCTCGGCGGCTCCTCGAGCCTCAACCTGCCGGTCACCGATGGAGCCGGCCGGTTTGTGGCGCGCGTCTACCGCCCCTATGTGACCA
Source organism: Mycobacteriales bacterium (assembly GCA_038276285.1). GTDB lineage: Bacteria > Actinomycetota > Actinomycetes > Mycobacteriales > QHCA01 > QHCA01. The sequence goes on along the minus strand of JBBPZR010000114.1, from coordinate 41,677 downwards.
CCGGGCGGCTCGGCGCGATCCAACTCGCCCGCAACGCCCTCCTGGCCGGTGGAGTACCGGCCACCGAGACGGTGCCGGCCAAAGATGGCCGCACGTGGATCGAGTTCGGCGACCGCCTGGTCGAGGTCGAGCGCTTCGTGGAGCACGACGCGCGCATGGACAACCTCGGCCGCCTCATCGCCGGGCTGCCGACCCTCGGCCGGGTGCACAGCCTGCTCGCGCCGCTGGAGATCGGCCCGGAAGGCCAAGCGCCCATCTTCGCCAACGCCTTGGCGGCGAACCAGACCGAGGCGGCCGTACGCCGCGCAGCCACGCGGATCCGGGCGTGGGGACCCACCGATGACGAACTCTGGGTCGCCGGGGCCGCCAAGCGACTCGCGGAGCGAATCGCAGCCGCCGTGCAGTCGGCCGGAAGCCTTCCCTGTCAACTCGTGCACGGCGACTTCTGGGACGACAACGTCCTCTTCCGTCGAAGCGAACTGGTCCTCGTCACCGACCTCGACTACATGGGGACGCGGCCCCGAGTCGACGATCTCGCGCTGACGCTCTACTTCGCCACCTTCAGCGCGATTGCCGAGCTGGCGTGCCCGCCCCGTGACGCACGCTGGCTGCGACCCCTCGTCAACGCCTACGACGCGGGCCTGGAACGGCGGCTCGACCCTGCCGAACGCGCTGCCCTGCCACTGGCGTTGGCCCGTCAGCCGCTCTGGTCGCTGGGGGTCTGGGTCGCCGAGCTGGACGACGGCACGGTCGCCCGCGCCCACGCTCGCGACCTCCCCCCGGCGCTCCGATGGGCGCAGAGCATCATCGCCGACCTCGCGTCGTGGCAGGACACCCTCGCGTGAGCCGGCACGGGGCCGGCGCCATGACGGCCCACAATCCGCCTCGGGAGACCGTCCGCGAGTGCCCTGGGTGTGGGACGCCAGGGGCGGATCCGGGGCAGCCAGTCCGGGCTACGCTGCCCTGACGGTCGTCGCCGTTGAAGCACGAGGAGTGCCTTGAACCCCTTCCTGTTCGCGTTCTTCTGGGTCGTCACGGTCGCGGTGTTCGCAGGGGTCGCCCGGCGCATCCTCGACGTTCCCCTGGGCGCGTTCCGCGCGTTTCTGGCCGCCTCTCTGGCGGTGGCGGTGGGCCTGTCGATCTCCGACGGCCTGGCCGGCGTGGGTTCGGGTGTGGCAGCGATGAGCCTGCAGACCGGCATCTCGCTGGTCGTCGCCCTGGCATTCCTGGTCGTCGCCGAGATCGTGGTGCCGACCGGCAGCTGGCCCAGCCCGGTGGAATGGCGGCGGTCCCTGCGTCGCCGGGTGGGGCGGTCGCGCCGGTACGCGCAGATCGTCGCCATCGTCGGACGCCACGGGCTCGGCCGGTACCTGCGCTCCGGCTCCGGCGCCGACGGCCACGAGGCGCAGCGGCGGCGCCGGCTGGCCGTCTCCCTGCGCCAGGCGATGGAGGACCGGGGGGGTGACCTTCGTCAAGCTCGCGCAGCTGGCCTCGACCCGGGCCGAGCTGCTGCCCGCCGAGTTCATCGAGGAGCTTTCGACTCTGCAGGACCGGGCGCAGCCGGCGCCGTGGGAGCAGGTGCGCGCGCTGCTCGACCAGGAGCTCGGCGCGCCCCACACAGAGGTATTCGCTGACTTCGACCCGCGGCCGGTCGCCGCCGCGTCCATCGCGCAGGTGCACCGGGCCAGGCTGCGCTCCGGTGCGGACGTGGCGGTGAAGGTGCAGCGCCCCGGCATCGGACCGGTCGTCGAGCGCGACCTCGACATCGTGGGGCGGCTCGCCCGGACGGTCCAGTCCCGGACCCGTTGGGGGCGTGCTGTGGGCATGGTCGACCTGGCGTCGGGCTTTGCCGCGGCGCTCCGCGAGGAGCTGGACTTCCGGGTGGAGGCCCGCAACGTGGCGGCCGTGCGGGCCGGCTCGGCCAGCCGGGCTCCGGGCGGCCCCGTCGTCCTCCCCGCCCTGCACGCCGAGCTGTGCACCCAGCGAGTGCTGGTGATGGAGTGGCTGGACGGCGCCTCGCTCGGCGCGGCCGGCGCGGAGTTGGACGAGCTCGGCTGGGATCGCCAGGAGGCGGGCCGGGCGCTGCTCCGGTGCCTGTTGCGCCAGGTCGTCGTCGACGGGGTGTTTCATGCCGACCCGCATCCGGGCAATGTGCTCTTGCTCCCGGATGGTCGGCTGGGGCTGTTGGACTTCGGCTCGGTGGGGCGACTCGGCGCGTCGACCCGGCTGGCCGTACAGCAGCTGCTCGTCGCCGTCGACCGGGGCGACCCAAGCGCTGCTCGCGACGCCTTCCTGGAGCTCGTGACCCGGACGGATGATGTGGACGAGCTGCGGCTCGAACGCGCGCTTGGCCTGTTCATGGCCCGCCACCTCGGGCCGGCCGCGGCGCCGGACATGGCGATGTTCACCGACCTGTTCCGCCTCGTCGCCGATCATGAGCTGGTCGTGCTCGGCGAGGTCGCCGCGGTGTTCCGTGCGCTGGCGACCGTCGAGGGCACCTTGTTGCGACTCGCTCCGGGATTCCGACTCGTCGAGGAGTCGCGGCGCTTCGCCCGCGCCGAGATGGCCGCGGCATTGACGCCCGGATCGGTGTCGCAGACGCTGGCCGAGGAGATCTCGGCGCTGCTGCCCGTGCTTCGTCGCCTGCCGCGCCGGTTCGACCGGATCACCGGCGCGCTCGAGCAGGGGCGCCTGGCGATGAACGTGCGGCTCTTCGCCGACGAGCAGGACCGGCGGTTCGCCACGGACCTGGTGCATCAGGTGCTGCTGGCCTTTCTCGGCGCCACAGCCGGGATCATGGCAGTGGTCCTGATGGGCACCGGCGGCGGTCCCGCCGTGACACCGACGGTCAGCCTGTTCCAGGTCTTCGGCTACAACCTGCTCGTCGTCAGCTGCATCCTGGTCCTGCGCGTGCTCTTCGTGATCTTCCGGCGTCAGTCGCCCAGTGACCCGTAACATCGCTGCCGGCCCGAGCGTTCGCCAGGTCATGAAGCAGTCCAGCCGTGCGGGTGACCGTCGCGGTCGGCGCGCCGGTGACCGATCCGGCCAGGATCGGGTCGCCCGGCTGCTGGAGCGGGCCCGCGCCGAGGCGGCCGCGGCCGGACCACCCGAAGGCGCCCGGACGGTGGCCGCGATGGTCGCCGCCGCCGCCCTCGCGGACACCTCAGCCGGGCAATCCCAGGGGCCGATCCGCCTCCGATGGGCGGCCCGCCCGGCTCACATAGGTGTAGTAGCCACCGGCACTCGGCAGCCTGGCCAACTGGGTCAACGACAGACCCAGCATGAAGACGATGACGAAAGCGATCAGGTACGCCAGCGGCGACGTGATCCCGCTGAACCCCGTGATCATCGGGATGAAGGCGACCATGCCGACGGCCGGAGCGATGTGCGTGAGGGCCTGCATCAGCACACCTGGCAGGCGCAGCGCCCGGGGCCGGAGGTCGGAGCCCGTGGCCGGCTCGAGGAACATTTTCGGTCAGTCGGTTGACCATGGCCAGGACCGCCTTGTTTCATATACTGAAACGAGTCTGTTTCAGTAGCGATCCACAAACTAGGGGGCGCACCACAGCTCGTCAAGGGCCGCCATAGGAGCGTGACCGGCTCGGTTGACGGCCGTCAGCCGATGACCACTACCGTGTAGCCGCCGAACGTGGCCCCGCCCTGTGTACCGGTCACCCGGTACACATGGGCGCTGCCGGGCGGCGGCGGCTCGTCTGTCGCGTGCAGCGTCACCTGCGCACCGTCCCCGTCGAGGCGATGGCTGTCGGCGGGCGCGCCACCGCCGAGACCGAGGCCCACGGCTCCGGTAGCGGGCGCCGGGGCAGGAAAGCCGCCCCGTACTCCGGTGTGCAACTGCAGCCAGGGCACATTCGCGGGGTGCTCGCGCTGCACCCGGACGGTCGCCGGCTCGCCGAACAGCGGCCCCACCGAGATCTTCAGGAGGTTAAGCGAACTGGTCCTCGTCACCGACCTCGACCACATGGGGACGCGGCCCCGAGTCGACGATCTCGCGCTGACGCTCTACTTCGCGACCTTCGGTCCGGGGATCGAGCCGGGCCGGGGCCGGGATGCTTTGCGTTTGCTGCCGCTCATCGACGCCTACGACTCGGGCCTCGACCGACCGCTCGACGCCGCCGAACGGGCCGCCCTGCCTCTCGCGCTGGCCCGCCAGCCACTGTGGTCGCTCGGGATCTGGGTAAGCCTCCTGGATGACGACGCCGCGGCGCGGGCGCATGCCTCGGATCTGCCGGCGGCCTTGCGCTGGGCGCACCGCATCATCGACAGCCTGGACCGCTGGCGGACAACGTTCGCGTGAAGACCTGCGTTCTAGGGCTGGACCTCGGCCCCTGGGCTCTCCTGGAAGACACGTCCGGCAGCGGGAAGGCAACGTGCAGCAGCACGTTGCCCCATCCCGCAGGACCCGCCGGTAGTACGGGCGGACATGAGAAGCGAAATCACGATCGCGTGGGCCTGTGGTCGAAATGTCAGCCGGCGGTCGAGTCGGACCGGCGGCGGACCAACTGGGCGAGCTCGACGCGGCTGCCGGTACCCGTCTTGCGCAGCAGGTTGGACACGTGCACGCTCACAGTCTTTTCGCTGAGCACCAGCTCGCGGGCGATCTCACGGTAGGTGCGCCCAGCGACGACGAAGCCGAGCACCTCCCGTTCGCGGGGCGTGAGGCCGGGCAGCACAGCGGTTGTGGCGGCTGCCGGCGGGTGCCCGGGTACGGCCAATGGCACCCGGGCGCTGCTGGCCAGCGCCTCGACCTCTGCCAGCAACGGGGCGGCCGCCAGTGCCACGGCCAGCTCGTGCGCGCGTCGCAGCGCAGCCACGGCAACGTCGCGGGCTGACTTATCGCCGAGCCCCGCCTGCGCCGTGCGCCAGCGGGCGTAGGCCTCGTCCCAGGCGAGGTCGCCGTCGAAGCAGGCCTGCGCAGCGCGGATCCAGGCGGCGCCAGCGCCCGGGACGAGGCCGGCCCGCGCCGCTTCGGCGTCGTACAGCGCCTGCATCGCGCGGAGCTGTGCCTGGTACATCACGCCGGGCCCGGCGTCAGCCAAGACGTCCGGGTATCGTTCCCGCAGGTCATGCAGCCGGGCCGTGACGGCCCCCGGATCCTGCTCGCGGTCGCGCAATCCCTGTGCCTGGTCGGCGAGCGCCCTGACCGCGAGGGGGAGCAGCCGCTCGGCCAGCGTCGGGGGCACGTCACCGGCCAAGCCGGCCAGGGCCGCCGTGACCGCCCCCTCGGTGTCACCGGTGGCCACGGCAAGTTCGGCGCGTACGGCGTCGAAGCCGAAGGCCAGAAAGCCGGACTGCTCGGCGAACACCTCCTCGGCGCGGGCGAGGTGGGCCTGCGCCTCGGCCAACCGGCCCTGCCATCCGGCGAGCAGGGCCGCGGTCAGCCGGGCGAACGTGTCTCCTATCGGCCCAGGCGTCGACCCCAGTGCCACTCGCAACCGGGCGGTGCAGGCCCGCCAGTCCCCGATCAGGAGCAGCCCGAACGCCTCGCTGGCGCACAACCACGCCACCAAGGCATGCGGCGCGCCCATCGCGGTCATCGCCTCGCGGCTCCGCTGATGATGCTCGACAACCTCGCGGCTGGCCGGTCCATCGAGGCAGTTGCCCGCCCAGAGCGCGGCGTGCACGAACGCGAAGAAGTCCCTCGCCTCCGCCGCTGCCGTCTCCGCCTCCTCCGCATCAGCCAGCCCCCCACCGTCACCGGCGAAGACTCGCGCCATCACGCTAGCGGTCAGCGCGTACGTGAGCGCCTTGGCCGACCCGCAGGCCCGCGCGAGGCGGACGGCCTTCTTAGCCCGAGCCGGGCCCCCAGGTTCGGCGTGCCACAGCTCAGCGTGGGCGAGCTCGGCCGTGGCCAGCGCGTAGGCGGGGCTGTGCGGGAAAGGTGCCGAGCGCCGGACCGCTTCCCGTACGTCCGCCAAGGAGGCAAACTCCCGTCCGGTCGCCAGCCGCAGCTGCATCCGGCGCACCAGTAGGTCAGCCGCGAGCAGCGGATTCCGTTGCTGGTCATCCTGGTCGACCAGCGCGAGCAGATCATCGACGGCTCCCAGCTCCTCCTCCATTTCCCCCGCCCGCTCGGCCGCGCTCCGGACGCGCACCAGCAGGTCCAGCCGCGACATGCCTGGCTCGCCCACATGCGGCCAAAGGTCCAACGCACGGCGCAGCAGCCGCAGCATCTCCGTCGCGCCGCCCGCCCGCTCGGCCGCCTGCGCGCCGAGCAGCGCCCAGTGATAGGCCTTCTGCCGGTGTCCTGCCCGGTGGTGGTGGTCGGCCAGGTCCACCGCCCGCTCGACATCGATCTCCTCGTCACGGTCGGGAGGGCGGTCCAGCTCGGTGGCAAACGCGGCATGCAGGGTCCGCCGTTCCTCGGGCAGCAACCCTTCCTCGAGCACCTCGGCCAGTAGCGGGTGGACGAACCAGTAGGTCTCCGCCGCGCCGACCTCGAGCACCGCGGCGTCCACCGCCTCTCGAAGCAGGGGCACGACGTCATCGACCAGGCCGATCGCCGGCGACACCCTGCCGAGCTGGTCAGCGCGCTGCGGCCGGCCCGCGACCGCCATAAGTCGGGTCAGCTCCCGCGCCGGAGCCGACAGCCGGTGCCAGGCGTTGGCCAGCGCCTCCCGCAGGTCGGACGGGAGAAACGCGGGCACGCTGATTGCGTCCGGCGACAGCTGTCGCACGAGTAGGGTGGTGAGGTACGCGTTGCCGCGGGCGCGCGCGTACACCGCATCAAGCAACGTCTCGCGCGGCGGCCGGCCCAGCAGGTCCGCCATCTGCGCCCCCGTTGCGACCCGGTCCAACCGGTCCAGCATGAGCTCCTCGAATCCCGGCAACCGACGTACATCGGCCAGCCACGAGCGCAAAGGGTGCCCCTCGCCGACGTCTCCGGTGCGAAGCGTGCACATCACCGCCAGGCGCCGGTCCACCGGACCGGCCAGGACGTACATCAGCACGTCCAAAGAGCTCTGATCCGCCCACTGCAGGTCGTCCACCACCAACATGACCGGTCGCTCCCGGCAGCGCTCGTCCAGCCATGCGTCAAACGCCACCGGAACGTTGCCGGCCGCCAGTACGTCGGGCGGACTGAGGGCTGGCATGGGCATCGCCCGGCCGGCGGCCCAATTCCGCAGCCCTGAGCTCAGCGGCAGGAAGGGCACGGAGAGCGAAGTCAGCGGAAGGCACGAGCCCCACACGACGTCGGCCACGTCGGCGACCCGCTCGCAGGCCTCGCGGACCAGCGACGTCTTGCCCACCCCAGCCTCACCTGAGACCAGAAGCGCTCCCGCCTGCTTGTCTGCCGCCGCCTGCGCGAGCCGCACGGCTCGTCCGACCTCGCCGGCGCGCCCGACGAGCGCCCGGCGGCGCACCGCGGTTCCCGCCACCCTCGCAGTGTGCCACCGGCCAAGGCCGTGGCCCCCGGACTTCTGATCGGAAATCTGAGGGGTCTTCGGTCCGATCTGAGGGGGCGCTCCCGATGCCGGCCAGTGGTCGTGCGGCGCAGCGTAGAGGCGTCAGAACAACCACGCCAGATGCCTCAGGAGGCAGACATGAACCGCACCACTCGGCCCACCGCCGTGACATCAGCGACCCGCACGGCAGCAGTAGCGGCGGCCCGCCGCCCCGGGAGTGTCATCGCCGCCGTCGCCGCCAGCATGCTGATCATCGGTCTCTTCCCGGCTGCCACACAGGCAGTCCCCGACGCCGGCGACCCGGTGAAGCCCCGCTTCTCCTCCGCCGACAACAACTGCCCGCTGCAGCGCGTTGGCACGCAGTTCGTCCGCTGCGACAACCTGACTGGAGCCGGGCATCTCGCGCCCGCCTGGGTGCCGCAGCTCTGAACGCCGCAGCCTGTGCTCTGAGCAGGGGATCTGCGGGTGGTCGAACGGCCACCCCGTAGGTCCCCTGCTCTCCGTGCGCGGCTGGCCCTCAGCCCATGACCACTACCGTGTAGCCGCCGAACGTGGCCCCGCCCTGTGTGCCGGTCACGCGGTACACATGGGCGCTGCCGGGCGGCGGCGGCTCGTCTGTCGCGTGCAGCGTCACTTGCGCACCGTCCCCGTCGAGGCGATGGCTGTCGGCGGGCGCGCCACCGCCGAGACCGAGGCCCACGGCTCCGGTAGCGGGCGCCGGGGCAGGAAAACCGCCACGTACTCCGGTGTGCAACTGCAGCCAGGGCACATTCGCGGGGTGCTCGCGCTGCACCCGGACGGTCGCCGGCTCGCCGAACAGCGGCCCCACCGAGATCTTCAGGAGGTTATCCGCCGCCGCGGCAGCGGCCGCCTCGGCTGCCGACATCACATGGATGTTGCGCTGTCCGAGGTGGCGATTCGCCGCGGCGTCCCATTCGGGCGTGGTGAGGAGATCTCCCACGTTGTCCCACGCGCGTACGAGGAGGCATTCGTGGCCGCCGTTGACGAACGTCGGTATCCACGGCTCGGGGCACTTCACGACGTGATGCGCATGGCCGCTGCCGCGAGCCCCGAGGTGCGCATGACCACGGCCGATCAGGTGCGCGCCCATCGGATTGAAACCGATGGTCGGGTTGCACCAGTAGAACTCCACGACGACGTCGTGCGCTGCCGCGTGGCCGAAGTTCCATACGTGGGCATAGACGGTGTTCACCTGGCCGGCCAGTGCGGTCTGACCGAGCTGTGGCGGGATCGGTGGCGCGGCGCTGGGATGTACGCCGGCGAGAAGGTAGACGTCGGGGCTTTCCCAGAACGCGCCGACCGCCGGCCGGGTGCCGGTGTCACCGGGATTGGCCCGGAAGAACAGGAACGGCAGCGGCATGTCCTTGCGCTGGCCGGGCCAACTGTCCTTCGGGTGATGTCCCTTGACGTCGCCGATCGTGACCGGTGAGCCGTCGAGGTCGCCGCGGTCGTGCCCCGGTGTACGGGTCGGACGACCTGGTTTGCCCTCTCCGCCGCCGTGCCCGTCGTGTCCCCCCTCGCCATCATGGCCGCCGTGGCACCCGTGCCCACAGTGGCCGCCGCCGCAACAGCAACAGCGGCACCCGCCGCCGTGGCCGCAGTCGTGCTGATGCGGCTGATGCGCGGGAGGTGCAGTTGGTTGGCCGTGCCCCGGCTGGCCCGGTTGTCCGTGCTGATCCTGAGGCGGATGTCCGGGCCGGTGTCCATGCCCGTACTGATGCTCATCGTCATCGTCATCGCGGTGGTGCCGGGCGCCCTTGATCGCACCCTTGACCGCGCCCTCCACGGTGTCCTCGATGACGTCGACGACCTCGGCCGCCTCGTGCGCCAGCTTCCGTGCGGCCCCGATCCAGCCCTCGTCGTCGCTCATCGGATCCCCCCACCCGGCTCGTTGTGTGACTGGCCCACCTCGGGATGTTGCTGCGGCATGTGCCGGTCGATGTACTGCAACTGCACCGGATGCTGCTGCTCGTGACCATTCGCATCCACTTGGGCTCCGAACCACGGATTCGCGCCGCCGTCCGTGGTCGCACCTTCCGGTGGCACCATCGGCTGCACGAACGTCTGACCGCGGCCATTGGTCGCCGTGTACTCCGGATTGCGGGTCCAATCCCAGCACAGATAGCCGTACCCACGGTCCGCATCGAGGTTGAAGTCCACGGGGTACCCCGCATCGGACAGGATCCGGCCGATCAGGTACGAGGAGAACGGCACGATGTCGCCGAGCGGGTTGCCGCTATCGCGGGCCAGCATGATGTGCTCGCGGTTCAGCGCATCGGTGATCGCCGGGCTGAACGCGGCCTCGTACTCCGGCCGCTGGCGTGGGTCGCCGGGATGCTGGCCACGGAACAGCACATCCGGGATATCGCCGGCGCGGTAGGGCCCGGGAACGGTCAGCCCCTCGCTGTCGCCGAGCCGTTCGCGGACCCAATGCACGGTGTCGTCATTCAGTCCGAGCCGGGACATCTCGGCGTCCACATTCCAGCGCTCGAGCGGCGTGTCGAACAACTTGCCGTCACTCCCGCGCGAATGCGACGGGAACGCCCAGGGCCTGCGGAACTCGTTGGGCTTGTGCTTGAAGTTCTGCACCTCGCGCACCGGAAGGTAGGGGAACGGCCCGCGCGGGTCGCGCATTTCACCGAGCACATCGGTGCCGAGGTCGAGATTGCCCATGATGTCGTTGGCGTGGGCCAGCGCCTCGGCGAAAGCGCCATCGACGGTCGCACCGAGGGTGATCAGCGCGGTGTCGATCTCGTTCGGCACGGCCAACTCGCCGTCGGGATAAAGGCGTTCCCCGTGCGGGTAGACGAAGCCGGTGTGCGCGAGTATCTCGTGCGCGCTCGTCGCGATGTTCCACCCGATCATGGCGAGTTCGTGCAGGCCGGCCCGCAGCGGGTACGTGAAGGGACTGGCCAGCATCTTGACCAGGTCGCCGGCCAGTTTGAGCGCTGCCTCGGCCTCCTTCTTGATCCAGTCGAGAATTGACTTGATCGCGTTGCAGAGATCTTCGAGCGGATCGCCTGACGAAGGTCCGGAGAAGTCCGGCGCGCTCGCCAGATCAGTGAAATCCGATGCCGGCGGCCAGGTGACGACCTGCGGTGTCCGAGGCTTCTTGAGGTCGAAGCCCTCGTTGAATGACAGCTTGTAGAAGCTGATCATGAAGCGGTAGCAGACCTTGACTTCCCAGGGCAGCGGGTAACCTGCGGGCACGTCGAAGTCGGGGGCCGGCGCAATCAGCTTGAACAACTCGCCGAGCGGCCGGTCGATACCCAGGCCCGCCTTGTTCAGGAGGTCGCGGACCGCCCCCTCGGTCGCATCCAGTCCGGCCTGGAAGGGACCGCCGCCGAGGTTCGCCGGCTCGATGTGAGGTGGCCCTATGTGAGGTGGCTTGGTGTCGTGATAGGTCGCGACCATCGCCCGGACGATGCCGTCGGCGAGCCAGTCCGGCATCTCGCCGTCGACGTCGAGTTGTTTCTTGGCCTCGGCCGGGTCGTCGGACAATGTCGTCGGCCGCTGCCAGCCCTGCGGGTGCTCAGGATCGAGTGCGACCGAGAAGACCAGTGCGCTGCGGTCGATGTCGGGGAATGTCTCGTTGGCACTCATCGGATCGGGCGGCAGCGTGCTGACGGCGCCCGCACCGGAGGCCCGGTAGTTGTGCGCGTCGATGTGGTTCTCGATCACGTGATGGCGCTGGTAGTGGGTACGAAAGGGGCCGCCGCACTGCTGGTTGACGAATGCGTGCGCCACGACGTCCGTGCCGATGTGGCACACCCAGCCCATGATGTACGCGAGGAACTGGTCGTACTGTTCCTGGCTGCCGCCATTCTGGCGCTGCCGCTTGGCTTCGGCGAGCAAGTTGGCGGCCATCTGGCTGGTCCGCCGGTAATGGAGCATGTCGCTCCAAAGGAACGCCTTCTCATCCCAGCCCGGTCGCATCTTCAGGCTGAACCACGAGAAGATGTCGGCGTAGGTGAGGACCTCCATCTCGACGACTTGCAGGATCGCGTCGGCGAGGTTGGTGATGGCCGTCGTGAACTCCTCGATCAGCCCGCCGGTCAGGTCGTCCAGGACGGTGACTATCTCGTCGACGAACTTCTTCACCGTCTTGTTGTAGACGGCGACGAAGGCCGCCCACGCCTTTTGCAGCTTGATCAGGATGCGCACGATCTCGGCGAAGGTGCCGTTGACCTCGGCAAGCAGCACGAGGAGAGGCTCGTAGTCGGCTTCCTTGGCGGCGTCGGTCCAGTAGTACGCCGCCATCGCGAGCATGAGGATGTCGTCCTGGAAGGGTGCCGCCGCGAGAGGGCCGGACGAATAGTCCTGACTGAAAAAGAACAGGTCGGGACCGACCGCGCCGAGGGCGGTGAACCGCTCCCATTTGCGCATGACATCGCCACATTGTTGGGGGGTAAGGCCGTCGGCCACCGTGTGCAATGCCGCGCCCGCGACGTCGAACGACGTCGTATCCGGATTTGCCAGGAGATCGGCCACTCTGCGCGCGGTGTAAATGTGGGTGAAATGACCAGGCATTCGATTCTCCCCACGGTTGGCCGAGACGTGCAGCCAGTCAATGCCGGTCGCGGACGGGCCGTCAAGGTTCTATCCGAATTCCGACACGGCGCGGCCCGCTCGACGGGTACGACGCGTCCGAGCCGCGGATCGGGCGGGCCCTGGTCGCACGAGGGACCTCGTCCGCCTGCCCGCGAGCGCAGCGACTCGACGCGAAACTGAGGCTTGCGTTCGTACGCTCGACGATATATCGTGGGCTTGCTTGATACCACTAACTGAAGGAGAGCAAGCATGCACAGCACATCCGACACAGGCCATCAGTGGCCAGGACCACGACGCCACCACGGCCACGGCGGTCCCCCATTGAGCGGCAGACACGGCGGTTTCGGCGGTCCAGGCTTCGGTGGCCCGGGCTTCGGCTTCGGTGGCCCGGGCTTCGGCGGCCGCGGCTCCGGCCGACGCCGGGCCGGTCGCGGCGACACCCGCGCCTCCGTACTGGCGCTGCTCGCCGAGCAGCCAAGGCACGGCTACCAGATCATCACCGAGCTCAGCGAGCGCAGCGGAGGCAGATGGAAGCCGAGCCCCGGCTCGATCTACCCCGTACTGCAGCAACTGCAGGACGAGGGGTTGATTCGTCCCGAAGAGGACGAGGGCCGGCGGGTGTTCCACCTGACCGACACCGGCCGGGCGTATGTCGAGGAGCACAAGGACGAGCTCTTGGCACCGTGGGAAGCCGTCGCCGGCTCACCGCACGAAGGCACCGCGAAGCTGTTCCACCTCTTCAAGCAGACCGCTGCCGCCGCCTGGCAGGTCGCGCAGACCGGCAGCGAGGCGCAGCTCGCGCAGGCGCGCGAGGTCCTCGCCGAAACCCGACGCAGCCTCTACCGGATCCTCGCCGAGGATGAGCCGGCTTCGGCCGACGAGCCCGACGACGCCTCCGGCGCGACCGAGGGCTGACGGCGGTAGTCCAGCCGCGCCCCGCCTCCCACCTTCCGTGATCATGCACGAATGCAATGCCGCATCGGCGTGTCGCCCCGCAAACGTGCATGATCACGGCCGGAGGTGCGGCCGGAAGTGCGGCTTGAGGCGGGGCACTCAACGGGGGCGGACCGCTTGAGGGTGCGTAAAGAGTTCGTGCGGGTCGTATTTCGCCTTGACCCGCTGCAGCCGAGGATAGTTCGCGGCCCAGTACGCGGCCGGATAGTCGGTCAGGTCGGGGTCGGCGTAGTTCACGTACGCACCGCCGCTGACGTACGGCCGCATCCGGTCATGGAAGCCGCGGAGCCAGGCCATATTCGCATCCACTGTGGACGCTGAATCCTTGACCGTCCAGGCCGCGGTGTACTGCGCCGAGTAGAGCGCGTCGCGATGCGGAAATGCCGTCGCGTCGGCGCCGACCCGGCCGATCGCACCGCCTGCTGCGTCGAAGGCGATCCCACCCTCCACCGCACCGCGCATCGCCTGGCGCCGCTCCACGCCGGCCACGACCTGGGCGATCCCGGCTGCGCCGAGTGGGCGTGTGATGAAGTCGGACTTCGCGGCGAACGGCGCCCGGGGCAGCTGACCGGTCGGCGCCCGGTCGGCCCGGTGGCACTGCAGCACGGTCCGCTGGCTGCAGCCGGCCTGGAGGAGCATGGCCTGCCGGTAGGACAACGTCTCGGCGAAGCTGCTGGCCGGCGCGGCCCCGACGGCGGCGGTCAGCGTTGAGACGAAGTTCCGTTGCCCCGACACGGAAAGCGACGCGACGCCGACGCTGGCCTTGGGCGTGCTGAAGTCCGCGCGGGACAGCAGGTGGCAGTTCGACCAGACCGAGTCCGGCGCGGAGGGGGCGAGCGACTGCCAGGCGGCGAGCACCTCGCTCGCGTACCGCCAGTCCCTGCGCAGGAAGGCCACCGTGACGTCGGGAGCCGGCCGGGTCCGGTAGGTGAGCGCCGTGACCACGCCGAAGCTGCCGCCCCCGCCACCCTGGCAGGCCCAGAACAGGTCGGTGTCACCAGCTCGGTCGCAGTGGCGCAGCCGGCCGTCGGCGGTGACGAGATCGACGGCGATGAGGCTGTCGCAGGCCAGTCCCCAGCCCCGGCTCAGCACACCGACGCCCCCGCCGAGGGTCAGGCCGGCGATGCCCACGGTCGGGCAGCTGCCGGCAGCGATGGCCCGGCCGTGCGCCGCCAAGCGGTCGTACACGTCGACCAACTGTGCCCCGGCACCAACCGTCACCGTGTCACCGGACACCGTGACGCCGGCCAGCGCGGACGTGTCGAGCACCAGGCCGGGGCCGGTCGAGGCGCCGCCGTAGCTGTGCCCGCCGGAGCGCAGCGACAACGCAACGCCGTAGCGGCTCGCGAACTCCACGCACCGCTGCACATCAGCGGCCGACGCGCACCGGGCGAGGGCGGCCGGTCGCACCTCATCGAAGCGCGGGTTGAAGAGCTGTCGCGCCGCGTCATAGCCGGCCGTGTCGGGGCGCAGCACCTGGCCGTCGAGCTTCAGCGAACTCCATGGAACCGGGAGGGGAGGGCCGCTGGACGGCTTGGGCGAAGCCGGCCGAGCCCCTGCGGGCGCATGCCGAGTGCATGCCGATGTGACTCCCGCGGCCAGGCCGGCACCAGCCAGCCGCAGGAAGTCCCGCCGGTCCAGCAACGTGAGCACCGCCTCCCGACGCCTACCGCGCAGGGCCGCAACGATGGCGCATCGCTGACCTCCGCACAAGGACGTCACTCCCCGCTCGGCTGGCGGGGGTTCACGACGACCCGGGGATTGGCGGCGGGCAGGTTCTATCCGCGCGACGCAGTACCGTCGCGAAGATGCGAGGGAAGATCGTTCGTTTCGCGGCCTACCGGCAGTACGAGGAGACGCGGGTAGTGGCGAGCAACGCCATGATGGCGCTGCTGGCGGGGGCGCTGCTTGCCTCCCATCTGCTGCAGCTGATGGATGGTCAGGTGGCGGCTGTCGTGCGCGCGGCGGCCGGGTCGGAATCACTGCTGACGACGTCGTACCAGACTCCGGACTCGTCGCGAAGCGGGCGGAGCGGTACGACGCTACCAGTGCGCCACGATCTGTCAGCTGCGACGGCAAGGTCGAACGCCGCAAGGGCGTCACGACCCGTTACCTTGGGTGGAGTGTCGTCCCGCACGCAGGCAGCGAACGATTCCAGCTCCTCGGCGTATGCGGTCGGGTACCGCTGTTCGAAGTCCCGCGGCAGCTCATGCGTTGCTAGGCCGGGGGTCCGCCACTCGTAGTTTCGCAGCCACGGGTTGTCGATGCGAACGGTAGCGGCACTGCCCATGACCTCTGTTGAGCATTCGTAGCCGTAACCGGCGGAGCGGCTCCCATCGATCACCCCGAGCGCCCCGTTCTCGAAGCGGAGTACGACAACTGCCGTGTCAATGTCGCCGACCTCGGCGAAGCCAGGGTCTGAGAGCGCGGCTCCGTGCGCGCTGACCTCGACCACCTCGCCGATGAGCCAGCGGGCGACGTCGAGGTCGTGGATGGTGACGTCGAGAAAGAAGCCACCGGAGCCTTCAAGGAAAGCGACCTGCGGAGACCGCATGTCGCGCAAGCTGGCGCGAAACAGGTACGGCTGGCCCAGCTCGCCAGCCAGGATCCGTTCGTGCACTGCGGCCCAGTCCGGGTCGAACCTGCGGTGGAAACCTACCTGGAGCTTCCGACCCGAGTTCTCGACTGCCTCGAGAGCTCTGATCGTGGCGCCTCGATCGAGCGACAGCGGCTTCTCACAGAAGATGTGCTTGCCCGCGCGCGCTGCCAGCTCAACGAGCTGCGCATGAGATACCGTGGAGGTGGATACAGCAACGGCCGAGATTGTGTCGTCCGAGAGCATGTCCTCGACATGAGTGCTCCACGGGACGCCGAGCGACTCGGCGACCTGTGCCGCGACGTCAGGCCTGACGTCGACGACGCAGGCCAACTCGGCCGAGGGGCAGCGTTGCGCCAGCGACTTCGCATGTATCTGTCCCATCCGGCCGAGCCCGATCAGCCCGATGCGGGTCCGGGTGTTCACAGATTTCCTTCAAGGAACTGGGCGCGGCCGAGCCCGAAGGACCAGTCGGCGCGGGTGTTCTCGGTCACTGAGACGACGAGGTCCTCTGGGCGGACGCCGGCGTTCTCCTTCAGTCGCTCGACGAGAGCGGCGTACAGCGCTCGCTTCTGCGTTTCGCTGCGACCCTGCTGGACGACCTGCACCAGCACCATTCCATCGGTGCGCTCAAGTCCGAGACCGGTGTCCTCCAGGATCAGCCGCCCGGGCTTGTGCTCACTGATGACTCGGTAGCGGTCTCTCGCGGGGGCAGCGAACACCGTGAGCATCACCTCGTGGACCGTATCGGCCAGAGCCGCGATCTCGGAGTCGGAGCGGCCTTCGACGATGTCGATGCGAACCAGCGGCATGCTCTCAGCCCCAGTCCTTGATGCGTCGCTCGATCTCCTCGCACATGAAGAGGCTGGACTCGCGCGCGCAATCTCCGCAAGTCGAAGACGCAACGGTCTTGATCCCATCGAATCCGATGGCGCCCAAGGGTCCCAAAGAGGTCGTCCCAGTTGATCTCGCCTTGGCCGACGTCGACGTGTGGGTGGGTGGGCGAGTCGATCGCCCGCACCATGTCGCGAGATTCACCGGGATCCTCTCTGCCGCCGTTGAAGCACAAGTCGACTGGTCTACGTCGACTTGACGTAGAGCTCGGGCTTCTCACGCTGCCGGACAGTTGTGCGGGCGCCGGTGCGCATTGCCTCGAGCGCGGCGTCCGACACCGCGGCGACGGCGTAGCCGTCCCACGAGCTGGGTCCGGTCGCCTGGCCCGCGGCCACTGCGTCGATCCACTCCTGGAGTTCGATGTCGTAGGCCCGGATGAAGCGTTCGCGCCAGTCGGTCGGCACTCGACTGGTGACTGCCCCGTTGGTCCTCACCACCACGGGGCTTGAGTCCGCGAGCGCGGCGGTCCCGTCCTCGCCGACGACCTCGCCCCTGATGTCGTAGCCGTACCGGATGTTGACGCAGACCTCGACGTCAACCAGCACGCCGCTCTCGGACTCAAAGAGGACGATCAACGGGTCTTGAAGCTCGCCGCCGTGACGACTGCGCCGCGGCGTGAGCACCGTAGTCGCCACGATCTCCTCTTCGAGCAGCCACCGCACCACATCGATCTCGTGCACCGCGGTGTCACTGATCGCCATCTCACGCGTGTAGTGCGCGGGGACGGACGGGTTGCGGTGCGCACAGTGCACGATGAGAGGAGTCCCGATGGAACCGCCGTCAACGACCTCTTTGAGCGCGCGGTACGCCGTGTCGTAGCGGCGCATGTACCCGACCTGGACGAGCTGCCGCCCGGCTGCCACCTCGGCGTCGATGATGCGCAGGCAGGCCTCTTGTGTCGTGGCGAGCGGCTTCTCGCAGAAGACGAGCTTGCCGGCCTCGATGCTTGCCAGGACATATTCCTCGTGGGTCGGCCCCCACGAGGCGACCAATACGGCGTCGACCTCCTCGTCGCGGATGAGTTCCTGGCCCGTGGTGTGAACGCGCGACCCCGGCACCCCGCTGGCCGCCTCCTGTGCCCGTGCTAGGTCGACGTCGGACACGGCGACAACCCGGCAGCCGGCGAGCACGTTGGTGAGCCGGCGGATGTGGTCTTGCCCGATCATCCCCACGCCGATCACCCCGACGCGAACGGTCATCCTCTGGACTCCTGCCTCGGCCTTTGTCAGGTACCGATGCCGAGGGTGCGCAGGTAGGAGCGCGTCCGAGCAGCGATAGGCTTGGGCTTGTCGAATTCGACGGGGTACATGTCCTGCTCGACGACCACGAAGAGCTCAGCATCGAGCTCGGCGAGTGCGTCGACTACCGAAGGAAGGTCGGGCAGCCCCTGTGGTGGCTCGCAGCTGGCACCCATGGCGACCGCCTGGCCGAAGGCGAGGTCGTCCTGCTCAGCCTTGTCGACGATCGCCGGGTCCATCTGCTTGATGTGCACGTAGCCGATGCGGTCGGGATAGTTGCGGATGATGGCGACGCTGTCGGCCCGCCGGTAGGCCAGATGTCCGGTGTCAAGGCACAGGGACACGTACCGCGGGTCGCTCTCGTCGAGGAACCGCTCGGTCTGGGCCTGGGTCTCGACGTGACTGTCGGCGTGCGGGTGGAACTGCAGCCGCACCCCGTAGTCCTCGGAGAGGATGCGGCCGAGCTCGTTCGTGGAGCGGATGAGCGTCTGCCACTCGTCGTCCGTGAGTTCGGCCGACTCGAGGTAGGCGCCGGTGCTGTCGTCCCGGTAGCCGGGCACCGGAACGAACACCACGTGCTTGGCGCCCACAGCCTGGGTCAGTTGCGCCACTCTGCGGGTCGCAGCGAGGATCTCCTCAAAGTCTTCTGCCCGGTGTAGCCCGCTGTGCCCGTGCATCGTCCCGGCCGCGACCTTGAGGCCACGCTTGTCGAGCTCGTCCTGAAGACGCGACGGGTCGGTCGGCAGGTAGCCGTACGGCCCGAGCTCGAGCCACTCGTACCCCACACCGGACAACTCGTCGAGGAAGCGATGCCATGGGGTCTGCTTCGGGTCGTCGTCGAACCAGACCCCCCACGAGTCGGGGCAACTCCCGAGCAGAAGGCGTCGCGGCCTGCGGGTCTCTGTCAAGTGCGACCCGCTGACGTACCCCCGGGCATGCCGAGCTCCTTGACCTCTTCCTCGAGCACTTGGGCCGCCCTGGCGGACTGCGCACCGCCTGCCTCCAGCTCGTGGCTGAGCTCTTCAAGCTCTGCACCGCCCGCCATGAGCTGGGTGAGCTCCTCCCGCGTGATGTCGTCCTTGGCGAAGTCTCCGAGGCTCTTGCCGCGCTTGAGAAGCAGGAAGCGGTCACCTACCGGAAAGGCGTGGTGCGGGTTGTGGGTGATGAAGATGACGCCCAAACCGCGGTCGCGGGCCTGAAGGATGTACTTCAGCACGACGCCGGCCTGTTTGACGCCGAGCGCCGACGTCGGCTCGTCGAGGATGAGAAGCTTGGCGCCGAAGTGCACCGCCCGGGCGATGGCGACGGACTGACGCTCGCCACCGGACAGGGTGCCGACGGGCTGGTCGGGGTCGCGGATGTCGATGCCCATTTCGAGCATCTGCTTTCGGGTGATGCCCTTGGCGGTCTCCTTGTCGAAACGCTTGAACGGCCCCACGCCCTTGGTGGGTTCCGAGCCGAGGAAGAAGTTCCGCCAGATGGCCATCAGCGGGATCATCGCGAGGTCCTGGAAAACCGTGGCGATCCCTGCGTCGAGGGAGTGACGCGGGCTGGCAAAGTGCACCGGTTCGCCGTCCATCAGCAGCTGGCCCTCGTCGGCCTGGTAGACGCCGCTGAGGATCTTGATGAGGGTCGACTTGCCGGCGCCATTGTCGCCGAGCACGCAGGTGACCTGTCCGGCGCGGACGGTCGTTGAGATGTCAGTGAGGCAGATCACGCTCCCGAAGAACTTCGAGATGCCGCGGATCTCGAGGAGCGGGTGCTCACCGTTGGACACCGCGGCCTGCGGAGTGGCCGGCGTCCCGGGGGTCTCTGACATGGCGGTCATCTCCTGCTCTGCTCGGCGAGCTTGCGCACGAGTTGGTTGGTGAGAACGGCCAGCAACAACATGCCTCCCAGGAAGAGCTTGAACCAGTCCGAGTCCCACCCGGCGTAGACGATGCCCTGCGAGGTCATGCCGATGATGAGCGCCCCGATCGACGCACCTATCGCGGACCCGAACCCACCCGTCAGCAGGCAGCCCCCGATAACGGCCGCGGCGATGTAGTAGAGCTCGAGTCCAAGGCCGGCGCTGGACTGGATCGAGGTCAGCCGCAACAGCTGAGTGTTGCCGACGAACCACGCGAAGAAGGAGACGCCCATGAAGAGTGTGATCGTGGTCCGCCCCGCGGGGACGCCGACGTTGCGACTCGCGTTGGAGTCGCCGCCGACCGCGAAGATCCAGTTACCGAAGCGGGTCCGCAACAGCAGGTACGACGCGAGCGCGGTGAAGACGATCCACCACAGGATGGCGATGTAGAACTGCTGCCCGAACAGGTTGACCTGACTGGCGAAGATCGCGTGCGCGCCGCTGAAGTAGGGCTCCTGATCGATACCGCTGACCTGCACGGTGCCGGTGATGACCTTGGTCAGGCCCAGATTGGCGCCCTGGAGCATCAGGAAGGTCCCCAACGTGATGATGAAGCTGGGCAGACCGGTGCGCATCACCAGGTAACCGTTGAGCAAGCCGATCGACAGGCAGACAGCGAGTGACACGAGGAGCGACACCCAGATGACAAGGTGGTAGTTCGTGGTCAGGATCGCGGTCGTGAGCCCGGCAGTGGCCAGCTGGACCCCCGACGACAGGTCGAACTGTCCGCCGATCATCAGCAGCGCCACCCCCACGGCCATGATTCCGTAGGTGGACGCCGGGTCGAGCCAGTTGGCGACGCCGGAGGCCGACCAGAACGTGCTGCTCAGCGCCGCGAAGAAGAGGAAGACGACGATGGCGCCGATGAGCGACCCGAGTTCGGGCTTGAGCAGCAGCCGTCGCAGGAAACTGACGCTGGCGACCCGTTCGTCCACGTGTGTCGGCGGGGCGGTGGTTACGGACATGGTCCCTCCTGAGGGTGAGGAGCCGGTGCGGAGGAGGGTCGACAGCCCGGCCCTCCTCCGCAGCTGCCTCTTAGCGGGTGCCCGCCTTAGCAAGGCCGGCGACCTTGTCGGCGTTGTCCTTGGTGACGTACCCGGGCCCGGTGAGCACGGTCTGGCCACCACCGATGGTGTTCAGGTTGGACTTGTAGAGCGTGAGCATCACGATCGGCAGGTATCCCTGAACGTACTGCTGCTGGTCGACGGCGAAGAGCATCTTGCCGCCGGCGATCGCCTTGGTGACATCGGCGTTGAGGTCGAAGGTCGCGAGCTTCGCCTTCGACCCTGCGTCGGCCACCGCCTGGATCGCGGCGCCGCCGATGACCGGCCCCAGCGTCAGGACGCCATCGATCGACTTGTCGGACTGCAGCTTGGCCTTGATGGTCGCCTGTGCCCCGGCCGGATCGCTGTTCTGCACCTGAAGGTTCTCGACGGTGCCGCCCAGACCCTTCTTGTAGCCGGCGCAGCGCTGCTCCAGGCCGACGTTGCCGGCCTCCTGGATCACACAGAGGGACTTGGTGACCCCGGCTGCCTTCATCTTTTCTCCTGCGCCCTCACCCGCGACCGACTCGTCCTGGCCGACGTGCGCCAGCGCGCCGAACTCCTTCGAACGGCTCTGGCCCGAGTTGATCGTGATGACCGGAATTCCGGCGGCCACGGCCTTCTCGATCGAGCCCTTCAGGGCGTCCGGATTGGCCATGGAGACGACGATGCCGTCGACCTTCTCGTTCACCGCGGCGTCGATGAGCTGGGACTGCTTCTGCGGGTCGCCGTCACCTTGGTACTTGACGTCGACGCCTTCGTCCTTGCCGCCCTTCTCGGCCCCCTTCTTCACAACATCCCAGAACGAGTCACCTGCCGCCGCGTGAGTGATCACGGCGAACTTGTAGCCGTAGGAGCCGGTGCCACCGCCGGACCCGCCCTTCTTGGTGGCGGTGTCACTTTTGCTGCCACTGGTACAGGCTGCGAGCACAAGCGGCAATGCGAGTGCCACGGCGAAAAGCCGCATGTTCTTCCTGAACATCATTCCGTCCTTCCGGTTTGGGATTGAAACGCTGGTAGCGGACGACTGGTTGGCTGATCGGCAGGTGGTGGCAGCCTCCATCACTGAGCTGTCGGGAAGTGGTAGCTGGCGCCGCTGGCATGTTCGACATGTGGCCAGCGCGAGGTGACGACCTTCGCTCGGGTAAAGAAGGAGACGCCTTCGGGACCGTGGATGTGCTTGTCGCCGAAGAGGGAGTCTTTCCATCCGCCGAAGGAGTAGTAGGCCATGGGCACAGGAATGGGCACGTTGATGCCTATCATGCCGACGTTGACTCCCCGCTGGAACCGGCGGGCCGCCTCGCCACTGGACGTGAAGATGGCGGTGCCATTGCCGTAGGGGTTGGCGTTGATGAGTCGGATGGCCTCGTCGACGTCGTCGGCCTGGACGATCGCGAGCACGGGTCCGAAGATCTCCTCGCGGTAGACGTCCATCTCGGGTGTCACCTGGTCGATGACAGTCGGACCGACGAAGAAGCCATTCTCGTAGCCATCGACGACGAGACCACGCCCGTCGACGGCGAGGCGGGCGCCCTGGCTCTCGCCTGCGCCGATCAGGCCGACGATGCGGTCACGGGCGGCGCTGGTGACCACCGGCCCCATCTCGCTATCCGGGTCCCGGCCGGATCCCACTCGGACGGCCTTGGCCTTCGCGCTGACTGCTGCGACGAGGTCATCGGAGACGTCGCCGACCGTGACCGCCGCCGAGATGGCCATGCACCGCTCGCCCGCGGAACCGAATGCGGCAGCGACGAGGTGGTCGGAGGCGTAGTCGAGGTCCGCGTCGGGCAGCACGATCGCGTGGTTCTTGGCTCCGCCGAGGGCCTGCACCCGCTTGCCGTTGGCCGTGCCACGTTCGTGGATGTACTTCGCGATCGGGGTCGACCCGACGAACGACACCGAGGCGACGCCCGGGTGATCCAGCAGTGCATCGACGGACTCCTTGTCGCCGTGGACGACGTTGAAGACCCCCTCCGGCAAGCCGGCCTCCGCCCAGAGCTCGGCCACGAGCATCGAGGCACTGGGGTCGCGCTCGCTGGGCTTCAGCACGAACGTGTTGCCGCACGCGATCGCGACCGGGTGCATCCACATCGGGACCATGACCGGGAAGTTGAACGGGGTGATGCCCGCGGCTACCCCGAGCGGCTGCCGGAACGAGAAGACGTCGACGCCCCTGGAGGCCTGGTCGGAGTAGTCGCCCTTCAGCAGAGTGGCAATGCCGCAGGCGAACTCAACCACCTCGAGACCGCGCTGTACCTCGCCGCGGGCGTCGGAGACCACCTTGCCGTGCTCGTCGGAGACGATCTCGGCGAGCTCCTGGGTGCGGGCGTTGACCAGTTCCCTGAAGTTGAACAGGATCTTGGTGCGCTGGCTCAGCGATGACTGCGACCACTGCTCGAACGCCTTCGCCGCCGCCTTGACCGCTTCGTCGACGTCGGCCGTGCTGGCGAGGACGACCTCTGCCTGCTGCTCACCCGTCGCCGGGTTCCACACGGCGCTGGTGCGGGTCGAGTTCCCGGCGGTCGGCTTGCCGCCGATCCAGTGGGTAATGGTCCGCAAGTGAATCCCTCCTGGTGGGAATGCTGCCGGTTCAGAGAAAGATGCGCTGGTCGCTCTTGCTGCTGTCATAGGACTTGCGGGCCTTCTGCGTGGATTCGAGCTGGGACACTTCGGCGACGGGGACGTCCCACCACGACTCGCTGCTCGGCGCGGGGACGAGCGGGTCGGTTTCGATGTGGACCAGAACGGGCCCGTCCATCTCCTTGGCCTTGCGAAGCGCGTCGCGGAACTCGTCGATGCCCTCGGCCCGCAGCACGCGGACGCCGAGGCTCTCCGCGTTTGCCGCGAGATCCACCGGCAGGACATCTCCGTCGAGCCGGCGCGACCGGTCGTTGCGGTAGCGGTAGGACGTGCCGAACCGTTGCGACCCCAACGTCTCGGACAGTTCACCGATCGAGGCGAAACCGTGGTTCTGCACGAGGACGACGATCAGCTTGACGTGCTCCTGCACCGCCGTGACGAGCTCTTGCGCCATCATCAGGTAGGAGCCGTCACCGACCATGACGTACACGTCCCGGTCGGGGCAGGCCATCTTGGCGCCCAAGCCACCGGCGATCTCGTAGCCCATGCACGAGAAGCCGTACTCGACGTGGTAACCCTTGGGATCGCGCGTACGCCACAGCTTGTGCAGGTCGCCCGGCATCGAGCCGGCGGCGCACACGACGACGTCACGCGGCTCGGAGACCTCGTTGACGACGCCGATGACCTCTGACTGTGCGGGCTTGGGCCGGTGCCCGAGGTGATAGGCCCGCTCCACCGTCGCGTCCCATTCCTCGGCGAGATCGCGTGCCTGCTGGCGGTAGTCCGGCTCGACCGTCCAACCCTCGAGCGCGCTGTGGAGAGCGGTGATGGCCTCACGGGCATCCGCGACCACCCCGACACCCACGTGCTTGGCGGCGTCCATCGCGGCCACGTTGATGTTCACGAAGCGGACCCCCGGCGCGGCGAAGGCGGTGCGGGACGCCGTGGTGAAGTCGCTGTAGCGCGTGCCGATGCCGATCACCACGTCCGCCTGCGCTGCGATGCGGTTGGCGGCCGTCGTACCCGTGCTGCCGATCGCCCCCAGGGAGAGAGGGTGGTCGTAGGGGAGGGCGCCCTTGCCGGCCTGCGACTGCCCCACGGGGATGCCCGTCGCCTCCACGAGTTTCCGAAGCGCATCTGTCGCCTCGGAGTAGATGACCCCGCCACCCGCCACGATCAGCGGGCGTTGCGCAGACCTGATCAGCTCGACGGCGCGCCGCAGCGCTGCCGGCTCCGGCACGGGACGCGCGACGTGCCAGACCCGCTTCCGGAACAGCTCGACCAGCCAGTCGAAGGCCTCCGCCTGCACATCCTGCGGGAGCGCCAACGTCACCGCCCCCGTCTCTGCCGGGTCGGTCAGCACCCGCATCGCTCCCAGCAGGGCCTGGGGCAGCTGCTCCGGCCGCCAGACACGGTCGAAGAACCGGGACACAGGGCGGAACGCGTCGTTGACGGACACGTCGTACCCGCTTGGGACCTCGAGCTCCTGCAGTACCGGGCTGGACACCCGCGTGGCGAAGATGTCACCGGGCAGCAGCAGCACCGGCAGGCGGTTGATCGTGGCCAGCGCCGCACCGGTCACCATGTTCGTCGCGCCCGGTCCGACCGAGGAGGTGCAGGCCATCGTCGACAGCCGGTTGCGCATGCGGGCGTAGGCCGCGGAGGCGTGCACCATGCCCTGCTCGTTGCGCGCCTGGTGGTAGGGCAAGAGGTCGGGATCCTCGAGCTCGGCCTCCAGCAGCGCCTGTCCGACGCCGGCCACGTTGCCGTGACCGAAGATGCCGAAACAGCCGGCGATCAGCCGCTGTTCCACGCCGTCCCGCTCGCTGTACTGGTTGGCGAGGAAACGCACCATGGCCTGCGCCACGGTCAACCGGATCGGGTCGCTCATTCCTGCCCTCCGACCGATGTGAGTGGCAGCCGGGGATCGATCTCCATGCCCTCCCACGTCCTGCGGATCCAGGCGTGCTCGGGGTCGTCGCAGAAGCGCCACACGCGCTCACCCGGACCGGCCATGACGTTGAGGTAGTAGAGGTCATAGCCCGGCGCCGCCATGGACGGCCCGTGATAACCGTGCGGGATCAGCACCACGTCTCCGCTGCTGACCTCAGCGCAGACATCGATCTCGCGCCCCGGACCCGAGGAGTAGACGCGCTGGTACGCGGGCCCGTCACCGCAGACCTCGAAGTAGTAGATCTCCTCGAGCGCCGACTCGCCCGCTCGCTGCTCGTCGTGCTTATGGGGCGGGTACGACGACCAGTTGCCCCCTGGGGTCAGGACCTCGACCGCGATGAGGCGATCGGCCTCGAACGCTTCGGGGGAGCAGAAATTGTTCACCTGGCGGCTTGCCTGACCAGCGCCGCGCAACTCGACGGCCACGTCGGCGGCTGGGACGTAGCGAGCGGGCAGGCGGCGCGATGCCCGCGCCGCTGGGAGAGCGAAGCGGCCACCGGAAGGCGACGAGATCTCGACCCGCGCGTCGCGAGGGACATAGGTGAAGTCGGTGACACCGTCGAAAACGCTCGATCGACCGGTCAGGGTGAAGCGCTGTTCGTCGCAGGCCACGACTCCCCCACCGGCCAGCGGCAGCACGATCATTTCGTCGTCGCCGGTCTCGATTACGGCACAGTCCCCGGGTTCCAGCTCGAGCACCCGCAGTCCACTGAAGGACCACCCGGCGCGCTCCGGCGTCACCACCAGCGAGAATTCACCGTCGGCGGCGGTGCCGCGGCGGACCACCGGTGGCAGCGCGGTGCTTGCCGTGGTGCCTGCGTTCACAGCAGCCCCACTGCGGTGTCGACGGCGGCGGCGACGTCGTCATCCGGCGGATACAGCAGCGAGCGCCCGATGACGAGTCCCTGCACGGTCGGCAGCGCCAGGGCCTTGCTCCAGCTCACGAACGCCCCATCCTGATCGGCCGCCACCTCCCCGCCGAGGATCAGCGCGGGAAGTGTGCTCGCCGACATCACGCGCTCCATCTCGTCGACCACCGGCACCTTGAGCCAGGTGTAGGCAGAGGTCGCGCCGAGCCCTGACGCGACGGTGATGGCGCGGATCATGGCCTCGGCCGTCAGCTCGTTCTTGACGCGGCCCTCGACGCGATGGGAGATGAACGGCTCGACCATCGCCATCAGCCCGTGCCGCGCGAGCGCGGACACGGCCCGCGCGCACGACTCGAGGGTTGGCGCTGTGCTCCAGTCCGCAGGGTCGATGCGCATCAGCATCTTGCCGCCCTCGAAGCCTGCGGCCGCGATGCTCGGCGCGTCGTAGGCCGTGAAGCGGTCGTCGATCTCGAACGCCGTCCCGGCGAGCCCGCCGCGGTTCATTGATCCGACGACGACCTTGTCCTCCAGCGCCCCGAGGAGGAGCAGGTCCTCGAGGATGTCCGGGGTCCCGAGCGCACCGTTGACCCCAGGCCGTGACAGGGCAAGGCAGAGTCGGTCCAGCAAGTCGACACGATCGGCCATGGCTAGCGGGTTGTCGCCGCTGCGGAGGGCGCCTCGGGCCGGATGGTCGGCCGCGATCATCATCAGCCTGCCTTGCTCGCCGACCCAGGAATCCGGACGCCGCCGCCGCGCAGCGGCCTCCGCGACCGCCTGTGGCCGACGGACCCTGATCTGCACGAGCTCGCGCAGCCGTTCCTCACGCACCGTCGGCCTCCCGGAGCTTGGTCTCCACTTCCTGCTCCGTGGGCATCGCGTCGGCGCACGACAACCGAGACGCCACGATCGCTCCCGCCACGTTGCAGAACCGCATCGAGCGCTCCAGATCCCAGCCCGCCAGCAGGCTGTGGCACAGCGCCCCACCGAAGGCGTCGCCTGCGCCGAGCCCGTTGACCACCTCGACGGGCACGGGCGGAACCACGACCTCCTCCGAGCCGCTGGAGGCAAGCACCCCGGCTGGGCCCTGCTTCACCACGGCCAGGTCAACGCCGGCCTTGTGCAGCGCCCGCGCGGCTTCGCCCGGCTCCCGCTCACCGACCGCCGTGTCGCACTCGTCGAGGTTGCCCACCGCCACGTTCACCAGCCCGAGGGCCTCCTGGACCCGGCCGCGGGCCTCTTCGCGCGACGACCAGAACATCGGCCGGTAGTCGAGGTCGAGGACGGTGAAGCCTGACTTCCCGCGAGCCTCGAGCGCAGCGAGCGTCGCCGATCGGCTCGGCTCCTGGGACAGCCCTGTCACCGTGACCCAGAAGAGCTTGGCCACGCGCACGGCGTCCATGTCGAGCTCGGCAGCGCTGATCTCGAGGTCCGGCGCCTTCGGCAAGCGGTAGAAGTACAACGGAAAGTCGTCGGGGGGAAAGATCTCGCAGAAGGTGACCGGAGTGGGCAGACCTGGCACAGCGGTGACGTAGCGATCGTCCACCCCGAACCCGTGCAAGGCGTCGTGCAGGAACTCACCGAACGGGTCCTCGCCGGTTCGCGTGATCACCGCGCTCCTCCGGCCGTAACGTGCGGCGGCAACGGCGACGTTCGTGGCGCTGCCACCGAGGTACTTGCCGAAGGTCTCGACTTCCCGCAGCGACACACCGACCTGTTGCGGGTAGAGGTCCACACCGATCCGGCCCATGGTGAGGACATCGAAGGCCGGCTGACCCGCTGTTTCGGCCGTCACCTGCTCACCCCGCAGGCGAGCCGGCCGCACAGCGCCCGAAGGGGACGATGCCGCCGATGTCCAAGTGCACTGGAACCTCCGCTGTCGAATCGGGCCAGCCGCCCGGCGAGGTCTTCCGGACATGTAAGCACCTTGATTATGGCACCCTCAAGACTTTGCTATGACATGTTTACAAAGTAGGATGTGGACGTGTGGACGCAAAGTGGTGACCAGATAGACAGCGCGCTGCACGAGGTGGGGCTCGACCACTCCAGTCCGGTGCCGCTCTACTTTCAGCTGGCCAGCCAGCTCGAGGCGGCGATCGACCGGGGCGACCTGGGTGCAGGGCAGCGGCTCGACAACGAGATTCAGCTAGCCGATCGGCTCGGCGTCTCCCGACCGACAATGCGCCGGGCCATCCAGGAGCTGGTCGACAAGGGCCTGCTGGTCCGTAAGCGGGGGGTCGGGACCCAAGTGATCCAGGGCGCCCTCAAGCGACATGTCGAGCTAAGCAGCCTCTACGACGACCTTGCCAAGTCGCACCGCAAGCCGTCGACAGAGGTGCTCAAACTGGAGACCTGTCCGGCGGACGAGGATGTGGCGGGCGTCCTCGGTCTCGAGCACGGCGAGAAAGTCGCGTACATCGAACGCGTCCGCAAGGCCGACGGCGAGGCGCTTGCCATCATGCGCAACTGGCTGCCCATCGATCTCGCACCCGGCCGGGAGGACCTTGAACGAGAGGGACTCTACGCCCTGATGCGAAGGATGAACGTCCACATGCGCATCGCCAACCAGCGCATCGGTGCTGCTGCAGCGACCTATGCACAAGCCCGGCTGCTCGGCGTCAGTAAGAATGCACCTCTGCTGACGATGGAACGCATCACCTACGACGACCGAGGACGAGCCGTAGAGCTCGGACGCCACGCCTACCGCGCCGAGGCCTACAGCTTCGAGATCACCGTGGTCAGTCGCTGACGCGCAGACCTTCTGTCGGAGACGACCACGGCACGATCGCCACGCTCGCGCCGAATCAAACGCGGAGGAGGTTCCCGCTCTACGTGCTGGGCGCACCGCCTCAACTCGAGGTGGAGTACGAGCAGGCCCGGGCGGTGTTGCCGCAGGTCAAACCAACTGTCAGCCCTCAACGAGCTCGGAACTCCGGGCTAGGGTTGCGGGATGGAGCAGCGGGTGCTGGGACGGACCGGCCGACTGGTCGGTGTTGTTGGGCTGGGGGGCTGGCAGCTCGGCGGCGACTGGGGGGATGTCGACGACGGTGCCGCCATGGGCGTGCTCGAGACGGCGGTCAAATCCGGCGTGACCTTCATCGACACCGCGGATGTCTACGGCGACGGGCGGTCGGAGCGGCTCATCGGCCGGCTGCGGGCAGCCCGAGCCGACGACGGGCTGGTCGTGGCGACGAAGATGGGCCGGCGCGTCGAGCAGCTACCGGAGAACTACACCCGACAGAACTTCCGCAGCTGGAACGACCGGTCACGCGCGTGCCTCGGCGTCGACACGATCGACCTCGTCCAGCTGCACTGCCCGCCGACGCCGGTCTACTCCGCAGACGAGGTGTACGACGCGCTCGATGAGATGGTCATCGAGGGTCGGCTGCGCAACTACGGCGTCTCGGTGGAGACGTGCGAGCAGGCGCTCATCGCCGTCGCCCGGCCCGGGGTGGCGACGGTCCAGATCATCCTCAACTGCTTGCGGCAGAAGCCGCTGGACGAGGTGCTGCCGGCAGCGCAGCGCACCGGCGTGGGCGTCATCGCCCGGGTGCCGCTCGCCTCCGGGCTGCTCTCCGGCAAGTATGACGAGAGCACGACGTTCGCTCCCGACGACCACCGCAACTACAACCGGACTGGGACGGCGTTCGACGTGGGCGAGACGTTTGCCGGCGTGCCCTACGAGGTGGGGCTGGCCGCCGTCCGTGAGCTGGCCGAGATGGTTCCCGCAGGGGCCACGATGGCGCAGTTCGCCCTACGGTGGATCATCGACCAACCGGGCGTCACCGTCGTCATCCCCGGCGCGCGGCACCACGGGCAGGCGCAGTCCAACGCCGCCGCCGCCGAGCTACCGCCGCTCACCGCGGCGCAGCAGGCCGAGGTCCGGCACGTGTACGACCGGCACATCCGCTCGCACGTGCACGACCGCTGGTAGGACCACAGCGGCGCCGTCGCCGGTGTTCCGCACGTGCAAGACACCCGCGACCTCGCCGTCCGTGGCGATCGCCGGTGAGCCGAGCCGGAGGTCGGAGTAGTCGAAGCTGGTCGGTGGTGATGTGCTCCCAGCGGAGATGCCGAACTGGGTCGTCTACCTCCCCGGCACCCCAATCCAATGGTAGGGGGCCGGGGACGCCGGACGGGCGGTCTGAAGACGATCCCTAACATCGACGGATGGTGACGACAGGGTCGGCCTTCGCGCGGTCAGTGTTCCACTCGTCGATGAACTACCGGTCGGTGATGGTGCTCGGGCGGGCCTCCGCCCCCCCCGAATGGCGACAAGGAGTCGTGGCTGCGGATCATCGCCGAGCACATCATGCCGGGCCGCTGGCCTCACGCACGGCCGCCGAACCGTCAGGAGCTCGCGGCAACGATCGTCGTCGCGCTGCCGATCGAGGAGGTCTCGCTGAAGATCAGCGCCGGTCCCCCAGGCGACGAGGCCGAGGACATGAACTGGCCCCCGTGGGCCGGTGTCCTCCCGCTGGAGCGGGTGCCGGGCAGTCGCGTCGCGGCCAACGGCCTCTCGGCGCCGGACTACGTCACCGGCTGGCGACGGTGAGGACAGCTCCGCGGGTGCCCGGCCCCGACGCTTATAAGTATGGGGAGATGGTCGCGAGCATGGGCTGCAGCACGCCGACCCAGGCGCCTACCTCGTCCTGCAGGTAGTTGCGCCGGTCCATGCTCGCTTCGGCGCCGACAAAGCCCAAGAAGCGCCCGTTGTCGTCGAGCACTTGCAGGACGGCATTCGTATGTCCACCGCCGTAGCCGATGCACACCGTGCCGGGATTTTCCCACTGCGCCACCGAGCCGTTCTCGGAGTTCCAGTAGACCTTTCGCCCGTCCGTCGCCGGGTTGCCGGCGAGGTAGCTGTTGTACCAAGTCCGCTTGTCGGCTGCGGTGTTCTGGTTCGACTGCAGGCACCGGCCGCCGACACACTCGCTGTAGTACGGGAAGTAGAAGGACTGCACCGGATACACCTTGGTGCGCACGCCGTAATAGTTGATCGCCAGCGGCCCGAGCAGCTGCCTCGAGGCGTGCACCGCCGCCATGGACGCGCCCTGGCTGGCACTTGCCCTGGACCCGAATCCCCAACCCCTTTGGATGGCCCCGGTGCTGTAGGCGGTCATGACCGTCATGGTGGTGAAGCCGGCCTGGCTGGAGTTCAGTCGCCACCCCTCATGCGCCGTCGCGGTCCACCTCACGGCCAGGTTGCCGTTGGAGTCGGTCCGCCAGGTGCCGGAGATGGACTTCGGGCTGGTGCCCGGCTGGAAGCCGAGCGGGGTACGCACCGGGCAGGCGTACCGGCAGCCGCTCGTGGTGTATCCGGTGTAGACCTTCCAACGGGCGGCATTGCTGAAGCCGGAAATCATGTCCTGGCGCCAGTACCAGTACCGCTGGGTCACGGTGCCGTTGGTGGCGAACAGGTACATCGACAGTTTCGAGTACATCGCTCCGTTCACGCCGCCCATCATGGTCACGACGTACGTGCTGCGCCCACCGGGCAGCGCCGCGGCCGTCACCGCCGCGGCCTTCACCGCCGCGGCCTTCACCGCCGCAGCCTTCACTGCCGCAGCCGTCACCGCCGCAACCTTCGGCGACGCAGCCGTGGCGGCTTGTGCTTGCGGTGCCAAGAGGGAGATCGGCGCCAGAACGGCGACAAGACCCGTCAGGAGGGCCAATGTTGTGGTCTTGCGCATCAGCGCATCCTAGTCCTCGTGGGGGGAGGCGAGCACATACGCGCCCTGCCCGGCGGCATTCCTCCTGCGTATCGGCAGCCCTGTCCCGGGCCTAAAGCGTCGGAATGCACACGCGTCGACCAAGCGGGCGCCGTGACAGAGTTGCGACGGTGGAGACCCCGCCGTCGTACTGGCTCGAAACCTGCGGCGATGACCTCACCCAACGCGCGCCGCTGCCCGGTCACGCCGACGCCGACGTCGCCATCGTCGGTGCCGGCTACACCGGGTTGTGGACGGCGCACCACCTGCTGCGGCACGACCCGACCCTGCGCGTCGTCATTGTCGAGCGCGAGATCGCCGGTTAGGGGGCGTCCGGCCGCAACGGCGGCTGGTGCTCCGCGCTGTTCGCGACGTCGTGGCGGCGGGTCGCGCGCAAGCACGGGATCGACGCGGCGCTGCGGCAGCGGCACGCGCTGGAGCGCACGATCGACGACGTCGGCCGCTGGTGCGCGGAGCACCGTGTCGATGCGCAGTACGCCAAGGGCGGGACGCTGACCCTCGCCCGCGGAGCCGCGCAGGTGGCGGCCGTACGGGGACATGTCGAGGAGGAGTCTCGGCTCGGCGGCGACGACGCGCGGTGGCTTGACGCGCGGGCCCGGGCGAGTTGCGGCTGTTCGAGGCCGTACTCGTGTCCCTCGCAGATCACGGTTTCACGCCGACCGTCATCGCGGCCCGGCTGACCCTGGCCGGCGCACCGGAGGCCCCGCAGGGCGCCTTGGCGGCAGGGCTGCTCGGCGGGGGCTCGGTGTTCCTGGGTGTCACGGAGGACGTGAGCCGATTCCTGGCCGCGGCTTTGACGGCACACGGCGCCGACCTGCCAGCGACCGACGACGGCTGGGACGTGATCGCGCGCGAGGCGGCGCGGGGTCAGCGCGATGCCGGTCGGCTGATCCCCGGGCTGGGGCACCCGATGCACAAGGACGGCGATCCCCGTACGCCGGTGATCTTGCGGATCGCCGAGGAGGAAGGGCTGCGCGGGCGGCAGGTCTGCTCGGCCACCTCGCCGAGGAGATGCGACGGCCGGTGGCCCTCGATATCTACCGCGACGTCGAGCGGGCCGTCCGCAACGAACCGCCCGGCCCCGGCGATGACGCCTAGATGCGGTATGGCAGAACATCGCTACGTTGAGGTACACCAAATCGCGGTACGGATACCCGGCCGACCGTGACCAGTACTTCATGAAGGCGATGCTGCGCGGCAAGGCGACTTCTTCGAGTCCCTTGCTGAGATCGCTCTATTGTGCGCGCTCTCCACCTGCCGGTGCAGGGACAAAGGCCTTCTCGAGGATGGCGGTGCGCGGAGGGCCTGCTAACCCTGGCGAGGCCGTGGGCGAGGACCATACGTTGGTCTGGAGAAACGTCAAGAAGCTCTGCGCCTCCTCGACCGTGTCGAAGTCGAGGTCGATGACGATGTAGTGGTCGTCGTCGACAGGCTGCTGGAGGCGCTGGCTGCGCACCCCGGCCTGCGTACGCATCGCCGCGAACCGGCCGAAGGCTGTCCGCCAGGTGGCGATATCGGTAATCGTGTGCTCTATGTGCAGGGTCGTCATGACCCCCCGGACACGCACGACTACCTGCGGATCCTCGTCCCGCCAGCGGAGGACCGGCCGCCCATCCCCGCGAGCGCCTACAACGTCGCGGCGCAGCTGCTCGCCGTCGATGCAGGCGTCGACGGCCACCCCGCGAGGGCCCGGGTCCACTTGTCCGACGGCGTGTGGGTGACCCTGCGTGCGGCCCGGATCGGCGGACCCGGACAGGGGGAGCAGCAAAACATCGCCGTCACCATCGAGGAGAGCTCACCGGCGGAGCGGCTCGACCTGTTCGCCAGGGCGTTCGGCCTGAGTGCTCGCGAGACCGAGCTGCTCGAGCTGCTCGCGAGCGGGAGCGACACCAAGGCGCTTGCCGCTCAGCTATTCGTGTCGCAACACACTGTGCAAGACCACCTCAAGTCCATCTTCGCCAAGACCGCGACTCGCACCCGGCCGGGCCTACTGTCCCGCGCCCTCGGCACGTGAGATAAGGCATGGCTGAAGTGCCTGACTCTCGTACGGGCATGACACCGTGCTGAGCATGAGCTTCGCGATTTCTCTCGTCGTCATACTTGCGGTAACAGCGATCATCGTCGGCTGGCGAGTCGGTCAACCGGCTCGGTCAACAATCGGGCAGCCTGGTCCACAGCCGACATCCACTCCACGCCTCATAGTGAGACCGGCTCCCTCGACGGTTGGGCTATTGGCCATCACGTGGCACAAGGTCGGACCCATTTCCTAGGCGATCCTTGGCCTGACGGCCGGGCGAGGCACGCGCGTGACCTCGCCCGCCTTCTGGGACAGCGTTTTCGACGAGGATCTTGATGAGACCGACTAGATCAGAACCGTGGCCACGATGGGCGCGTGGTCAGATCGTGAAGCCAGGTGTCGGTCGCCAGGATCTCGGCGGTGACGAGCCTCTCCGCAGTTAAGGCAAAGGCAAACAGAGTCGACCTCGTAGGGCTTGCTGTAGCACTGGCGAGAGTGTCGCGGCGGGTACGGAAGTGACGGCAGCCGTCGCGGAAGCCGCAATGGCAATCTCGGGTCCGCTGGCCGCCCGCCGCCTCACCGAAGTAATCGTGCGGCCCGATGTACTCGAACGTCAGGAAGCGACCGGGCTCGATCTGCTGGGCTGGTGGGGGCGCCCTCTATGGCCTGAGACAGCAGGTCGGCGGGTTCGGCAACGACCATTGTCGGGGCCGTAAGCTCAGGCAAGTCGACAGGTATTTGTCGACTTCCGACCGACTTTTTTCTGCCGTCAAATCCCACTGGCGGATGAGGAAGGGCCGCGACGACCGGTGGCGGGCTGGGCCGGCGGCTTCATCGCGGCGACCGATTCCAACCAGCTTGTCCGGGCATGGGCTTCCCGGGTCACCTGCCCAGGTCGGGATGTCGTCGTCCGGGCCGGCCGGAGGCGATGACGTACGCGCCTCGCGACCCAGGATCGCTAAGGGGCTGTGAGTCAGGTCTCGTAGGCGTAGACGCTTGGACCCGGTCCCGTAGACGAGCTGGGTGAGGACGTGGGAGACGTTGCTTTGACGGCCCAGTCCCAGCGCGATCACAGCCACGAAAAAAAGCACCCGAATGGCTTATCAAGTTGAGCCGCGGAGCCGATGAGAAGCACGTAGGGTCAAGTACTGGCTACTCAGAGCCATAATAGGAAGAGACGCACATGTGGAGTCATATCTCTAACCGGACGCGGCTGCTGACCGGTCTTATAGCGCTGGCTGCCCTCGTGACGGTGGCACCCCCCCGGGAACTCGTCGCACCGCCAGGTGCAACCGGTGTGAATGGCTCTGGGGAGGTTTCGACCGCGGTGATCGTACGGGCTGGTGCGGTGGACGCCGCCGCGCAGGCGGTACATCTAGTCGGCGGCACGGTGACCCGTCGCCTGGACCTCATCGGCGGCGTGGCCGCGCAGGTGCCCGCGAGTGCGCTCCGACGCCTGTCCCAAGGGCCCGGCGTAACCGCGGTGAGTCCCGACGTGCGCGGCCGGCTGCTCGCGTACGACTCGACGCTGGGCTACGACCCGACCGGCGACTTCGGCTCGCTCTACAACGTCACTCAGGTCGCCAACGTGCAGAGCGCGTGGAAGTCGGGGTACACCGGCAAGGGCGTCGACGTAGCACTGATCGACTCCGGCGTCTCGGAAACCACTGGCCTGACCAGCGGCAACGTCGTCAACGGCCCGGACCTCTCACTGGAGTCCCCCGATCCGGCGGTCGCTCACCGCGACACCTTCGGGCACGGCACACACATGGCCGGCATCATCGCCGGGCGTGACGCCGTCGGCACCCCCAAGAGCTACGCCGACCCGCAGAAGTTGGTTGGGGTCGCACCGGACGCGCGGCTGATCAACATCAAGGTAGCCGCCGCCGACGGTGGCGTGGACGTCTCCCAGGTGATCGCCGCGCTGGGCTGGGCCACCCAGCATGCGCACGACCCGGGCCTGAACATCCGGGTCGTGAACCTCTCCTTCGGGACCGACTCGACGCAGAGCTACCTGATCGACCCGCTCGCCTATGCCGCCGAAGCGGCCTGGCGCAACGGCATCGTGGTCGTGGTCGCCGGCGGCAACGACGGGACCAATCGCCCGACCCTGTCCGACCCGGCGATCGACCCGTCGATCATCGCGGTCGGCGGCGAGGACCCGATGGGCACCGTGACGACTAGCGACGACACGGTTCCCGCGTTCGCCTCGCACGGCACGACCGGCCGGCACGTCGACCTGGTCGCTCCCGCCGTACATGTCATCAGCCTGCGCGACCCCGGCAGCGAAATCGACCTCACCTATCCCGAGGGTCGGGTCGGGACCAGGTTCTTCCGGGGCAGCGGCACCTCGCAGAGCACCGCTGTCGTGTCCGGAGCTGTCGCCGTGCTGCTGCAGAAGT
Source organism: Mycobacteriales bacterium (assembly GCA_038276285.1). Taxonomy (GTDB): domain Bacteria; phylum Actinomycetota; class Actinomycetes; order Mycobacteriales; family QHCA01; genus QHCA01. Next base: position 5,497 of record JBBPZR010000114.1, on the reverse strand, counting down.
ACCCGAAGCTGACCCCTGATCAGGTCAAGAAGCTCTTGATGACGACCGCTGCCGGGTTCCCCGGCGCCAGCTCCCTCTACCGCGGATCCGGCGCCCTGAATCTCGGCAAGGCGCTCACGACAGTCCCCCCGCTCGTCCAGTCCGCCGCCAGCTTGGCGACCGGCACCGGCAGCCTGGACGCATCCCGGGGATCGGCCCGGATCTCAGACTCCGGCGTCGACCTGATCGGCGAGCAGGACATCTTCGGCCGCCCGTTCGTCAGCGCCACTTGGGCGCCGTTGGCCCTGGCGAAGACCAGTTGGCTGGGCGGCATGTGGAACGGCAACACCTGGACCGGCGTCGGCTGGACCGACACCTCGTGGCTCGGTGCCACCTGGGCCGGTGTCAGCTGGACCGGAGCCGACTGGGCCGGGGTGACGTGGAGCTCGCACAGCTGGACCAGCCACAGCTGGACCAGCAACGGATGGGATGGCGGTGACTGGACCAGTCACAGCTGGACGAGTCATAGCTGGACCGCATCGACGTGGGCAGGGTACTCATGGAACTGACGATCTCGATCCTGCCCCGCCGGGCCCGATGGGCCGCCGCGGCCGGCCTGCTGCTCGCCCTTGCCGCCGCCACGGGGCTCTCCGCGACACCTTCGCGCGCGGGCGCCGACGCGGCCTACGTCGTCCGCGTCCAGTCCGGTGGCCTGCCCGCCGTCGAGGCGGCCGTACGGCGGGCCGACGGCACGGTCCTCCGCAGCCTCGCGGCCCTCGACACGGCAACCGTTCGGTTGCCCGTGACAGCGGTGGCCGGCCTTCGTGGCATGTCCGGCGTACTCGCCGTCACCCCGGATGTCAGGGTGCGGTTGTCATCGACGGCGACCGGCAGCGTCCCGGGCAGCTACAACGCCACCGAGGACCCGTACTCGCTGTTCAGCGCCGAAAGCGTGATTGGTGCCCGCCAGATCTGGGGTCAGAGCACCGGCGCGGGCATCGACGTGGCGGTGATCGACTCGGGCGTCTCACCGGTGGCCGGGCTCGACTCGACCGGGAAGATCATCAACGGTCCTGACCTGTCCTTCGACAGCCAGTCGGACACGACCCGCTACGTCGACCGCTTCGGGCACGGTACCCACATGGCCGGGATCATCGCCGGCCACGACGCCGGGATCGACGCCTCCGGTGCCACGGGCAACAGCACCGCCTTTCTGGGCGTCGCCCCGGATGCCCGGTTGGTGAGCGTCAAGGTGGCCGACGGACGCGGCGTGGCCGACGTCTCGCAGATCATTGCGGCCGTCGACTGGGTTGTGCAGCACGCCCAAGACCCGGGCCTGAACATCCGGGTGCTCAACCTCAGCTTCGGTACCGATTCCGCTCAGGACTACGCGGTCGACCCGCTGGCCTACGCCGCCGAGGTCGCCTGGCGGCACGGCATCGTGGTCGTGACGGCGGCCGGTAACTCCGGTTCCCAGGCGTTACGATTGTCCTCACCGGCCACCGACCCGTACCTGATCGCAGTCGGCGCCCAGGACGGCATGCAGACGTCCACTCGCCGGGACGACGTGGTGACCAACTTCTCCAGCCGCGGTGACGGCGTCCGCAACCCCGACCTCGTGGCACCGGGCGTGCACGTGCAGGGATTGCGCGTCCCCGGGTCGTACATCGACCAAACGTACGGCTCCACGGCAGCGATCAACGATCGCTATTTCCGGGGTAGCGGCACGTCCCAGGCAACGGCGATGACCGCGGGGGCCGCCGCGCTGGTGCTCCAGCACTTCCCCTCCAGCACGCCGGACCAGGTGAAAGCGCTGCTCACCCAGACCGCCTTCGCGCTGAGTGGCACCGATGCCCGGGCCGAGGGTGCCGGCCTGCTCAACCTCCGAAGCGTCTTCTCCCGGGCGCTGCCGATTGTCTCCCAGTCGCACATCGCGTCCACCGGGACGGGCTCGCTGGACCTCGCGCGCGGCTCGGCCCACGTCAGCATGGGCGGCATCCCGCTCGTGGGCGAACAGGACATCTTCGGCAACGCGTTCGTCTCGAACGGAATGGCCTCGCTCGAGGCGTCGGCGACGAGCTGGTCCGGCGGCACCTGGAACAGTGCCCGATGGACGGGTGACTCGTGGGCTTCCAGCTCGTGGGCGTCGAGCTCCTGGGCATCCAGCTCGTGGGCGTCGAGCTCCTGGGCATCCAGCTCGTGGGCATCAAGCTCGTGGGCATCCAGCTCGTGGGCGTCGAGCTCATGGGCGTCGAGCTCATGGGAATGAGTTCATGGGAATGAGCGCCCGCCCCGCGCTGCCCTGGCCAAGGGTGGCGGGGCCATGAGGCGCCTGGACCGGGGCGCCCCGTCAGCCGCGGGACCGCGCCGCTCCAAACGCATCTGGTCGGTCATCATGACGCTCGGCTGCCTGGCCGCCGGCATGCTCGCGCTCGTGGCCGCCGGCGATTTCCGGCCACCGGGGGACCTGCGACTGCCGTGGTGGGTCCTCGCGGCGGTGTTCGCCTGTACGGAGGCGGCGGTGTTGCACGTCCAGATCCGCCGTGAGGCCCGCAGTGTCTCGCTCAGCGAGATCCCCCTGTGCATCGGACTGTTCTTCATCCCCCCGTGGCAGCTGCTCCTGGCCAGGATCGTGGGGGCCCTGGCGGTCTGGATCTTCTGGCGCCGCCAGCCCCTCATCAAGATGGCCTTCAACGTCGCAAACGCCACGGCGGAGATCGCCCTCGCGCTCCTCCTCTTCTACGCGGTCGGCAGCGGAGCCGACCCGAACAACGCCAGCTGGTGGCTGGCCGCCATGGTGGCCGCTGTCGCCTCCAGCACACTGGCGGCGACGGCGGTGACGACGGTCATCGCGGCAGCGGAGAACATCCGGCCCGGCCGGCAGATGCTCACCGGCGTAGTTACGGCCGCGCCGATCGCGGCCATGGTCAGCATCTTCGGCATCATCAGCGTCGCCGCGCTGTCCTGGAATCCCTGGATGAGCCTTCCGCTGGGAGCTAGCGTCCTGGGCGTGACGCTCGTCTACCGGGCGTACGCCTCGCTCAGCGGTCGCCACCTGGCCCTCGAGCGGCTGTACCGCTTCAGCGAAGTGGTGGGCAGCTCACCGGAGGTCGACGAGGTGCTGTGCACCATCCTGCTGCAGGCCAAGGAACTTCTGCGTGCGGAGTGGGCCGAGATCCTGTTCGTCACGCGGGGGCAGGGCGGCATCGCAATCCGCCTGGATCAGGCAGGCGGGCTAGTCCGCCGCCCGTTCGGCGACTCGGTTGAGGAGGACCCCGTCTGGAGGAGCGTGCTGACTGACGGGTCCCCAGTGCTCATGCAGCGCAACACCCGCGAGCCGGCCGCCCGGGCGCACCTGCTGAGGCGGCAACTCAAGGAGGCTATCGCCACCCCGCTACGTGGCGCCGCCGGCGTGGTCGGCGCGCTCACCGTCGCCAACAGGATGGGCGACGTACGGACCTTCGACCGCCAGGACGTCCGCTTGCTCGAGACCGTCGCCAACACCGCCAGCGTGGCGTGGCAGAACAGCCGCCTCATCGACCGGCTGCGGCACGACTCCCTGCACGACGCGCTCACCGGGTTGCCCAACCGCGTGCTGCTTCACCAGCAGACAACCGAGGCGTTGCAGACGCTCGATGCCACCGGCGAGCGGCGGGTGGCAATGCTGCTGCTGGACCTCGACGGCTTCAAAGAGGTCAATGACACCCTCGGGCACCAGTACGGCGACATGCTGCTGCGCGAGGTCGCTACGCGCTTCACCCAGGCGGCGGGGGAGCGCGGCTTTGTCGCGCGGCTTGGCGGCGACGAGTTCGCCGTCCTGGTGCGGGACGCCGGGCCAGGGGAAGAGGGTGTCAAGCTGGCCCACGATCTGCAGCGCTCGCTCGAGCGGCCGATAGTCCTCGAGGAGCTGTCGCTGGAGATCACGGCGTCATTCGGCGTCGCGATGGCGCCCGAGCACGCGACGCAGTCCTCAGGCCTGCTCCGGCGGGCTGACGTCGCAATGTACGTCGCCAAGTCCCGCGCGAGCGGCGTGCAGGTCTACCGCCCCGAAATGGACTTCCACTCGCCGCAGCGGCTCGGGCTGGCGCGGGAGCTGCGGCAGGCGATCGGCGAGCATGAGATTGAGGTATACGTCCAGCCGCAGGCCGTTATGGCTACCGGCGCGGTGACGACCGTGGAGGCCCTGGCTCGCTGGCACCACCCGGAGAAGGGCTGGATCCGTCCGGAGGAATTCGTCGCCGTTGCCGAACGCAGCGGCCTGATCCACAATCTGACCACCGATGTCCTTCGCCAGTCGCTGGCCTTCGCGACGGACTGCCGCGACTGGGGACGCGACATCGGCGTCTCGGTGAACCTGTCGGCGCGCAGCCTGCAGGACGGCAAGCTAACCGACGAGATCGAACAGCTGCTCGGCGAGTTCGCCTTGCCACCGCAGCTACTGACCTTCGAGATCACCGAGAGCACCGTGATGACCGACTCCGACCGCAACCTAGAACTGCTGCGGCGGTTGTCCGACATGGGAGTGCGGCTATCCATCGACGACTTCGGCACCGGTTACTCCTCGCTGTCCCATCTCCGCCGCCTGCCTATCCAAGAAGTGAAGATCGACCGCAGCTTTGTCACGAACATGAGCCGCGACCCCAGCGACGCCACGATCGCGCAGGCCATCATCGACCTGGGCGCCAACCTGCATCTCGGAGTCGTGGCCGAAGGAGTCGAGGAGAACGACACCTGGCGCCACCTCACCGACTTGGGCTGCGAGAGGGCACAGGGCTTCTTCCTCAGCAGGCCCATGCCCACAGACGAATTCGGTCGTTGGCTGGAGCGCTACGAGCTGGCGACGGTCTGCCCAACCGGCGGGTAGCGGCTCAGGCTTCCCACCTCTCCCCGACGTCGAGGTGGTAGAACGTCAGCGGCCCGTAGCACAGCTCGGTCATCCGGACGGTTCGTGGCCCGTAGGTACCAGCGAAGTGCAGAGGAAGATGAAACCTACGATGCGCAAGCCGACGAACGACGTGCCGATCGCTTGGCAGTGGGCCGACACCGAAGGGCAGCAGACCGCCGCGGGATTCGGCATCGATGGGGCCGACCGTTCTCTTGCCCGTAGTCCCCGAGATGCTGCCAGGCGCGTGAGCACCTCCGGCCAGGAAACCATGCGTTCGCACATGCTGCCGATGATCCGGTGGCTGGCGGACGTCGACTCCGGGTGCCGGGTGCTCGCGAACCTCCGGATCTGCCGCGCAGCGGGCCGGACGCCGAGACGTCAAGCGGACGCAGCACGCCCCCTGGGTAAGCGGTACGCGAGAACCGGGGTTGATCCGCACCGAGCCCAAGGGTCTGCAAGATGCGGCCGCCCGGAATCAACCGGTCAATCTGGTGCATAAATCCAACCAAATCCCAGTACGGGCGGTGCGACGTGATCGACCCGTTGACGACCTCGAAGATCGTTACGAACGGTGCGCTCACGGTTCGGCCGGTGGCCGGGAGCGTCGCGCCGTCGGGCATCATCAGTGGCCCG
>JBBPZR010000113.1:0-38106 GCA_038276285.1 Mycobacteriales bacterium | reverse complement strand
GCCGCCGGAGCCTCCTTCGCCGATGCCCTGCCGACCGCGGTGCAGCGGCTCCAACAGTTGCAGGCCGAGGAGCACTTCCGGCGGGTCGAGGACCTCGTCGCGGTCTACCGGATCACCTCCGAGGCCGCGACGACCCATGGCCTGCTCGTCATGGTCGACACCGACCAGATCTCCGCGTCGGCAGGTGAGCCTGGCCGCGTCATCCGTAACGAGGATGTCTTCCCGGCCAAGGTCGGTGAGCGCACGGCCCTGATCAAGGCGTTGCGCCATCTCGTGAGCCCGGTGCTTCTCGTGCAGTCCGCCGATGTCACCGGCATCGAGGACCGCTTGGCCGGCCTGGTCAACGCTATGGGTCCCGCCGACGTGAGCGACGAAGACCAGCTCGGGCAGCTGCACGAGGTGTGGCTGCTGCCCGCCGGCGAGGAGCGCGACGAGTTGCTGGTCATCGTCGGCGCCGGCGAGCTCATCGTCGCCGACGGCAATCACCGCAGCCTGGCCGCACAGCAGTCGGGCCAACCGCGGTTCCTGGCCATGATCACGACACCCAGCTCGGTGCACATCCGGCCGTACAACCGTCTGGTCGAGCATCTCGGCCGGCCACCGGAGGATTTCCTCGAGGCGTTGCGGACGGTCGGTGCACACGTCGAGCCATGGGTTGGCGAGGTGACCATTCCGGTGCTGCCGGGCACCATCGCGGTCTATCTGCCGCACGGTCAGGCCTACGCCGTCACGCTGCCACAGGTGACCAACGGCAGCGTGGTCGACCGGCTCGATCACAGTGTGGTGGAACACCTGGTGCTCGGCGAGGTCCTCGGGCTCGGCCCCGACGACACGGCCATCCATTACATCGGTGGTGACTATCCGGTCGAGTGGCTGACCGGTGAGGTTGACGCCGGGCGCGCGGAGGCGGCGATTCTCATCTCACCTGTCTCCGTAGAGGACTTCCTCGCGGTCAATCTGGACCGGCTCAAGATGCCACGGAAGAGTACGTGGTTCACGCCGAAGGCGAGGGCCGGGCTGGTGCTGGCGCAGCTGCCGGTGTGACCTGGGCGGGGGCCGGCTTGATCGGGCCCATCGCAAGCACGACCATGAGGACTCCAGCGCCGATCAGCCAGCCGGCGATCACGTCGGTTGACCAGTGGTAGTCTTGGCCGAGCATCCCGAATCCAGCGGCCGCGCCGATCACCGCGGTCGCGATCCGGCGCCGGCGGACCGTCAGGATGCGCTCCAGCCGGCCCCCGAGGCTCGCCGCGTACTCCAGCAGCAGGCCCCAACCGACGATCGCGTTGACGGCGTGCCCGGATGGGTACGATTGACCGCCGGCGTGCAGCTTGTCGCTACCGGAAGTGGGGGCGGTGCGGCCGACGCCCTGCTTGAGCAGGTAGACCCCGACGGCGAGGCCGACCCCCAGGATGGCGACCACGATCACCGGCCGCAGGCTGCCGTGCCGCCGCGCGGCAAGGATGGCCGCCAGGATCAGCGGAACGGCGACGACGCCACGCATCCCGGTAACCGACAACACCACAGAGGGGATCCGTAGAGCGCCGCCGTAGGACAGATGTGCATAGATCAGGGCGTGCATCCGCCCGTCGACCCGGTTGGTGACGCCGCGGCTGAGCACGTCGGCTGTGAGGGCGACCGTCAGCACGGCGAGAACCCCGGCCATGAGCGGCGTGACGGACCGTCGCATCCTCCGATCAGACCACGTATTCACCTGAGACACTCGCAGGCATGCGGGTTTACGTCGGTTCCGACCATGCCGGTTACGAGCTCAAATGCGACCTGATCGCGGCGCTGCGAGGTGGTGGCCATGACGTGGTCGACGTGGGGCCGGTGCGCTACGACCCCGAAGACGACTACCCGGCCTACTGCATCGCGACCGCCGTGCGGGTGGTGCGCGACAAGGGCAGCGTCGGTGTGGTCGTGGGCGGCTCGGGCAACGGCGAGCAGATTGCGGCCAACAAGGTCGAGGGCGCCCGCGCGGCACTCGCGTGGAACGAGGAGACGGCCAAGCTGGCGCGCCTGCACAACGACGCCAACGTCGTCGGGATCGGTGCCCGCATGCACTCTCCCGCCGAGGCGATCGCCATCGTGGCGATGTTCGTGACGACCGCCTTCAGCGACCAGCCCAGGCACGCCCGCCGGATCGCCCAACTTGCCGACTATGAGCGCTCCCGGGTGCCGCCCGAGCTTCCCGCCCCGGCTGGCGGCGGCACGTAGTTGCGGCGGACGAGGCGTACTTCGCGCTCGGCGGCGGCGATGTCATCGGCTGTCGGCCGGGCCGCATCGCGGGCGCGCAGGGCGCCGCTGATTCCCAGCTGTGACGGCCCGGCACCGACCAGCCCGCGCAGCCCGCGCTCGTCGTCACGCGCGCGATCCTTGCCTCGCTCGCCGCTCGCGGCCCGGCGCCGCCCACGCGATGCCTCTGCCACATCCCCTCCAAGGAGGTCCTCGTGCCCGAAGGGCACACGATCCATCGTCTCGCCCGCGATCACAAGCGCCTGCTCGGGGGGCAGGTGGTCGCGGCCTCGAGCCCTCAGGGCCGGTTCGCGGCCGGTGCGGCGCTGATCGACGGCCGCGTCCTCGAGCGTACGGATGCCTACGGCAAGCACCTCTTCCACCGCTATTCCGGCGGCATCTGGCTGCACGTCCATCTGGGTCTCATCGGCAGCTTTCTCGCGGGTGTCGGCGACCCGCCGGAGCCGCGCGGGGCCCTGCGGCTGCGGATCGTGGGTGACCGATGCTGGCTCGATCTGCGCGGGGCGATGGCCTGCGAGCTGATCACCTCCACCGATCGCCGCGTGCTCCTGGCGCGGCTCGGCCCCGACCCTCTCCGCCGCGACGCCGATCCGGAGCGTGCCTGGCGGCGGCTGTCCCGCAGCCGGGCGCCACTGGGCCAGCTCCTCATGGACCAGTCGGTGGTCGCCGGCATCGGCAACGTCTATCGCGCCGAGTTGCTGTACCGCCACCGGGCCGATCCGTATGTGCCTGGAGGCAGCGTTCGCCACGACGCGTGGCTCGACATGTGGACAGACCTGGTCGCGTTGATGCGCGGCGGTGTGCGTACCGGCCGGATCATCACCACCCGGCCTGAGGACCGGCCCGGGTCCCGCCGGGTGCGCCGCGAGGACGGCCACTATGTGTATCGCCGTACGGGGGAGCCCTGCCGGGTGTGCGGTACGCCGATCGCGACCGCCGTGATGGCCGGCCGCAACCTCTTCTGGTGCCCGGTCTGCCAGCGCGGCTAGACGACCCCGCCACGATTGCCCGCTGACGGCTGACCGCCCTCTAGAAGACCTCGGGGCACCAGGGTTGGCGCAGTGCGGCGAAGGCTGTCGACGTACCGGCCACAGTCCCCGGGCGGTGCTCGGTGACCAGTCCGGCCGCGGCCAGAGTCGCCAGCGTCGTGCCACCGAGGTAGATCGCACCGAGCGCCGTGGTGGTCAGGGCGAGATCGGCGGCATCCTTGGTGCGCGTGCAACTGGCGGCGTCGGCGTCACCGGTGAGTCGGTAGCGCCCGGCGTTCCAGGGACAGAAGTCGTCGGAGACATCGAGCACCACGTCGATGGGCACGGCGTACCGGCGGGCGGCGAGCGCGCGGTCGACATCGACCAGGCGGACCCAGAGCGCGTCGTACAACGCCTGGCGCACCGATCCGGGGTCGGTGACGAGGTAGTTCAGCGGCTCGTCGGCGGCGGCCCGGTCGGAGGTCACCACGGCGATCAGATCGAGCTCGATGAGGAAGCCCCAGACCGCCGCGTAACCCGTCGCGGTACTCGCCTGGACTTCACGTACGGCGACCTCGCCGCACGGCCCGGAGTCTCTCCAGGTCGGCTTGGTGTTGTAGATGGCGTAGGCGTCGGGCCTGCCGCCAATGTCCTCGTGCACCGCGTACCGCAGCGTGCTGGCGCCCTTTCGCCAGCGCTCCGGGTCGTACAATCGGTGGTCCCACCAGCGGCCCCGGCGGTCGAGGTGGCCGACTTGGCCGACCCGTACCCGGTCGTAGACAGCGGTCAGCAGAGGTAACGCCTCATCGCGGGGAAGCAGTCGCACCCGCCCGTCGCCCCGGTCGACATCGGGACGCAACCGCGCCGCCGGCCGGTCGACCGCCATCTTGGTGTTGCGCGCGGCCAGCCCGTAGCCGAACCGGCCGTAGATCCCGCCCTCGGAGGCCCACAGCACCGCCACCGGCTCCCTCTCGTGATCGTGCAGCTCGGAGAGCTGGTGGCCCATCATGCGGGTGAGCAGGCCCCGCCGACGATGCGTCGGTGCCACCGCGACCCAGCTGACGCCGGCGATCGGCATCGGACCACCGGGGACAGTCATCTCCCGCGTGTACGCCAGGGCCGAGGCCACCGGCTCGGCACCGTCGAAAGCGACGATGCTGCGCTCCGGCTCGTACACCGCGGCGGATATCTCGGCGTCGTCGTCGTGCGGATCCTGGAGGAACACCGAGTCGACGAAGCGGGACAGACCGGGCAGCTCCTCGATCGTGATCGGTCGCATCGGCAATCGGTCGGATTCAGCAGCCATGAGAGTTGTCTACCGGACGACCGCTGCAGGACACCATCGGTTTGCGGCTCACCACACCCACCAGCAGGCGCCCGCGGCCGGGATGTCGATAGGGTCAGTTCGGTGCGTACGCGGTGGTGGCTGAGGCGGCTGCGGGTGATGTTCGCCGGAACCACTGGCGTTTTCAGCGTTCTGTGCCTGCTTGTCCTCTTCGTGGAGGCAGCTCGTCTGAGTGTGCCGCGCTGGGTCCCGCTGGCCCTCCAGGTGGGGCCGCTCGTGGCCAGCGGGCTGCTGCTGTCACGGCTCTATGTGCGCGGACTGATCGCCGTCGTGGCTTCTGTGCTGGTCAGCGACCTGCTGGTCGGCCGGGTGCGTGGATCGGATCTGCCATCGGTGATCGCCATCGTGCTCGTGGCCTTGCTCAGCCACGAGTTGGCCCGGCGGCGCGATCGGCTCGGGCTGCCGGCGATGCGGTCGGAAGAGATGCTGGTGGAGTTGCGCGACCGGTTGCGCGCCCAAGGCGAGATCCCCGCCCTGCCAGCGGGATGGCAGGTCGAGGTCTCGCTGCGCTCAGCCGGCGGGGCCGCGTTCGCGGGAGACTTCGTGACGTCCAGCCTCACCAACGGGCGGGGTGGCTGCGGCCGGCTGGAACTGTCGTTGGTCGACGTCTCCGGCAAGGGTCTCGCCGCCGGCACCCGGGCACTGTTGCTGTCCGGGGCGCTTGGTGGCCTCCTCGGTGCCGTCCCGCCCCAGGAGTTCCTGCTCGACGCCAATAGCTATCTGTGCCGGCAGGACTGGCCGGAGGGCTTCGCCACGGCCGTTCACGTCACGCTCGACCTGGAGACGGGGGAGTACGAGTTGGAGTCCGCGGGCCATCCGCCCGCGGTCCATTTCGAGGCGGGGAGCGGTCAGTGGCGGGTGTCCGAGGTGATGGGCCCGCTGCTCGGTGTGATGGCCGAGGTGGCCTACGAGGGCGGCCACGGCGTGCTGAGCCCGGGCGATGCGCTGCTGCTGTACACCGACGGGTTGGTCGAGGTTCCGGGGCGCGACATCGATGTGGGGCTCGATCGCCTGCTCGGAGCAGCCGAGCGATTGGTCCCCCGAGGCGGTTTCAAGGGAGGTGCTGAGCGGCTCGTCGACGAGGTGGCCGGCACCGCGCTGGACGACCGCGCGCTCGTCCTCGTCTGGCGCTCGTAACCAGTCACTCTCATGATCCAGGGGGAGTTACTGCTGCTGTGACCGCACCAATCTTCCCTGGATCATGAAGACGGCGGTGCTAGGGCACCAGTCCGGCGGTCTTCCAGCGAGCCGAACCTCGTGAGTGCGAGCGCACCGGCGACGGCGAGCACGAAGCCGGCCACACCCACCGCCGTGTATCCGGGCCGGGTCGCATCGCCCAGCGCGACCACGCCGATCAGCGCCGGCGCCACGGTCTCGGCCATGACGAGCGGACCCAGCGCTGTGGTGACCCGACCGCGCTGCAAGGCGGCCGCGTAACACATGAAGGCGAGCACCCCGGCGAGGAGCAGGGCGTAGGCAGCCGGATCACGCAGCAGGTGGCCGGGGTGCAGGTCGGTCATCACGCGGACGGACACCCCGACGAGGCCGAAGGCCAGCCCCGCGATCAGGCCGAGCGCGGCGCTGCCGTACTCGCCCCTAAATCGGGCGGCCAGCCCGGCGCCAGCGAGCAGGGCGAGCGCCGTGCCGAGCAGAGCGACGTGGAGGCCGGCACTGGTGCGGACCGGCGCCTCCTTGCCGGCACAAAGCACCAGAAGCATCAGGCCGACGGTGACCGTCGCGACCGCGGCCCATTCGCGCTGGCTGAGCCGTACCTGAAGCACCCGCGTGGCGACGACGGCGGTGACGGCGAGATTGCCCGCGATGATGGCCTGTACGACGAAAAGCGGCAACTGTCTCAGCGCCACCAGCGACAGCCCGAAGCCCGCGGCGTCGAGTGCCAGCCCGGCGATGAAGGGCACCTGCGACATCACCCGGAGCAGGAGGCGGGGGTCGAGGCCCGGGCCGCTGCGGGTACGCGACGCCGCGAGCGCCTGGAGCACCGAGCCCACGCCGTAGCAGACGGCGGCCAGGAGCGCGCCGAGAATTCCGAGCATCTGCCCATCGTGCCTTCCGGAGCGGTCGTGACGGTCCGCTTACGGATCTGAGCCGCGCGCGAGCCCGGGGCACGGCGTGGGGGAGTATTGACAGCTATGGACACGGGCAAGCCAGTCGGGCGGCGGATCGTGCTCGGCATGCTCGGTCTCGGCGCGCTCGGCACCGTTTTCGGCCGGAGCCTCCTCAACGCCGAGCAAGCCCTGCTGGCTCCGGTCCAGCTGCGCGATCCCACCGGCCTGAGCGGGCTGGTGCCGGCCGGTGCGGGCTTCCGCTTCTACTCCGTCACGGGCGGCCAGCCGTCTCGTTCCGCGACCGACTACCGGCTCACCCTCACCGGTCTGGTCAACCGCACCGCCACGTTGACGCTGGCCGACCTGGCGGGCCTCCCGCAGACCCGGGTGGTCCGCGACTTCCAGTGCGTCACCGGCTGGCGGGTGCCGAAGGTGCCATGGACCGGCGTCCGGCTCGGCGACCTGCTCGATCACGTCGGCGTGAAGCCCACCGCTCGCGCGGTGCGCTTCACTTCTTTCGACGGTGAGTACACCGAGAGCCTGACCCTGGAGCAGGCCAGGCGGTCCGATGTGCTGGTCGCCACCAGCATGCTCGGCAAGCCGGTCACGCGCGCCCACGGCGGTCCGGTGCGGCTCTATGTCGCACCGATGTACGGCTACAAGTCGCTGAAGTGGCTGGGGGGTATCGAGGTGACCGATCAGGTCCACCCCGGCTACTGGGAGGACCTGGGCTACGACGTCGACGCATGGGTGGGTCGGTCCAACGGTCGAAGCGATGACCCGACCGGCTGAGCTGATCCGGCGCTTCACCCGCGGTGAGCGGTGGGTGCACCGGTGGACAGCGGCGCTGATGGGGGGGTGCCTGCTGACCGCCGCCATCCTGTACTTCGGGCCGCTCTCGGTGCTGGTGGGGCGCCGGACGTTGGTCGAGAACATCCACGTCATCGCCGGAATCGCGCTTCCGGTGCCGATCCTGCTCGGCTGGCTGTCGGCGGCGTTTCGCGCCGATGTGAGCCGCCTGAACCGGTTCCGGTCGGCCGACTGGAGGTGGCTGCGCAGCCGGGAGCGGCGCGCTCAGCGCCTCGGCGTCGGCAAGTTCAACGCGGGGCAGAAGCTCAACGCCAATTTCACTCTCGGCGCGATCCTGGTGATGCTCGGCACCGGCCTGGTCATGCGCTTTGCCAACCATTGGCCGCTGTCCCTGCGTACGGGCGCGACCTTCGTCCACGACTGGCTCTCCTATGCCGTGGCGGGCGTCATATTCGGCCACATCCTGTTCGCCATGCGCGATCCTGAGGCTCGTGCGGGCATGCGCACCGGGGTGGTGCCGGCGCGCTGGGCCGCGCGCGAGCACGGTGACTGGGCCAAGGAGGTCAAGGAGATCAAGGAGGTCAAGGCCAACCGGTCGGCATGACTGTTAGTGTGCGCGAATTCCGCTCTTGAGGAGGGTGCGTGGCCGGACCGGTCGAGCTCTCACCTGGCGTGTTCCGGGTGCCGACGACGCCGATGGACGGCGTCAATTCATTCGTATTCCTCGAGGCCGACGGCACCGTTACCCTGGTCGACTGCGGGCTCAAGGGCGCGCCGAAAAAGCTTGTCGCCGCGCTGGCCGTGCTGGGCAAGCAGCCGACAGACGTACGCCGCATCCTGCTGACCCACGCGCACGGCGACCACGCCGGGGGCAGCGCCAAGATGCGCGAGCACACTGGCGCCCCCATGGTGGTGCACGAGGCTGATGCGCTCTACGCGCGGACGGGCAAGACGCCGCCCAAGGACACCCGGCTGGGGAAGGTGTTGGCTCACCTGCCCGGCACCGACTGGCCGGGCTGCCCGATCGACGAGACGTTCGGCGACGGAGACCGGCTCGACGTCGCCGGTGGCCTCCTGGTGGTGCACACCCCCGGCCACTCGCCCGGTCACGTGTCCTTCCTGCACGAGGCCAGCGGTGTGCTCATCACCGGCGACGCCCTCTTCAACTTCCGGAGCAGGCTGCGCTACTCCCCGACCTTCTTCTGCACAGACGTCCCGCAATCGAGGCAGACCGCCGACCGGCTGGGGGAGCTCGACTACGAAGTGGCGGCATTCACGCACGGGCCGGAAATGCGCGACCGGGCTCGGGAGCACATTCGCACCTTCTTATCCCGGCGCGGTGGTATCCCACGCCAGCGCTAGGCGGCGCACGGATGTGGCTAGCCGACGGCCCGCAAGGGCGCGACCGGCGGTGACGTCCAGTGCGGCGCGACAATCCCCTGCTCGCTGATCGCCGGCACGCTCACGTGGAAGGTGGATCCCACCCCGAGCTCGCTCTCGACCCAGATGCGGCCGCCCATGCCGTCCACGAGTTGGCGGGCAATGTGCAGGCCGAGACCACAGCCGCGGGTCTTGCGCGTGAGGTGGTCGCCGAGCCGGTGGAACGGCTCGAACACCTCAGCCTGCTGATCCTCGGGGATACCGGCGCCGAAGTCCTGTACGGCGATCTCCACCACGTCGGCTCGGTAGCCGACCCGCACGATGATCGGCGTCGGCGCCGGGGAGTACTTCTCGGCGTTGGACAGCAGGTTCGCGACGACCTGCTGGAGCCGGGCCGGGTCTGAGCGGGCCTGCGTCTTGGTCCCTGTCATCTCGAGGGTGACGGATCGACCGGTGGCCAGCGAGAGGTCATCGACGGCGCGCTCGACCACCAGATCTACGTCAGTGGGTTGCGGCCGGAGGCTGAACTCCCCGTGCTCCATGCGAGATGTGCTCAGGAGGTCCTCCACGAGCCGCTCCAGCTGGTTGGCCCGTTCGAGCATCTGACCCAGGATGACCCGGCGCTTGCTCTCCTCCATGTGGAAGTCCGGTCGCAGGAACAGCGAAAGGAAACCCTTGATCGGGGTGAGCGGGGTACGCAGCTCGTGCGAGACGGTCGCGATGAAGTCCTGCTTGGCCTGTGCCACCTCGCGCTTGGCCGTGATGTCACGGGCGACCAGCACGACGTACTCGCAGGCACCACTCGGAGACCGGACAGCCGATACCGACAAGGAGGCGTCTCGGGTCGTGCCTTCTGCGGTCTCGAGCTCGACGTCGAGGGTCAGGTGGTCGGTGGAGGACACACCGTCCAGGCGGTCGAGAACGCCGCGCAGGGTGAATGTGGTGCCATCGCCGCACTGACCAGGGAAGGCATCATCGAGAGGGTGGCCGAGCACATTGCGCTCCGGGCGCCCCGTCAGCCGTGCCATGCCCGGGTTCCAGGATTCGACCACTCCGTCGGCGCCGACCAGGACGACCCCGTCCGAGGCATTGTCGATGACGGCCGAGAGCCGGCTGCGCTGCTCGTCGAGCTCGCCGAACAGCCTGGCTCGTTGCATGGACACGGAGGCGTGGTTGGCAAATGTCGCGACCACCTGCACCTCGCGGCGCTTGAGGTAGGCCGGCCCGTGGAATCCGACGATCAGGATGCCGGTCCGTACGCCCACGCCGAGCAGGGGCGCGACAACACCCTCCACGACTCCGAGCGCCGCTAGCTCGCGGCGTACCGCGTCGCTGGTGTCCTTGGCGCGAATGATCACCGGCTGACGCGCCGACAGCCAGGTGCCAAGGATCGCCGGCGACTGGGTCAGCGCCGCCACGTCGTCGGCGAACAGCAGCGCCGTGCACTCCGCGCCGAAGAGCGCCTCCGCGCCGCGCTGCACGGCATCGGTGACAGCCGCGGGGTCGACCTGCTGCAGTTCCAGCGTCGCCGCCTGCAGGTCCTGCCAACGGTCGCGCTCCTCCTGCGCCCGCAGGTAGTTGTTGTAGATGTAGTACACGCACAGCAGGAAGAACGGGAGCGCGAGCAGGGTCGGGCGACTCAAGCCGCCGATCAGCACGGCACCGAGGCCGGCCGAGGTGTTTCCCAGCAGCATGAGCGCCCGTAGCCGAGAGCCCTTGGTCCACACCTGACGGGCCGGGACATGCTGGGACCAACTCACGGCGACGATCACCACGAGACTGGTCCACAGGAAATACGTCGCTGCGGCGGCGGCCAGGCCGAACACGGCACGGGCGCTGACGGAACTCCCGCTGTGGGGTAGTACGGCCGGGGAGATGGCGTGGAACACCGCGCTGGCGAGCACCACCCCCACGGCAAACGAACCGGCATTGAACAGGCACTTGCGGACTGCCCGGCGGATGACCAACTGACGCACCAGGATCGTCAGCGTGCCTACCACGAGTAGCACCGGCCAGCCGCCGACGACGGCACCGACGATCAGCGACGCTTCGCCCCAAGTGAAACTGTTGCCGTTTGCGCCGAAGCGAATCCGTAGCAGAGAGATGTCGCCGACGAGGACAACCGCGATGACGACCAGCACCTGTACGGGCCGGATCTGCACGCCGTGTCGCATCAGTTGTTCGCCCGCCGCCAGCAGGGCGAGCACCCCGGCGACGGTCACGGATGACACCAGCCCCGTCAGCCGGCGATTGCCTGCGTCGGACGCCTGAATCGGCGCGCTGACCTGCTCGCGCCTCCTCACTTCAACAACCCGTGCGCGCGAACGATCGAGGCCAGCGCTTTGCTCAGGGCAACGGAGCGGGTTGGCGTCGCGACCGGCCGCGCTGCCGCGACCTCGCCCGGCAGCGGACGCCACCACGGCGTGCGCTCCCCCCAGAACGCGGTCAGGAACTCGGCGTTGGACCACGAGTCCGCGGACCAGGAATCGGCCGACCACGAGTCCGCGGACCAGGAATCGGACGACCAGGAGTCGGCCGACCACGAGTCGGCGGACCAGGAGTCAGCCGTCCACTGGTCGGCTTGCCAGGGCTGGCACAGGGCGTCCTGCTCCCCGGCGATCGTCGTCACCGTGGTGTCGCCCGGGCAGACCGTGTCGATGTGGCGGCCGCCGCGGCTGTCCTCGAGCGAGCCGAGCCCGCTCCCGGTGAATCCCTGGGTCGGTGCCAAATCGGCGAGCGAGGTCAGCGCGCCCGGCACCCAGACCCGCCCATGTCCCTGTGCCGTGCGACTGACGGCCGGCATCGGCATCGCCGCGGACGTAACCGCGTACTTCACCTGGTCAGGACCGAGATCTGCACGGTCGCCGAGAAGCAAGGCGACGCTGCCTGAGACAACGGCGGTGGCCTGTGACGTGCCACTACCACGAATGTAGGCAGAGCCCACCCGGGCAGCGGGATTGTCGATGTCGACCGTCGAGCCGGGCGAGCGGGTGGCAATAAGCGTGCGGCCCGGCGCGACGAGGTCGGGCTTGGCGTATCCCGCGGCGGTCGGACCGCGCGATGACCAACCGGCCATGCTGTCGTCGCTGAGGAGGGTGTTCAGCCGGTCCTTGTACGCGCCCGCGGTGAGGACGAGCGGGTCGTCGCCAGGCTTGGTGATGGTGCCGCCCGACGGACCGTCGTTGCCCGCGGCGGCCACCACCACGACGCCCGAGTGCCAGAGTCGTTCCACCGCGTAGTTCAGCGGATCCACCGACGGCGACTGATGCGACGTGGTGCCCCACGCGATGTTGACGGCCCGGATGTGGTACTTCGATTGGTGCGAGCCGACCCACTGCAGCGCCGCCAGGACGGTCGAGACGTCGGTGGCGCCATTCCGACCGGCCACCTTCACCGACAGCACGTTCGCCCGGGGTGCCATGCCGACGTAGCCACCGTCGGTTTGGCTGGCCGAATCGGTGCCGTCACCGGCGATGATGCCGGCCATGACCGTGCCGTGGCCGTAGGAGTCCGCCGTGCTGTCCTTCTCACCGGAGAAGTCCGGACCGGCGATGATCCGACCCTCGAGGTCATCGACCCGCGCGACGCCCGTGTCTATTAGCGCAACGGTGACGCCGGCCCCCAGATTGTCCGACTTCCAGGCCGACGTTGCACCGGTGCTCTTGGGGTAGTTGCTGGCGACAGTGCCGGACGCGAAGGAGAAGTTGGAGAAGTGCACCGCGCTGTCGGGCGTGATCTGGCGGATGGTCGCGTCGCCGGCGAGTCGGCGCAACGCCGAGGCTGGAAGACGGGCCGCGAAGCCGTCAACAATCGGCAGCTGGCGACCGACCCGGCCACCCGCCTGCCGGACCGCGAGGCCGGCGTCATGGACGTGACCCGGACTGGCCTGCACGACCACCCCGAGGTAAGCGCTGTGCGTCGCGGATGCGGAGGATGCTGCGGAGGTCGAGGCTGCTCCGGCCGTCCCGGCAAGCGCGGTGACCACAGCGGCGGCGGACATGAGGCAGCAGAGCCTCGGCCGGACGCGCCGACCCATGGGCTGCTCCTCTCCGACCGCCATGACGCGGACAGCCGAAACCTCACGTGTGCGCATGACCACCCGTTGTGTACCTATCATGCGGGCCATGTGCGCCCGGGTGGAATGCGTAATTGGGGGCAGCCCCGCTAGCTAGAAATGACTAGTCGCGAACGTCGCGGCGTCAGCACAAAAGCCACCACGTACAGCGCACCGGCGAGGATCAGCAGCGCGCGGTACCCGGTGATCAGGGCCAGGTATTCCAGCGTGCCGCCGAGGAGCGCGCCCAGCAGGTTCGCGCCGAAGGCCGAGGTCGACTCACTGGTCTCGGTCAGCCGCCTGGAGAAGATCAGGTTGGCGCAGAAGATCGGGGCGAAGGCCAGGGCCGCCGCCGCGGCCAGTCGCAGCCACCACGGAAGCGGGAGCAGGCTCTCGGCCGGCACCGCCCAGCCGATGGCGAGGGTGACCGCCAGCAGCGCGTACAGCACGGCCGGCCGCGGCAGTCGTACCCGACGGCTCACCTCCACAGCGGCCAGCACCGCGACGAGGACACCGGCGAACACCATCGCGTTGACCACCCAGGTCGTGCCGAACAGCAGGGCGAAGCCGGCGACGTTCTTGGTCTCCAGGAGCAGGAAGGCCGCGCCCAGGAAGAACAGGTCGGCGTAGGGCCGCATCCGGCGGATCGGGCCACCGACAACCCGCACGGCCAGCAACGCCGCCAACAGGACGAACAGCAGGACGAGCAGGTAAAAGCCCGGGATGCCGGCTCGGCGAAGGTACGGGAAGGGGTGGTCATCGGTGGCCAGCGCCGGCGCGGGAGATGTCCGCGGCCGCCAGGTCGTCTTGCACTGCTGGTTGGCCGCGTCGCGGCTGATCACCAGAGCCGCTCGGTGGCCGACGCCGCCGACCGTGTCGATGCACGGCAGGTGGCCGAACACCGTGGCCAGCGTGCGTGCGTAGCGGTCGATGAGCCACTGGGTGCGATAGGTGTTGTACATCGCGAAGGCGCCGCCGGCGACGAGGTGCTGGCGCGCCGTGTTGATCGCCTCGCGGGTGAACAGGTAGCTCTCCAGGCGCAGAGAACTGTTGCCCGACACCAGCGTCTGCGAATCGGGCAGCGCGAAGATGATCAGGTCGTACTTGGTCGTCGTCCGCTGCATGAAGGCGCGTCCGTCGTCGATGTGCATCTTGACGCGCGGGTTCTGGTACGGCTGGTTGGGGTGTCGCTCGCGGCCGATCTGCGCGATCCGCGGATCGATCTCGACCGCGTCGACCGACTTGGCGCCGTGCTGCAGCGCGACCGCGACGTCGTTGCCGTTGCCGGCGCCGACGACGAGCACGTGGTTGAGGGGGTTGCCCGGTGCCCGCTCGTAGGGCGAGGTACGCAGGCCGGGGTTGAAGCTCTCGATGTTGAGCATGCTCTGGTGCGGGATGCCGTTGACGAAGATGTCGACGAACTTCGGCCGGTCCTTGGTGACCACCTTGTAGTACGGCGACCAGGTGGTGTTGGGCTGGAGCGACTCGCCGGCGAGCAGCCCGACGAGGACCAGCAGCGCTGCCAGTGGCAGCCAGAGCGGCCGCAACCGGCGCCGATGCAGCACCACGAACCCGAGGGCGGCGACCGATCCCCACGCGACCGAAGGTGCGTGCAGGAAAGACAGCAGGGTGAAGGAGGCGATGCCGACGAGGCTGCCAATCAGATCGAGCCGGTAAGCCCGCAGCGCGGGGAAACAGCCGAACAACCGGCCCACGCTCTCACCCAGCCCGCCCATCACGGTGGCGACGGCCAAGAAGATCACCGGCAGGGTCACCCAGGCCGGCAGGCCACTGGGGTGGACGCCCTTGAAGTAGAGCAACTGCTCGGTGTCCTGGCTGATGCGGACGGGGAACAGCAGAACGAAGCCGACCAGGAGTACGAGGGCGACCGGCCATGTTGTGGACAGGTTCCTGCTCCGCCGGGCCCGCAGGAACCCCAGGCCGACCCCGAGGAAGGATCCCAGGAGCACGAAGTTGGAGAAGTAGCTCAGATGCAGGATGTTCGCGCCGGCCCACCTGATCAGGGCGAGCTCGACGAACAACATGAGGGCGCTGGCAAGAACAAGGAGCCCGCCGTGCGGAGGAGCGGCTGGCCGCGACAGCCGATCGGGTCGATCGCCTGCGGCTGACGCCTCGGCGGCCGATGCGTCGGTGATCTTGGTCATGACACGGCGCCCGCGGGCGTGGCTGTCAGCACGCGGAGAAACCTACCCAGCCCGGGTGCGGCGAGACCGCTCTCCCCCCGGTGGGCCGTGACCAAGTCCGCCAGGTGGTCACTGAAGAACGGTGCGGCTGGCCCGGTCGTGCCATGTTCGTCGGCGCTGAGCAGGCGTACCGTCGCCGCGGGGGGACGAGGAGGATCTCATGTCCGACCATCCCAATCTTGACGTCCTGCGCCGGGGCTACCAGGCCTTTGGCGACGGAGACATGGACACGCTGAGGGAGCTGATCGCCCCGGACGTGGTGTGGCATGTCCAGGGATTCGGCAAGCTCGACGGCGACTACGAAGGGATCGATGCCACGCTGGGCTTCTTCGGCCGGCTGGCAGAGGAGACCGGTGGCACGCTGCGGCTCGAGGTGCACGACATGCTGGCCAATGACGAGCATGGAGTGGCGCTGTCAACGGTTCACGCGACGCGGGGCGGCAAGACTCAGGCCGCGCAGGCCGTCAACGTGCACCACCTGCGGGACGGCCGGGTCGCGGAGTCCTGGGGAGCGCCGGTCGACCCCCAACAGCAGCTCGACTTCTGGTCGTAGCCCGGGTCAGCGGAGGCGGGTGAGTTTCACCGTCACGCCGAGGGATTCGGCCGGGGGGCCGTGGTAGACGCCGGACAGCGGTCGCACGTCGGCGTAGTCCCGACCCCTGGCCACAACGACGTGTCGCTCACCGACCTCAGCGAGGCTGGTCGGGTCGGCGGCTATCCAGTCACCTGCCCAGAACTCCACCCAGGCGTGGCTCTCGCCGCTGGTGGTGGCCCCGAGGGTGGCGTCGTTGCCGGCTGCCGTCGGGTAGAGGTAGCCGGACACGTACCGCGCCGGCACACCCATGGCCCGCAGGACCGCGAGGGTGATGTGGGTGAAGTCCTGGCAGACGCCCTTGCCGGCTGCCAGGGCTTCGGTCGAGGTGGTGTGCACGCCGGTCGGGCCCCGCTCGTAAGTGAGCTGCTCGTGCGACCAGGCAACCGCCTGGCGGCCGGCGTCGGCGGGCGGCAACTCGGCCGCGAGAGTGACTCCTGCGGTCGCCACCTCAGCCTCGAGAGAGACGTATCGCGACGGCCGCAGCAGCTCGGCGTAGCGGTCGAGCACAACTGCAGCGGTGACCGCATCCCACCCGACCGGAGGTGGGGGATCGCCCACGCCGGCGGTCTCCACGACCGACGACGCGGTGACCACCAGCTCCGTGTGGGGAACGTGCACGTCGAAGGCGTCGACCACGGTGCCCCAGTAGTCGACGTAGTGCAGCGGCCGCGACCCCGGTGTGACGTCGAGCCGGGACTCCAGCGTGTGCTGTCCCCGGCCCGATGCCGGCGTCATGCGTGCCTCGTTGTACGAGGCATGGACCGCGGTGGAGTACTGGTAGCCGGTGCGGTGCCGCACGGCTATCCGCCAGCTCATCGCGCCCCCCTTATCGACGGCACGCTCATCGCAGCGACTCCTCGAGGCTCCAGCCGATCGCCGCGGATCCGGCGAAGAAGCGGCGGCTGATCGCGTCGCTGACCTGCGACATCACGGTCTGCAGGTCGTGCAGGCGTTGCGGAAGGTCCTGCAACACCAGTTCGGCCGGCAGGAACTCCAGGTCGGTGCGGGTACGGCCGATCGCCCGGCGCGCGTCGTTGCCGGCGCCGACCCGGCCGGTGCTGGGATCCAGGCGGGTCAGCGCCTCCTCGCCGACGACCAGCGCATGAAACACCGAGCGGGGGAACAGGCGATCCAGGAGCAGGAATTCGAGGACGAGCTGCGGCTCGACGCCGCGCTGATAGGTCCGCAGGTAAGCCTCGTGGGCCGAGCAGGCCCGCAGCGTCGCGATCCAGCCCTCGTCGGGCGAGGGCGTGCTCACCGTGGCCGCCAGCAGGCGGGCGGTCATGTCGACCCGCTCGACGCAGCGCCCGAGCACGAGGAAGTCGAAGCCGTGATCGCGGCTCATGGTCGCGTCGGCGTGCCCGGCGAGCATGGCCGCGCGGTGGCGTACGTAGGAGAAGAACGGCGCCGGGCCGAACGCCCGGGCGGCGAGAACCCGTTGGGGCAGCTCGTGGTGCGTGGTGTTGAGGCACTCCCAGATGTCGGTCGACAGCTGCTCCCGGACCCCGCGGGCGTTCTGCCTCGCCGCGAGGAGGGCGCCGACGATGGAGCTGGGGTTGTCAGCCTGGTAGCCGAGGACTTCCAGCGTCTCGCGGATGCCCCCGGGCGGTCCCTCGCTGTCGATGTCGCTGTCGACGCCCATCACGGCGGCCAGGACGCGGCAGGTCTCCGCCTCGTCGATGGCGGGGTCCTCGACGACCTGGTGGAAGTGCACGTCGAGCAGGCGGGCGGTGTCCTCGGCTCTCTCGACGTACCGGCCGACCCAGAAGAGGGCCTCCGCGACGCGGCTCAGCACCGGTCACCGCTCTGTTGTTGTTGTTGCTGCTGCTGCTGCGGCTGGTCGGATCTCGGGCCGAGGTCGGGTGCGCTCGCCCGCACGGCGGCCGCGGGCATCGGCGCCGGCCAGCTGGGCTCGGCCGGCCGCTCCAGCCGCGACGTGAGCACCCAGGTGTCCTTCGAGCCACCGCCCTGGCTGGAGTTGACGACGAGACTCCCCTCGCGCAGGGCCACCCGGGTCAGCCCACCGGGCAGCACGCGCACCCGTCCCCCGTCGTTGATGGCGAACGGCCGCAGGTCGACGTGCCGGGGCGCGAGCCGGTCACCGTCGAGCGACGGTGACGTCGAGAGCATCACCACTTCCTGTGCGATCCAGCCCCGCGGGTTGGCGATCACCTCTGCCCGGGTGGCGGCGAGCTCCTCGTCGGTCGCGTGCGGTCCGATCAGCAGCCCGTACCCACCGGAGCCGTCGACCGGCTTGAGCACGAGTTCGTCGAGCCGCTCGAGGCAGGCCTCGAGCACGTCGGGCTCGGCGAGCCGGTAGGTGGGCACGTTCGGCAGGATCGGCTTCTCGCCGAGGTAGTACTCGATGAGCGCCGGCACGTAGGTGTAGATCAGCTTGTCGTCGGCCACGCCGTTGCCCACGGCGTTGGCGATGGTGACGTTGCCGGCGCGTGCCGCGTTGAGCATCCCGGGGCAGCCGACCACCGAGTCCGAGCGGAAGTGCACCGGGTCGAGGTAGTCGTCGTCGACCCGCCGGTAGAGGACGTGCACCCGCCGCTCTCCGCTCGTCGTACGCATGTAGAGCACGTTGTCGCGGCAGAACAGGTCGCGGCCCTCGACCAACTCGATGCCCATCTTGCGGGCGAGGAACGCGTGCTCGAAGTACGCCGAGTTGTAGACGCCGGGGGTGAGCAGCACGACCGTGGGGTCCTCGACGCCGGCCGGTGCGGCGGCCCGCAGTGCCTCGAGCAGCCGGGCGATGTGGCCGGCGACCGGCTGCACGTTCTGCTCGAGGAACAGCCCGGGAAAGACCCGCGCCATGGTGCGGCGGTTCTCCACGACGTAGGAGATGCCCGACGGCACCCGCAGGTTGTCCTCCAGGACCCGCAGCACGCCCTCCCCGTCGCGGACGAGGTCGATGCCGGCGATATGCACCCGCACGCCGTTGGGGGGTTCGAGTCCGGCGGCGGCCCGGCAGAAGTTCGTGGAGCTCGACACGAGCGAGTGCGGCACGATGCCGTCGGCGAGGACGGTCCGAGGGCCGTAGACGTCGGCGAGGAAGGCCTCCAGGGCTCGGACCCGCTGGATCACGCCTGCTTCGATCAGGTCCCACTCGGCCGTCGGGATCAGGCGTGGGATCAGGTCGAGCGGGAAGATCCACTCCTTGCCCGCGTGCGAGAAGGTGATGCCCTGGTCGCGCAGGCTGCGGTCGAGGACGGCGACCCGCTCCTCGAGGTCGGTGCTGGACAGCAACTGGAGGGCGTCGAACAGCGCTTTGGTGTGCTCGTGCGGCGCGCCGTCGCCAGCGAACATCTCGTCGTAGGCGACGCTGTGGTAGCCGTCGAACAGGCTTCCCATAGTCAAGTCGTACCAGAAGACTGTTACCGGCGGGATTCGTAACCGCGCGGAAACAGCAGGGAGGCAGCATCGCCACCATGGACTCCGTACGGCATCTTCGGGTCGGCTGCGAGTTCGCCTACGACTCCGTGATCGAGACCCCCGCCGTCTTCCAGGTCCAGCCGTACGAAGCCGGGCCGGCGATTGTCATGCGCCAGTCATGGGAGACCACGCCGGAGCTTGTGCGGCACGGCTACACCGATTTGTACGGCAACGGCTGCCAGCGGTTGAACCTGCCGATGGGAGCCTCCACCCTCCGTTACGACGCGTTCGTCGCGGTGCCCGACGCCACCGAGGAGGTCGACCTCGACGCGCCGGAGACGCAGGTGACGGACCTGCCGGACGAGGCGCTGCACTACACGTTGCCCAGCCGCTACGTGCTGCCCGACGTGCTGGGCGACGAGGCCTGGCACCTGTTCGCCGGGGAGAGGCCCGGCTACCGCCGGGTGAAGGCGATCGTGGACCACGTCAACGGCCACTTGGAGTTCGGCTACGGCACGAGCACTCCGCTGACCACCGCGGCCGACGTGCACGAGTCACGGCAGGGGGTCTGCCGCGACTTCGCGCACCTGGCGATCACCTTCTGCCGGGCACTGAACATCCCGGCCCGCTACGTGTTCGGCTACCTGCCCGACCTGGACGTCGACCCGCTGCCCGAGCCGATGGACTTCGCGGCCTGGATGGAGGTCTACCTCGGTGACCGGTGGTGGACCTTCGACCCGCGCAACAACTCACCGCGCAAGGGCCGGGTGGTCATCGGCCGCGGCCGGGACGCGCTCGACGTGGCCATGGTGACGACCTACGGCGCTCCGGTGCTCAAGGCGATGACCGTGTGGTCCGACGAGGTGCAGGGGGGGTATCGATGACTTCCGAGGCTCGCACACAGTTGGACCGCCCGCTGCTGGACACCGTCGAGCTGGATCTCGACGCCGCGCAGCGGGTCACCTACGTCCTGCGCCAGCGCTTCCGCTACGACTACGACGGCCCGGCGTACGACCTCGATCACCGGCTCGTCGCCGTACCGCGGGCCCGGCACGGCAGCCTGCGGCGGCGCCTGCACAGCGTGGAGGTGTCGGTTCTTGGCGCCCGGATCCGCCGGTGCCGGGACGCTTTCGGCAACGTGGTCGTACGGGTGGGTCTCGACGTGGTGCCGGCCGCTGTGGAATTCACCATCGCCGCGGTGATCGAGCGGACCGGCCCGCGGCTCGACGCGGTGTTGCCGCTGTCCGCGTCCCGTGATCCGCGGCTGCTGCGGCCGACCCGGCTGACCACGGCCGCCTCGGCGATCCGGGATCTGGCCGCGGATGTGCGGGCCGCCTCGGCCGATCACTTGGAGTTCGCCGAGCGCTGCTGCGCCGCGGTCCGCGCGGCGATCACGTACCAATTCGGCGTCACCTCTTTGTCCACGACCGCCGCCGAAGCGCTCGCCGGCGGCCGCGGCGTCTGCCAGGACCACGCCCATGTCGCACTCGCGGCCTGCCGGGCGGCCGGTGTGCCGGCTCGGTACGTGTCCGGTCACCTGCTCGGCGACAGTGGCATGCACGCCTGGATCGAGGTGGTCGTGGCCGATGGCGATCGGGCCCGGGCGGTGGCGTTCGACCCCTGCAACGGCTGCCGGGCCGGCTCGCGGCACCTGCCGGTAGCGACCGGCCGCGACTACGCCGACGTCGCCCCCACCTCCGGCCGCTATGCGGGCGCGGCCCGCGGCCGGCTCACGGCCGACAAGCAACTAGGCGTGACAGTCGCCGCCTGACGCTCGCCGTCAGCCGCCGAACACTCGGATCACCGTCTTTCCAAGATCGAGGGAAGATTGAGCAGGTGATAGCCGGACTAGCTCTCCCTGGATCATGAAAGGGCGAGCGCTCGAGATCCCCGGCTTCCAAGATCCAGGGCAGATTGGGCCGGTGATAGCCGGACTAGCTCTCCCTGGATCATGAGAGGCCGTAGACGCGGGCGGCGTTTCCTGAGCCGATCATGGCCGCCAGCCGGGCGGCGTCGGCCGCCGACCATTCGCCGGACGCCACTCGTTCGTCGAGCAGGCCGACCAACGACCGGCGGAAGACCAGAGCGCTGACGCAATACAGCTCCGCCAGACCGAAGGCGTCCGATGAATAGAGCAGCTTGCCGAACGGCGCCAGCTCCAGCACCTCGGCCAGCAGGGCGCCGGCCCGGCTGGGCCCGACGAAGTTCAGCGTCAGCCCGAGGTCGAGGTGCACATGGGGGTGGACCGCGGCGAGATAGGCGGCTTCCCGGTGGTACGGATAGCAGTGCAGCAGCATGATCGGCACCCGGGCGGGCACCGCGGCGATGAAGTCGCTCAAGAGCACGGGGTTCGCTCGCCGCAGGCGCAGGTCGGGGTCGCCGAAGCCGGTGTGGAACTGGATCGGCAGCGCGAGCTCCACCGCGCACCACAGCAGCGCGCGGGTGAGCACCGGATCGTCGAGTCGCCAGCCGTCGGCGCCGGGGCCGCGTTCGAGCCACAGCTCCGCGGCGGCCTTGACCTCTTGCCGGGCCGGCGCGGCCGGGTCGAAGTGCAGACCGCCTCGATAGGCCGCCACCGACTTCACACCCACGGCAGAAGTCGCCGACACCGTG
The DNA here is from genome assembly GCA_038276285.1 of Mycobacteriales bacterium. GTDB lineage: Bacteria > Actinomycetota > Actinomycetes > Mycobacteriales > QHCA01 > QHCA01. The sequence goes on along the minus strand of JBBPZR010000113.1, from coordinate 16,434 downwards.
GCCCGAAGCGCCTCGGCGTAGCGGTCGGGGAACTCACCGGGCTCGGCACCAGCGGCGGCCAGCGATTCCGCGACGGCCTCGAGCCGCACGATCTCCCGCGCCGTGCCTCCGGCGGCATCGGCCAGCTCAGCGGGCGAGAGCAACTCGCCGCCGCGGAACCCCGTGTCGACCAGGAACATGTCCGTATGAGATGCCCGCAGCAACCGCCGGTTGACCTCGTCGGCACCGAGTTCCGCGCGACGCGCCGCGTAATCGGCGGCCGCCGCGTTCGGTCCGAGATCGAGTACGGGGGAGCAGTGCCGGCGGACCGATAGGCCCAAGGCGGTGTCGAAGTTGGTCAGCCCCGGCGCCGGCGAGCCGCCCTCCGACAGCAGCGCGTCGATGCCGTCGAGGTCCAGTTCCTGGCGCGTGACCCCGTGACAATGGTGATCGACCAGGGCGAGGTCAGCCAGCGAGTCGCGGTCGAAGGCGCTCAATAAACCCAGCGCAGCGCCGCGACCACGTCCTCCGGCGCGGCGTCGCGGAAGCGTTCGGCCTCACCCCGTCGTACCGCGAGCACGGCGTCGGCCAGCGTCTTGCCCATCGCCTCGCGCAGGAAGTAGCAGGCGGCCAGCTTGTCGATTGCGTCGTCGAGCGTCCGCGGCAGCCGGCTGATGCCGCGGTCGGCCAGCTCGTCGTCGGAGAACCGGACGGGGTCGCCGGTCACCTCTGCCGGCAGCCGGAGATCAGCTTCGATTCCCTGCAGGCCGGCGGCGATGAGTGCTCCCACCAGGAGGTACGGATTGGCCGCGAGGTCGAAGCACTTCGCCTCGAAGTTCGCCGCCTGCGTTTCGTTGCCGGTCATGCCAGTGACGAAGCGCAGCGCCGACTCGCGGGTCTCCCGGCCCCAGCACGAGAACGCACCGGCCCAGTGCGACGGCACCAGACGGAGGTAGCTCGCCACAGTGGGCGCGCCGATCGCGCACAGCGCGGGCAGCACGTCGAGGACGCCCGCCGCGAAGGCCTCACCCTTTTCGGTCATCCCGTACCGGCCCGGGCCGCCGGCGAAGACGTTGGCGCTGTCACGCCAGGCGGAGAAGTGCACGTGACCGCCGTTGCCGACCGTCCCGGCCACCACCGACGGGGCGAACGACACGCGCAGGCCGTGGGCGACCGACACCGCCCGGATGGTCTGCCGTACCAGCACGCTGCGGTCGGCCGCCGCGACCGGATCCGTCGCGCCGACGGACACCTCGAACTGCCCGGCGGCGTACTCCGGGTGCAACTGGTCGACCTCGGTGCCCTCCTCCTGCAGGGCGACGAGGACGTCGCGGGCGTAGTCGCTGAGCTCGACCAGCCGCGTCATGCCGTACGCCGATCCGCCGCACGCCGGCACGAATTCGTCCGTGTCGCCCCTGCCGACGGCCCACTCGATCTCGAACGCCATCCGCAGGGTCAGGTCGGCCTCGGCGGCGCGGTCGAGCATCGTGCGAGCGAAGGTGCGCTGGCAGGCGGCGTACGGCTCGCCGTCCTGGGTCACCCGGTCGACCGGCGCCCAGGCCCAGCCGGGCTGCCCGGCGAGCGCGACGACCTGATCAAGGTCGGGGAACAGCCGCAGGTCGCCGTCGGGGCTGCCGAGCTCGGCGGTGCTGGTGATCGAGTCGTCGGCGAGGAACGTGTCGAAGACCGGTGACATGCCCACGCCCCACTCGACGGCACGTGGGAGCCGCCCGACCGGAATGGTCTTGATCCGGTTGATGCCGGCCGTTTCGACGTACGAGAGAACCAGGCCGTGGACGTTGTTGCGCTGCAGCTTGTTCGCGAGTTCCTTTGCCCGGGCGACGGACTGGCTGCGATCCTTCGGCATCAGCGCGCCTGGCCGGCGCGTGACGTGTCGGCGGGGGTAGTCGAGAGACCCTCGTCCCGCGTCAGGCGCTGACCTGCCCGTCGGGTGGCGCCGGGCCGGACCAGCACGAGGATGACAGCAACGATCAACCAGATTCCGCAGACGAGCGGCAGCCACTTGAGCGCTCCGGTCGGGTACGGGACGACGTTGCGGTAGAGGGTGTAGCCCACCACGCCGAGCGCCAGGATCGGCACCACGATCTCCCAGGTTGGCACGGTCTGCTGCCCCGAGAAGAACAACAGCCGGATCACGCCGATGGTGGCCAGCGCGTAGGCGACCAGCAGGATGAGGGTGCCGATGACCCCGGACCACGCGAAAACGTCGAACGGCTTGGCGCCGAAGACCAGCCAGGACACCGCGATGATCACGTACATCGCCGTGACGACCGTCATCGTGGCCGGCACCGGTGTCCCCCGCCGGGGCGACAGGCCAGAGAGCGGGGCCGGAGTCACGCGGTCGCGGCTCAGGGCGAACAGCAGCCGGGCGGCCGCGACGGTCGATGCCAGCGCGCAGCCGAATGCGCTCACCGCCGTCCCCAGCGTGATCACGTCGCCGACCCAGCCGGCGACGTAGACCGTCCCCAGGTCGCCGAGCAGGGATCCGGAAGCTTGGAACGCCTTGACGCCCTTGTCATCCGCGCCGAAGCCCATCACCTCAACCGCCGTGACGAACACGAAGTACACGCCGCCGAAGATCGCGGTGCCGAGGATGGCCCTGGGGATGTCCTTGCGCGGTCGCCGCGCCTCCTCGCCCAATGTTGCCGAGGCCTCGAACCCGGCGAAGGACAGGAATCCGAAGACCACACCCAGGAAGAGTGCTGTCACCGGTGTGCCGGACGGCACCTTGAACACGTCGAGGGTGAACTTGTGCTCACCCGGTGCGGAGCCGCCGAGCAACTTCGCCAGCACCACGATGCTGACCACGACGATGAGCAGGACGGTCGTCCCCTCGACGATGAGCAGCAGTCGGGTGCCACCTCGGATCCGCGCCACGGCGAGCGCGTACACACCGAGCAGCGCTATGCCGGTCACCAGGAAGGGCGCCCACGTCGGGGGGTTGTTCCAGACGCCGATGGCGTCGAGGAACGACGTACCGAAGATGCCGGCGGCCGCTGATGTCACCACGCCGTAGAACGTGTAGGTGCCCATCAGTGCCCATCCGGCCACCACACCGGTTCGCGGCCCGAGGGTGGCTCCGACGAACCCGTACACAGAACCGGCATGGTTGAAGCGCTGGCACAGCCGGACGAAGGTGTACGCCACGAGCAGCACGCCGACCGTCGCCAGGGCGAAGGCGAGCGGCACCGCCCGGCCGACCGAGCCGGCCGTGCCCTGTGGGTTGATGTTGGCGGCCATCGACGGCGCCATCAGCGCCACGGAGATGCCGACGGCCTCCCAGATGTTGAGTTCGCGGCGCAGTCCTTGGCGTTCTTTGGCCTGAATTTGCGCGGTCATCGCCTCTCCTCGGGTAGCCCCGTGGGCGGGATCAAACAGTTACCAGCCGCCCCGGTCAAGATCCGTCAGCTAGGGGGCCCGAAGAAGCCGCGCACAGGTCCCGGCTGATCAACCCGAACGTGACGACTAGCGCGTGCGGGTACCCGTCCATCAGGCGATCTCGCACAGGATTTCATTCAACCATTTCTGGTACGCGATCCGCTCGCCGCGAAAACGGGTGCCAACCACGACGTGCTGCTCGCTGCGCCGCCAACCAGTACTGCCCGAGACGGGCAGCTCGGTGATCCTGAGTCGAAAGGGCCGAACCGGCCGATGCCCGATCAGTTTGCGGCGACTGAAGTCACGGACCGCATCTCCCTCGGACCAGCGAGCGCCGTTGACGCCGTTCGCGTGCTCGAGCCGGCGCTCGGTACTCCATGCGTGGGCGTCGGCGAACAGTCTCTCCACGAGTCGGGCCAAAGCCCCAGTGGCCGGCCGGGGGTCGCGCGACAGCATCTCACGACGTTCTTCCATTGAGCCCTCGGTCATCGTGAGACTGTCGGCGCTCATCAGTCGCTGCCACCAGTCGGCCCACTCCTGACTGGCCGTGGCACGTTGCTGTGGGTCGACATCCACGCGAGGCACGGCGGGTTCCAGTGGCGGCAGCGCCAGCTCTCCCTCGTGCTGCAGCGCGGCCGCGTCACGCACGTACAACGCGACCAGTAGGGCCGCTGGCAAGTCCACACTGATCTGCCAGCTGTCGCCTCGGGCGTTGCGCATTCTTCTCAACCTCTGGCTCAGGCCGGTACGGTCTCCAACTCCGCAGTATATCCGCCGCGAGCGGCGGCGCCGTTGGCCCGCGCCCGAGTCGACAGGACGTGCTGCGCCCGCTCGGACTGCTCCGTGTCGCCGCGCCAAGTCTCGAGCGCCGCCGAGATGAGCGCCCGGCCGAACGAGAAGGTCATCGCCCAGGGATGGGTGTGACCCCCATTCATCGCCTGCAGATGCTGGGTGGCGGTCAGGTCCGCCTGCCCGCCGGAGAGGAAGGCGATTCCTGGTACGGCGGACGGCACGACGCGGTACATCGTCCGCAGAGTCGCCTTGGCCACCTCCTCGACCGATGCCTGGTTTGGGCAGTCCTCACCCGACAGCACCATGTTGGGCTTGAGCACCATCCCCTCGAGCAGGACATCCTGCGCGGCCAGCTCGGCGAACACGGTTTGCAGCGTGAGCGTTGTCACCTCCTCGCAGCGGGCGATGTCGTGGTCGCCCGTCATCAGCACCTCGGGCTCGACGATCGGGACGATGCCGGCCGCCTGGCACAGTGCGGCGTAGCGCCCGAGCGCGTGCGCGTTGACGTGGACGGCCTTGGGCGAGGGCAGGCCGTCGCCGATCGTGATCACGGCCCGCCACTTGGCGAAGCGCGCGCCCATGCCGGCGTACTCGGCCAGCCGATCGGCCAGGCCGTCCAGGCCCTCGGTCACCGTCTCGCCGTCGGAGCCGACCAGCGGCTTGGCGCCGGTGTCGACCTTGATGCCAGGGATGACGCCCGCCTCGGCCACCAGCGCCGGGAACGGCTGCCCGCCGCTGGTGGTCTGCCGCAACGTCTCGTCGAAGAGGATCACGCTGCTGATGCACCGGCTGAGATCGGCGGTCCTGAGCAGCATCTCGCGGTAGTCCCGGCGTACCTCCGCAGTGGCGTCCAGCCCGACCTTGGCGAGTCGCTTGTTCATGGTGGCGTTGCTCTCGTCGGCGGCGAGGACTCCCCGGCCGTGCTCGACCATCGCCTGCGCGGTCTCGATCAGGGCGTCGGCGTGGGGACCGTTGGTGACGGAGTAGGCGGACATCGGGAGCCTCCAGAAGACGCACGGACGGCATGGCACCTCCAGCCTGCCACCCCCGGCCTGTGCCCGGGATCCCTCGAAGGCGTTCAAATCGAAGGGTGGGTTGCCCGTCCCCGCCGACGTGGCCGTGGCGACGACTTGTGGACGCCAGGCAGGAATCCGTCCGAACCCTGGCAAGCTGGGCTCGTATTGCTGGACGGTCATAGAGGTGATCGGAGGTACGGGTGGATCGGGACGGTGGACGGGCTGCCACCTACCGTGATGCGTTCGCCGTCGGCGAGTTCCGTGCCATCTGGACGGCCTCCATTGCTTCGCTGCTCGGCGATCAGCTGGCCCGCATCGCGTTGTCGGTGCTCGTCTTCCATCGCACCGGCTCGCCTCTGCTGACCGCGACGGTATACGCGGTGGGCTACCTGCCCTGGGTCGTCGGCGGGCCGATCCTGGCCGGTCTCGCCGACCGCTACCCACGCCGCACCGTCATGGTTATCTGCGACGTGGGCCGCGCAGCGCTGGTCGCGGTCATGGTCATCCCACACGTCCCCTTCCTCGGTTTGTGTGCCCTGCTATTCTGCACCGAACTGTTGTCACCTCCGTTCACTGCGGCTCGTTCGGCGACCCTCCCGGACATGCTGCCGGGCGACGTCTACGTGCTGGGATCGGCCGTCACCAATGTCACGAACGAGCTGGGCCAGTTCGTCGGCTTCGCGGCGGGTGGCGGGGTCGTCGCGGTGCTGGGCACCCGCGGCGCGCTGGCCGCCGATGCAGCGACGTTCTTGCTGTCTGCTGTCTTGGTGCGGTTCGGAGTGCGCCCCCGGCGGCTCGCCTTGGATGAGCAGGCCGAGCCGGCTTCCCTGCTGAGCGGTGCGGTTGGCGCGGCTCGCATGGTGTTCCGCCAGCCGGCTCTGCGCGCCTTGGTGTGCCTCGCCTGGCTGTGCGCCTTCTACATAGTGCCCGAGGGTCTCGCGGTTCCCTATGCGGCAGTCCTGCACGGTGGAGCAGCGGCCGTCGGGCTACTGCTGGCGGCAAATCCGGCCGGCACCGTGCTCGGCGCGCTGATCATTAGCCGGTTCGTGTCGCCAGTACGCCGACTGCGCCTGATGGGTCCGCTTGCCATCCTGTCCTGCTTGCCACTACTGGGCTTCCTCGCTCGGCCGAATCTTGCTTGGGCCACCGGCTTACTCGTACTGTCCGGGTTCGGAAGCGCCTATAACCTGCCGGCCAACGCCGCCTTCGTGAGTGCCGTCCCGGGCAACTGGCGCGGTCGCGCATTCGGGCTGGTCCAGTCCGGCATGTTCGTCTTTCAGGGCCTCGCGCTCTTTACTGGTGGGCTCGTTGCCGAGTGGTTCGGTCCGTCGCGGACAATCGCCGGTGCGGGCGCGATTGGGGCAGCGGTTGCGCTGCTCCTCGCTCTCGGCGCGTTGCGTCCGCAGCATCTGTCGTCGCACTTGACGGCCGCCAAGGCAGCGGAGGCGCGCGACTAGTTCACGTCGTTTTTTTGCACTCAAATAAGTGCAACGTTGTAGGGAAAATGGCGCATACTACTGCATGAATCGGGCGCGAAGCGTCAGATGTTGTGGTGAAGTTCAACCCGCACGGTGCGTGTTGGTGTGTTTACCTGTGGTAAGGATGGGACAATGAAGGGCCCCTACGCGACGCCGGGAGGGGGTGCATCAGGATGACTGTCGGAAAGCAGTGGTAGAAGTCGCTACGTGAGACTGCGGTCGGCGACTGGTAGTTCCTCGACGACCGTGTCGACGCAGGCCTCTCCGGGGGCCTGAGGGAGGCCTGGACCGCCAGTGTGCGGCACGGCTTCAATTTGGCTAAACGGGCTCTCCGAGTGCTGGTTGGCAGTACGGTAGGCACGGCGCAGTCGGTCGTGCAGACTGCCGCACTGCGACGGAGCGCATGGGGAGCGTCGATTGTCGGACACCAGGGCGAGCCCCAAGAGTCGTCGGCTCCACGCCCTCATCTGGGCGATCGCAATCGCCGCGTCCCTGCCTATTCTTGTCGCCGCTTGGATGCTGCCCTCCACAGCCAGGATCCCGGTTGCCGCCCTGTTCCTGTACGCGGCCCTGGTCGGGTGTGCAGGGTGGATCTCGGTATCCATGCCCTTCGGCAGCAGCCGAGTGTCATTCACGTGGAGCGAAGCCGCTCTCGTGATCGGCCTGGCCACCTTGCCGCCCTCATGGCTCGTCCTCTGCACCGCGGTCGCCGCCACCGCGACGCAGATCAGCAGGCGCGTTTCGCGCTCCAGAGTGATCCTCAATGCCTCCGCGGTCACGCTGGGGACCGCGGCGGCCAGCGCAGTTTCCGCTGTGATCGCCGGGACTCTGACGACAGGTACCGCCTTGCCGCTGCACTCGCTGAGAGGCGTCTTGGCGGCCGTGGTGGCGGCGGTCGCATTCAGCATGATCACCGGCCTTGCGGTTTCCGCCGCTATCGCCTTCTTACAGGGAATGACCGTTCGCCGGGCGTTCCTTGACGACATCGGACAGCAGACCATCGTCTGTGGCGGCAACATCGGCGTAGCGCTGGCCGTAATCGGGATCTACCACTGGGACCGCAGGCTGCTTCTCGCCATTCCGCCCATCCTTTATGCGGTCCACTCCGCCTACCGGCACCGACTGAGTGCGCAGGCCGAGAGCACCACCTGGGAGCAACTCGAGAAGGCGACCCGAACACTGGTCCGTCTCGACGAGCGGGAGGTAGCACAGAGGGCGGTGGCCAGCGCCCGGGAGTTGTTCCGCGCCGACGACGTGGAGGTTGTTGTCCACCGTGCCGACGGTAGCCGGCTGAAGATTGGCGGTGACGAGCAGGGGGCTCACAGTCGGGAGGAACACCACCGGGCAGGCCAACCCGAGTGGATGATTCTGTGCACGACTCTCGAGGACGGTCCCTCCGTGATCGGTGAGCTGCGGCTGTGTTTCAGGGGCAATGTGACGCTCACCGACCGAGAGCGCGCCAGTCTCGCTACCTTCGCGTCCGCGCTCAGCGCCGCGCTGAACAACGCCAGCTTGCACGAGACGACGAGGGAGTTGGCCCAACTCAAGGCGCATGAAGCGGCACATGACTCGCTCACCGGGCTGTCCAACCGGTCGTTGCTCTTCGAGCGGGGGGAGGAGGCGCTCGCGGCCGTGGCCTCGGGAGCATCTCAGGTTGCCTTGTTGCTGCTAGACCTCGACCACTTCAAGGAGATCAACGACACGCTGGGGCACGATGCCGGCGATCAGCTTCTGCAGGCGGTGGCCGCTCGGCTGAGTGCGCTCATCGGCCCGGCGGACACGGCCGCTCGGCTAGGTGGTGACGAGTTCGCGCTGTTGTTGACCAACCTCGCCGACGCCGAGAGCGCCATGACGGTGGCTGCCCGGCTACTCACCACCCTCAACACTCCCGTGGTGATCGAGGGTCTGCGGTTGCCGGTCGAGGGCAGCATTGGCGTGGCCTGCGCCCCCACCGACGCGACCAGCATTCGTGAGCTGCTGCGTTGCGCCGACGTCGCGATGTATCGCGCGAAGTCCACCGGCGCGACGGCTGAGCGCTACGACTCTGCCCAGGACGGTGGCGACGTCGACCGGCTCCTGCTGATGGACGAGTTGCGCGAGGCACTCGACACCGGGCAGCTGCTCTTGCACTATCAGCCGAAGTTCGACCTGAGCAACGACTGGCCGATGGGCGCCGAGGCGCTGGTTCGTTGGCGCCATCCGCGCCGCGGCCTGCTCGCCCCGGCCGACTTCATGAGCGTCGTCGAGCATTCCGGGCTGGTGCGACGCTTCACCCTGCACGTGCTCCGGCTGGCCCTTGCCGAGTGTGCCGAGTGGGCCCGACTTGGCGCCGAGCTGCCAGTGGCGGTCAACCTGTCGACCCGTAACCTGCTCGACCCCGACTTGCCTGCCGATGTACGGGCGCTGCTCGAGCATTTCGGCGTACCCGGTCATCGGCTGGTCATCGAGATCACCGAGACCGTCGCCATGAGCGAATTGGACGTCGTCGAAACAGTGCTGGCCAAATTGCGGGCGCTCGGCGTTCAGCTGTCGGTCGATGACTTCGGTACGGGGTACTCCTCGCTGACCTTCCTGTCGCGGGTCACCGTGCACGAGGTGAAGATCGACCGGTCGTTCGTCTCGACGATGCTCACCGCCGCCGGCGACGCGGCGATCGTGCGGGCCACCATCGAGCTTGCCCACAGCTTCGGCATGCGGGTCATCGCCGAGGGCGTCGAGACCCCGGAGCACAAGAAGGCGCTGACGGCGATGGGCTGCGACGGCGCTCAGGGCTACCACCTGGGTGTGCCGATGCCCTCCGAGGAGATTCGCATGGTGCTCGGCCGCATCATCGTGCTGGATCCCGCGCTGGCCGACGCGGCCTTGACGCCGATCGGGCCAGACGCCGATGAGCCGACGCCGTTGGGCGTCGACCACGGCTCGCACATCAGCTGAGCCGCGCGCCGGTCAGCAGAGCCTGGACATGACGATGGGGGCGCCCCGAAGGCGCCCCCATCGTGATCAGCGGCTCCTACGGAGTGGGGTCTGCGTACGAGCCCCCGAAGATGTCGGAGTTGCCGAAGTTCGCCGGGCAATCGGAGCCCGGTGCCGGCTTGGCTACCGTCGTGCCGGTGCGCAGCGACAGTCGCCACGCGTCGATCGCCGGGCAGTCAGCGGCGTTGCGGGCGTCGTTCCAGACGGCGGCTCCGAACATCCTCGTGGCCACGGCGTAGACGTAGTCGCCGAGGAACTCCGCGGTCAGCCCGTTCTGGCTGGTGCCGCGCGGGTCGCCGTCAGCGCCGCGGTTGAGCGTCGTCCAGTTACCTGGTGCTCCCGCCGCGCCGACGTTGGCGTGCTTGACCACACCGACGAGGTTGCGCGGTGCGGACGTGTTGTTCCGGAAGGGGTTGGTGAACGCGTTGTAGACGACGTAGATGTCGGTCCCGTTCGGCGAGATCGCCGGCGCGACGTACACCGGCCGGTCACCGGCGGCGGTCGGTATCGCCGCCGGTATTGCCCACGAGTTGCCGCGGTTTGTCGAGTACGTCAGCAGAGCCTTCTCGTTGTTGAGGCCGTCACGCCCGTCTGCCCAGGTCATCACGATCTGGTCGGTGGCGTCGGCGCCGGTGGGCGCCCCGTTGGCGATGTCAACGCTCGGTGCCGCGGCCAGGTCGACCCGGGCACCCGCGACGCCGTCCATGACCGGCCGGCCGAGCACCGGGTCGATGACACCCGGCTCGACGGCCGGGGCGACCAGGGTCGGGCCGGCCCAGTGTCGGCCCCCGTCGGCGGAGCGGTACATGACCTGGCCGGTCGGGCCGTTGTTGGTCGGCTTGCCCAGCCCGAAGACGTAGACATTGCCGTCGCTGTCCGTGCGGACCGTGCAGCCGTCCGGCAGCCCCATCCGCCCGTTGTCGACCGCTGGGCCGACCTGCTTCTTGGTCCAGGTGTCACCCCCGTCGCTCGACCTGGCCACGATCAGCGGTGTCGGGAGGGCGTTGCCCCGGCTGTTGCTGCGGAACTCCGCCTCGCAGACGTAGACGTTGCCGAAGAACTTGCTCGAGGCTGCGTTGTCAGCCCAGATCTGCTCCTTGTCGGCGAAGGTCGTGGCCGAGTTCTTCGCGGCGATGACCGGCGCCTTCCAAGCGGTGGCGTCGCCGCTGGCCGCAGCCTGGACGTTGTCCGTACGTGATACCGCGATGGCCTCGAAGCCCTTGATCCGGCCCTCGGTGCGCGAGCCGGAGAAGTTGGAGGTCAGGTTGGCGTAGTACAGCCTCGATCCGTTGCTGTAGCTGAACCGACCGTTGGTGCCGCGTCGCGGTCCGAACGCGAGCGCCGGGTCGCCGTCGGAGACAAGACCCTGCTCGTAGTAGCCCGGCAGGGTGCCGATCGGGCCGAGGTAGCCCTGGTTCTCCGTCGTGGTGTTGCGTGCCGTCCAGCCTTGGTAGGTCGGCTGGGTCCAGGTGTCGCCACTGTTGAAGGAGAAGTAGATGCCAGAGACGCCGACGCCCTGGGTGAACGGGCACACCTTCGGGTCGCCGACTGCGCACGGCTCTATGTCGATCTCGTCATTCGAGCCGGCTGCCAGCACGTTCGGGGAGTTCTGGTCGACGGCGAGGGCGGGCTCGTTCTGCTTGTCTGCGCTGAATGGACTGGGCGGGCTCCCGACGGATACCCGGGTGTCACCGCCGTGGGTGGCTTGCGCCGGCAGGGCCGATGCGACTAGGGCTACGAAACCCAGTGCCGCGATACCGGCCATCTTCTTTGTACGTGACATGCGTCCTCCTGAGACCCGGTCAGCGCCAAGGGTTGTGGCGCAAAGAGCAGTCTGCGCTCGAAATTCCCGTTTGGCAGGCCGACACCGCAGATTGTCGCCGGCACTACAGAACGTCAAAGCGTCGAGACTGTCCGTCGTGGCAAACTACGTGGTTCCGACAATCGCTCCCTGCTGTTCAATGAGGGCATGAGTGACCACCACGCGCACAGCCATCCCGTCGAACCGGCTTGTGCCATGGCCCACGGCGACCTGCCGCCCGAGCCAGGTGTCGGCACGCTGATCGCGGTCTTCGCCTCACCCGTCGCCGACTCTCTGCTGCACTTCGGCCGGGAAGTCGGCTACCGCACCGTGCTGGTCGAGCCGGACGCGTCTCGGCTTGCGGCCGCGATGCTAGCCGGACCGCACGAGATCGTCGACGAGGTCACGCACGACGGTGTGTGTGGACCACGGGCCGATGTGGTGATGACCGATCACGACCGGCCGGAATTGGGCGACGTGCTCGAGGCGGTGCTGGGCCAGCCGACCAGGTGGATCGGCGTCATGGGCAGCCCGCGACACAGCGCACCGCATGTCGCCGCGCTGCGTGAACGCGAGATCGCCGAGCCCGACATCGCGCGAGTGCACCGGCCGATCGGGCTCAACATCGGCTCGAAGTCGCCGGCTGAGATCGCCATCGCAACGCTGGCCGGGCTGATCGCCGACCGCAACGGCCGTCCCGGGGGCTTCGACTTCCCGGCCCCGGCCGCTAAGAACGCGTGACGGTCTCGATCGACACCTGCAAGGCGGCCGGAACGTCGGCGATCAGCGTGTGCCGGCCGTTCGCGACGATGTGCCGGCCGCCCACGACCACCTCGCGCACATCTGCGGCGGCCGCCGCGAATATCGCGGTGTCCAGCACCGTCGACGGCTCGGCGCCGGCGGTGCGCACGCTGTCCAGCCGCAGGGTGACGAAGTCGGCCAGCGCTCCGGCTTCGATCCGGCCCGCGTCCGTCCAACCCAAGGAGGCGTGTCCGGCTTCCGTGGCGGCGTGGAGCAGCTCGGTCGACGTCCAGTGCCCGCGAGTCCGGGTCACCAGCCGCTCCCCGAACTCGACCGCGCGCGCCTCCTCGAACACATCGGTGACGGCATGGCTATCGCTGCCCACCGTGAGCTGCGAACCGGCGTTGGCCAGCGCGCGGGCCGGTCCGATCCCGTCCGCGAGATCCCGCTCGGTGGTCGGGCACAGGCAGACCGTCGTACGGCTGGAGCCCAGCAGCGCGACGTCCGCGGTGCTGACGTGCGTGGCGTGCACCGCTGAAGAGCGAGGACCCAGGACACCGTGCTCGGCGAGCAGCTGGGCCGGCGTGCGTCCGTAGGCGGCAGCACACGCCGCGTTTTCGTCGGGTTGCTCGGACAGATGGAAGTGCAAGGGAGTGCCCTGGTCGGCCGCCCAGCCGACGATCCAGCCGAAGGCGTCGGCCGGTACCGCCCGTACGGAATGAATCGCCGCGCCGACCCGAGCATGTCGATCTAGTTTCAGCAGCGAGACCCGGGTGGCCCAGCGGTCCGCGCGGTCATCGCTGAAGCGCAGTTGCGGCTCGGTCAGCGGCTCGCCGATGCCGCCCGCCAGGTAGCAGGCGTCGAGAAGGGTGATCCGGATGCCGGCGTCGTGGGCCGCGGCGATCAGCGCATGTCCCATCGCGTTGGGATCCCCGTACGGGGTGCCGCCGGGCCCGTGGTGCAGGTAGTGGAACTCCCCGACGCAGGTCATCCCGGCGAGCGCCATCTCCGCGTAGACCGCTCGGGCAAGCAGATAGTAGGAGTCAGGGTCGAGCCGGGCGGCCACGGCGTACATCTGCTCGCGCCACGACCAGAATGTGCCGCGGCCGCGTTGCGCCCGGCCGCGCAGCGCGCGGTGGAAGGCGTGGGAGTGGGCGTTCGCCAGGCCCGGCAGGGTGAGCCCGGGCAGGTGCACGGCATCGGCCGGCCGGTTGGGGATCCCGATCGTGACCGCACGGACGCGCTCACCGTCGGTCTCGATGAGCACCCCCGGGTCGGCTCGTTTGCCGCCGAGCCAGGCGAGGTCGGCGTACCACCGCATCAGCACGCGAGCTCCTCCAGCACCGCACCAAGGGCCCGGATGCCCTCGGCACAGTCAGCGATTGTGGCGTGCTCCGCGGGGCTGTGGCTCACCCCGGTCGGATTGCGTACGAAGAGCATCGCCGTTGGTACCGCGCCGGCCAGGATTCCGGCGTCGTGCCCGGCAGCGGTGGGTACGACGGGGACCTCGCCGAACCGTGCGCGCAGCGTTCCGATGATCCGGTCGGTCAGCTCTGCATCGAAGTGGACGGCGGTCGTGTAGGACTCGCGAACGACCTCGATGGACACTCCGTGATGGCTGGCGGCGGCCTGTGCCGCGGCGCTCGCCTCCGCCACGACGGCCTCGACGGAGTCGTCAGCTGGGGCCCGGACGTCCAGCCAGGCCAGCACGTGTGAGGCAATCCCGTTGGCCGCGCCCGGCTCGACTCGTACCTTGCCGAACGTGGCGACGGCAGTTGCCCGCTGGGCCGCTTGCCGCGCGGCCAGCGCCGTGGCGGCGAAGGCGAGCATCGGGTCGTGCCGATCAGCGAGCCGCGTCGTGCCGGCGTGGTTGGCCTCGCCGGCGAAGGTGTACCGCCACCGGCCGTGCGGCCAGATGCCGGCCCCGAGGCCAACGGCGGCCGGCACGTCGAGGAGCGCCCGGCCCTGCTCGACGTGCAACTCGACGAACACGCCGATGTTGGCGAGCGCACGCTCGTCGCGGCCCAGGCCGCCCGGGTCCAAGCCGGCCGCCAGCACGGCCTCGGCGAGCGTCACGTCGGCCGAATCGATCAGTTCGCGCGCCCGATCCGCCCCGAGCGCGCCGGTGAGCAGCCGACTGCCGATGCACGGGACGCCGAACCGGGCGCCCTCCTCGTCGGCGAACCGCACCACGGCGATCGAGTGCCGCGGAGCCGCTCCTCTCGACCGCAACTCATCGACGGCCAAAAAGGCTGAGACGATGCCGAGTGGTCCGTCGAAGGCGCCTCCGCCGGGCACGCTGTCGAGGTGGCTGCCGGTGACGACCGCTCCTGGCTCCGGCCGGCCCCACCAGGCCCAGTGGTTGCCGTTGCGGTCGGTTTCCACGGGCATGTACCGCTCCGCCGCCTGGCCCCGGAACCACTCCGCGAGCTCGGCGTCGACCGAGGTCCAGGCGAAGCGGTCGTAGCCACCGGTCAGCGGATTGCGCCCGATCGGCTCGAGTCCACTCCAGACGCGCTGGAAGGACTCCTCGAGCATCACTTCGCCGATCCTAGATGGCGATGTCCCCTCACCGACGGCCGGCGTGTGGGACTCTGCCAGCAGGGGATTCGTGCTGGGAGGCGGCTCATGGTCACCGTGGCGGCAGTGCAAGCGACGCCCGTCTTTCTCGACCGCGAGGCGACAACGGACAAGGCGTGCGCCCTGGTGAAGGAGGCCGCCGACCACGGAGCCGAACTCGTGGTGTTCCCGGAGAGCTTCATCCCGACGTACCCGGATTGGGTGTGGCGGGCCCCGGCCTGGGGCGACTCGGAGTTCCTCGATCGGCTCTACGCCAACTCGGTGCAGGTGCCTGGGCCGGTGGTCGACCAGCTGGGCCAGGCGGCCGCGGATGCCGGCGCGTACGTCGTCATGGGCGTCAACGAGATCGACGGCGGCACCCTCTACAACACCCTGCTGTACGTCGGGCCCGACGGTCGCCTGCTGCAACGTCACCGCAAGCTCATGCCGACGGGTGGCGAGCGCACCGTGTGGGGGATGGGCGACGGCTCTGAGTTGGGCGTCGTGCGTACTCCCTTCGGCGCGGTCGGTGGGCTGATCTGCTGGGAGAACTACATGCCGTTGGCCCGGGCCGCCATCTACGCACAGGGCTGCGACGTCTACGTCGCGCCGACGTGGGACAACAGCGACTCGTGGATCGCGACGCTGCGGCACATCGCCAAGGAGGGGCGCCTCTTTGTCATCGGGGTCGCGCCGCTGCTGCGCGGCTCGGATGTGCCCGATGACCTGCGCGGTGAGACCTACGGCGGCAGCGACGACTGGATGTCGCGCGGCTATACCACCATCGTTGCGCCGGGCGGCGACATCATCGTCGGTCCCGTCCTGGACCGGGAAGAGATCGTGTACGCGGACCTCGACGTCGAGGGCACGAGGGCTCAGCGCCGGATGTTCGACCCGGTAGGGCACTACTCCCGGCCGGACGTCTTCACCTTGCATGTTGATACCCGGGCCAAGCGCCCGGTCGTCTTCGACAGTGACAGGGGATTGCCCGCCGGCTCCTAAGCCGCAATTCCTGCTTTACCGGTCGGCCGCATCCAACATCTCACGACGACAACAGCGCTTGCCATGGACAACGCGGCGTTGGACGACAAGAGTCGCCTCCGCAAGCCTTGGTGAGGGGGGCGGTATGGCCAGGAGTCGCTCTCTACCGAGTTCGTCGGCCAGATCAGCTCCAGGAGCCAAAAATGCTCCCGGAGTCCAGCGTTCGTGCCTGGGCACACACTCGCCCCGGCTTCGCCCCGAGGAGGGAACCTTCATGGTCGTACGTCGTAAGGCGCACTTGGCTCGACTGAGTGTGCTCGCAGTGCCGCTCCTTACGCTCGCCGCCTTCCTGCTGCCCGGCACCCCGGCGCAGGCGGCCGGCCAGTCGGTGTCCCTCGGCGGTGTCTCGTCGCCGGTGACCGGCGCCTACACGCCGTCGGGTGACAGGGACGCCACGCAGGCGGAATTCCCCGGTCAGTTGGATACCGCGGACGGCCCCGGCCCGTACCCGGGGTCGATCGTCGACCGCAGCCTGTCGACCGGCAGTGGGCACGGGGTGGCGGTGACTAGCGGCAAGAAGGCCAAGTCGGCACCGCAGTTCAACGCCGGTTTCGAGGGCCTCAACTTCTACCAGCAGCGCTACGCGCGCGGCGGCAACCAGTTCTCCGTCGAGCCCCCCGACCAGGCGCTGTGCGTCGGCAACGGCTACGAGCTC
>JBBPZR010000112.1:0-15492 GCA_038276285.1 Mycobacteriales bacterium | reverse complement strand
TGCGGGCGGACGAGGTTCGCCCCGAGCCGCGTCACCGGCCCGAGGAAGCTCATGACGAAGTCGTTGGCCGGCCTCTCGTACAACTCGTCGGGGGTGCCGATCTGCTCGACCCGGCCGCCGGCGATGACCACGATCTCGTTGCCGACGTCCATCGCCTCCTCCTGGTCGTGGGTGACGAACACCGTCGTCACGTGCACCTCGTCGTGCAACTGGCGCAGCCACGTCCGCAACTCCTTGCGGACCTGGGCGTCCAGCGCCGAACGGCTCGTCCAGCAGCAGGACGGACGGCTCGACCGCGAGTGCACGCGCGAGGGCCATCCGCTGGCGCTGCCCGCCGGAGAGCTGTGCCGGGTAGCGCTCCGCGAACTGCTCGAGGTGCACCAACTCCAGCAATTCCCCGACCCGGCGCTGGATCTCGACCTTCGGGCGCTTGCGGATCTCAAGCCCGAAGGCGACGTTGCGATACACAGTGAGGTGCTTGAACGGCGCGTAGTGCTGGAATACGAAGCCGACGTTGCGCCGCTGGGGCGACAACCCGGTGGAGTCCTCTCCGGAGATCTCGACGGTGCCGGTGTCGGGTCGCTCGAGGCCGGCGATGATGCACAACAGCGTCGACTTGCCGCCGCCGCTTGGTCCGAGTAGCGCCGTCAGCGACCCGTCGGGGATGTCGATCGACACGTCCTCTAGCGCGGTGAAGCCGGCGAGCCGCTTGGTGATGTTGCGCACGGTGATCGCCATCACGAGCCGCCCTTGGGTCGAAGGAGCTTGACGGACAGCAGGATGAGCACGGCGACCAGGGCCAGCACGAAGGCTGCCGCGTATGTCGCGGTCGGGACGAAGTCTTGGAATCGCTCTTCGACGAAGAGCGTGAGCGTCTGGGTCTGGCCGACCAGACGGCCGGAGACCACGGCCACGGCGCCGTACTCGCCGAGCGATCGCGCCAGCGCCAGGACCATTCCGTACGCCAGCGCCCACCGGATCGCCGGGAGGGTGATCCGCCGGAAGGTGACAAAGGGCGGGGCACCGAGGGTCCAGGCCGCCTGTTCCTGCTCGATCCCGATCTCGTCGAGGACAGGAGCGACCGACCGGACCACCAGCGGCAGCGAGACGAAGATGGTGGCCAGGACCATGCCGGGTACGGAGAAGATCACGTCGATGCCGCGGTGGGCCAGCCAGCCGCCGACGGGCGCGAAGCGGCCGTAGACCAGGATCAGCGCCAGCCCCACGACGACCGGTGACACCGCGATGGGCAGGTCGATCAGGGCGCTGAGCAGGCGCTTGCCGGGGAACCGGTGCCGGACCAGTAGCACGGCGGCGCCCACGCCGAACGCCGTGATGGCGACCACGGATCCGACCGCCACGATGGCCGTGATCTTGACGGCGTGCAGAGCCTCTGGCGTGGTCAGGGCGGTGAGGACCGGGCCGGGACCGTGCTCGAAGGTCCGCCAGCAGATGACACCGATCGGCAGTACCAGCAGGAAGGTCAGATAGCTCAACGCCGTGCACCGCAGCGCGATCCTAGCCACGGCGGCCCCCCCAACGCTGGAGCACATCGAGGGACACCATGACCAGGAGCGCGACGGCGAGCAGCACCGTGGAGAGCACCGCCGCGCCAGTGGTGTTGTCGCTCTCGATCTGGCCGAAGATGTGCACCGCGGCTACCTGCGTCTTGAAGGGGATGTTGCCGGAGATGAGCACCGTCGAGCCGAACTCGCTCATGGCCCGGGCAAAGGCCAGCGCGGTGCCCGACACCATGGCGGGCAGCAGGTTGGGCAGGATGATCCGGCGGAAGATCGCAGGGTTGCCGGCGCCGAGCGACGCGGCCGCCTCCTCCATGTTGCGGTCCGCCTCGAACAGCACCGGTTGCACCGTACGGACGACGAACGGCAGCGTGACGAACAGCAGCGCCAGCACGACACCGCTTCGGGCGTAGGCGAGGCTGAGGTGCACCGGGCTGCCCGGACCGTACAGCGCGAGCAGGACCAGGCCCGCGACGATGGTGGGCAGGGCAAAGGGGACTAGCGGCGAAGTTTGCGGGGAACCGAGGTCCGGCCCGAGCCCGGCAATCTGCGGCCCAGGCGGACGGCACCCATCGCAAGGGCAAGGAACAGTGCGGCGATCAGGACTCCGTTGAGCAGGACTCGTGGGTATCCCAACCGTCTGGGATCGGCGAACGGGTACGCGTAGAAGTCCACGATCGGGCCGCGGATCAGAGCAAGGCAGGTCCAGGCAAGCGGGAACAGCAGGGACAGCACCGGGATGCGCCAGGCGCTGTGCTCGCGGGGACCGAAGAGCAGCCAGCCGAGTACGGTCAGGAGGGGCGCGACGGTGTGCAGCAGCAGGTCGGCGAAGGCGGCCGACCCCTGCAGTTCCTGGAGGTGGGCCAGGGCGATGTGGAAGACC
Source organism: Mycobacteriales bacterium (assembly GCA_038276285.1). Classification (GTDB taxonomy): domain Bacteria; phylum Actinomycetota; class Actinomycetes; order Mycobacteriales; family QHCA01; genus QHCA01. The sequence continues at coordinate 13,089 of JBBPZR010000112.1, read as the reverse complement.
ACAAACGTGATCGTGATTCCGACGAGGCCGGCCAGTCGGAACGCGCGGAACACCGTCGAAGGGCGGTTCACCCTCAGTGCGAGGAGCAGCGTCGTCACTCCGACGATCACGTTGGACTGCACCGTGAAGTAGCAGAAGACGTTGACCAACCGGCTGCCGACGGAGGCAAACTGGGTGCCCTTGAGGCCGGCCGACACGTGCAGCTGAACGATCATCCCCACGAACACCGTCAGGGCCGTCACCGCGAAAACAATCCGAGCCGCCACCTTTGATCTCATGGTGGCACCCTAGGGCCGGCCCGCCGGCCCGCCCCCGGGCCCCACGCCCGTCCAGAAACCGCCGGTGGCGAAAATCGTGTGACAGCGGAGTTAGCGTCGAGGGATGCTCTCCGCCCTGCGTTCGCGTGACTTCCGCCTGCTCTGGCTGAGCCAGTCGGCGAGCGTCATCGGCGATGCGCTGGTGATCGTGGCAATCGGCCTGTACGTCACCCGCCTCACGGGCAACCCGAGCGACGTAGGCACCGTGCTCGCGGCGTACACCGTGCCGCTGGTGCTGTTAGTTCTCTTCGGCGGCGTGATCGCTGACCGGCTGCCGCGCCAGACGGTCATGATCTGCACCGATGCGGTCCGCTGCGTGCTGCACGGCACCTTGGCCCTGCTCATCGCCACCGGTGCGGTGCAGGTCTGGCAGATGGCCGTCATCGGGGTGCTGTTCGGCACCGCCCAGGCCTTCTTCCAACCTGCCTACACCGGGCTGGTGCCGCAGACGGTCCCCGAGTCCGACATCCAGGGGGCGCAGGCTCTGGGCGGGATGAGCCGCGAGATCGCCTCGTTTGCCAGCCCGGCCCTCGCCACGGCGCTCGTGCTGGGCGTCGGCGGAGCGGCCGCTTTCGGGTTGGATGCGATCACCTTCGCCGTCTCCGCGGTCATGCTCACGCGGGTTAGAGCCCGATCGCGGGGCTCGGCAGGGGTCCGTACGACGGTCATCGGGGAGCTTCGCGAGGGATGGACCGCCGTCCGGCAGCGCTCCTGGGTCTGGGGCACCGTCTCCGCCTTCTCGGCGGCGCTGCTCGTGGCACTCGCCCCGTTCTTCGTGCTCGGCGCCGCCGTTTCCCGCCACGTCTACGGCACGGACGCGGTGTTCGGCCTGACCAACGCCGCCTGGGGGGCCGGCACCATCACCGGGGTGCTGATCGGTGCCCGCTGGCGCCCACGCCGGCCGATGCTGGCCGGGATGCTCGCGGCGGTGCCCTGGCCCGCCGCGATCGCCCTCTATGCCGCGGGCCCGCCGCTGACCGTGCTCTACCCGGTCATGGCGGCGGCCGGTGCCGGGATCGGGCTGTTCGACGTGTGGTGGCAGACGGCACTCGCCCAGCGCATCCCCGCCCATCTGCTGTCCCGCGTATCGGCCTGGGACTGGATGGGATCGCTCGCTCTGTTGCCGGCCGGTTTCCTGCTGACGGGACCGGTCGCGAGCGTCTTCGGACCGGTGCCGGTCCTCATAGGTGGCGGGCTCGTCGGCTGCGTCGCGTGCGCGCTCGGATTGCTGCCTCGATCGACGCGTACCTTGACCCGGCTCGACGACCCCAGGCCGAAGCAGCCCGGCGTGCCGATCCAGCGCGCTCAGCCGCGCAGCAGCTCGCAGCCGAGGCAGTAGGTCGCGAAGGTCTCGTTGTCGCAGTCGGGCGTGGCGCACACACCCTTGGGCGCCCGGGTCGGGCGGTCATAGATCGTGAGCTCGCCGGTGGCCAGATTCTCAAGCACCAACAACGCGTGTGTGGTCTCGCGCCGCGCCGCCTCGTCGCCAACGATGTCATCGAGAGTGACCCGCATGGTCTGCGGATCGCGGATCTCGTAGAACTCGCGGAGGATCGCCCACAGCGGTCGTTTCTCGTCGTCGCGGCTCTTCAAATCGAGCGCGTAGAGCACTGCGTGGAGGCGCAGAAAGTCGTCCCGGTCAATCGCCCGGCGGGGTCGATTATCGGTCCAGTCGACGGACATGGTCCTCCTGCCCACTGACGCAAATGTAGCTCCCGGGCGGCGAGCGGTCATCACGTTGTCGTCGGCGGGGCGCGGCCGGCGAGGTCGGGCGGTCGCGGGCCGCGGTCGCCCTCATCACGTACGCGCGACGCGGGGTCGGACAGGTTGCTTGCAGCAGTGGTTCTATCCCGGTTGTCCAACAGAACCACCAATGCAAGCAAAGGTGGCCCGGTTGCGCAGCGCGGCGCCTCCCGCGCGGAGAAGCGTCCCGCGTGCCCCGGATGTTCATCTCTCGTTGCTATGGCCTCGACTTGTCCCTGTCGTACCGGGGACTTAGCCTCGGTGGGTCGGCACCTCCCGGTGCGGCACTCAGCAGGACAACGCAGGAGTGACACCGTGACACGTCGCAGCATTCTCGCCATGGCCGCCGCCGTCACCACGGCGGTTGGCCTGGCCCTAGCCGCGCCATCCACCAGCGCAGCGGCCAAGGACGTACACAAGCCGAGCGCCCCGGGCAACTTCAAGCACCTTGTGGTCATCTACGAGGAAAACCACAGCTTCGACAACCTGTACGGCCAGTGGGGATCCGTCGGCGGCCAGGTCGTTGAGGGGGCGGGCGCCGCTCTTGCCACGCATACCACCCAGGTGCGCCAGGACGGCTCGCCGTACAACTGCCTGCTGCAGAACGACGTCAATCTGAGTACGCCGGCGAACACGCCGCCCGGCCCGCTCCCGGTCACGTGCACCGATCAGGGCGGCCCCACCAAGATCGACAGCCACTTCGGCAACACGCCGTTCAGCATCGATGACTACATCCACCCGACCGACACGACGTGCCCGGTCCCCGGCGACTTCAGCCACCCCAACGGCGTGCTCAACGGCACCGGCCTCCCCGGTGGCTGCACGCGCGACCTGGTGCACCGCTTCTACCAGGAGCAGTACCAACTGGGCGGTGGCCAGCAGAACCGCTACGTCACCGGCAGCGACGCCGTCGGCCTCACGATGGGCGCCTACGACACCAAGCAGTTGCCGATCTACACCTACCTGCACAGCAACGGCGCACCGAACTACGTCGTGACCGACCACTTCTTCGCGGGTGCTTTCGGCGGCTCCTACCTCAACCACCAGTGGCTCATCGCCGCACAGGCGCCGACGTGGAGCGCGGCACTGGATACCGATCACGCGGTGCTCGACAGCAACGGTTTCCCGAAGGCGTCGTATCCGCTCTACACCTCGCCCCAGCCCGCGACGACGCATGACGGCAGCGTCACCCAGAAGTGCGGGCTGCCGACCACGCTGGCGGGCCGCGCCTGTGGCGACTACACGGTGAACACCGTCCTGCCGTCCTGGCAGCCGACGGCCACCTACGCGCCTCAGATCCCGGGCATCGACGACAGCACGAAGCCCCTGAACATCGGTGACCAGCTCAGCGACGCGGGCGTCTCCTGGGGCTGGTACTCCGGCGGCTGGGACAACGCGGCGGGCAATGTCAACGGCGCGGGCTGGACGAACGGCACCACGCCGGGTGTCTGCGCCGACCCGAATGCCGCACAGGGCAATTACCCCTTCTGCCCGGACAAGGCCTTCCAGTATCACCACCAGCCGTTCAACTACTACACGCGCTACGCCCCTGGCAGCGCGGATCGCACCGCCCATCTCAAGGACGAGAAGGACTTCCTCGCCAACGTCTCCGCGGGCAGCCTGCCGGCGGTCAGCTTCGTCAAGCCGGTCGGCGAGGAGAACGAGCACCCCGGCTACGCCAGCGAGCCCGACGGAAGCAGCCACCTCGTCGACCTGCTCACAGCCGTCGAGCACGGCCCCGAGGCGCGAAGCACGCTCGTCGTGGTCACCTACGACGAGTTCGGCGGCCAGTGGGACCATGTCCCACCGCCTGGGCAGGGCAACAACGCCGGCCCGCGCGACCTCTTCGGGCCGGGCACCCGCGTCCCGGCCCTGGTCATCGGCCAGGCGCTCAAGCACTCGACGGTGGATCACACGAGCTATGACACGACCTCGATCATCGCCACGATCGAGCGTGAGTTCGGCTTGGCCCCGCTCAGTCCGCGGGCCGCTGCGGTGCACGACCTCGGTCCGGCGATCCGGGCCGGCCGAGGGGGTGGTGACTAGCTGGCCGCGCTCCGGAGCGTCGTTTGGTGGATTGGCTTCGGGGGCGGCACGCTGTACGGGTGGAGATCAATCGGGGGGGCCCGTCTCTCGGTGCCCTCGGAGCGCTGCGGGACGCGCTGGCGTCCGCCCCTGTTGAGATGGGGGGCGACCACGCGCGCGAGCTGCGGGCCCGACTGCTGGCCGAGCTCGAGGGCCACCTGATCCCGCGCGTGGCCCATCCCCATGCGCCGGTCGTTGTGGCGCTCACCGGGCCGACCGGCAGCGGCAAGTCGACGCTGATCAACGGCCTGGCCCGCGGCGCGGTCACCCCGGCCGGCGCCCTGCGCCCGACCACCCGGGCCCCCGTGCTCGTCCACCGCGCCGAAGACATCCGGTGGTTCCCGGGCGAGCGCCGTCGGGTGCCCGCGTGGGGGTCGGTGCACGGCGTCGTGTCGCCGCATCTCCCGCCCGGCGTCGCCCTGCTCGACACTCCCGATGTGGAGTCCGCGCGAACCGGTGTCCGTGGTCTCACCGAGCAGTTGCTCGCAGCTGCCGACATGTGGCTGTTCGTGACGACCGCGACGCGATACGCCGACGCGATTCCCTGGCATGCGCTGCGCTCGGCCGGCGGCCGGGAGCACGATCTGGCCGTGGTACTCGACCGGATCCAGCCCGAGGCGGTGCCCCCGGTACGCGAGGACCTGGAGCGGCTGCTCGAGCGGCACGGGCTACGCGGAGCCACCCTGATGGTCGTCCCCGAGATGAGCCTTACCGCTGGCCGGCTGCCCGAGACAGTGGTCGCTCCGGTACGTCAATGGCTGGAGAGCCTGTCAGCCGGCGGGCCACGGCGGGCCGAGGTGATGCGCAGCACGGTGGCCGGAGCGGTCGCGGCGCTGGCTGACCCGGTGGCCGAGCTCGACCGCCTGGCCGGCGGCGACCCGCGGCTGCGCAAGGCCGTCGCCGCCGTCGGGATCGCCCCGTGATCCAGTCGTCCCGCCGGCCGCCGGCGCGCGACATCAGCACGTTGCCGGCGCGGCTTGCCGCGCTCGACCTGGTCATCAGGGAGGCGTCGGAGCAGCTCGATCGGCGCACCGCCGCCGCCGCCGAGCAATTGCAGCGCCGCGCGGGCCAGCGGATGTACCTCTCGAGCGAGCACACGGTGGTCGCGCTCGCCGGCGGCACCGGCAGCGGCAAGTCCTCGCTGTTCAACGCGCTGACCGGACTCGAGATCTCCCGTGTCGGGCTCCGGCGGCCGACGACCTCGGCGCCGTACGCCTGCGTGTGGGGTGACGGCGACGCCACCGCGCTACTGGACTGGCTCGAAGTGCCGCTGGAGCGGCGGCTCGGTCGCGAGTCGGAGCTCGACGCTGACACCGAGCGCGAGTTGCACGGCCTGGTCCTGCTCGATCTTCCCGACCACGACTCCGTCGAGGTTGCGCACCGGCTCGAGGTCGACCGGCTGGTCGACCTCGTCGACGTCCTCGTCTGGGTGCTTGACCCCCAGAAATACGGCGACGTGGCGATCCACGAGCACTACCTCAAGCCGCTCAAGACCTACGCCGACGCGATGTTCGTCGTGCTAAACCAGTCCGATCGGCTCGACCCCGGCCAAGCGCAGAGCTGCCTCGAGGACCTGCGCCGGATGCTCACCGACGACGGTCTCGGCGGCGTACGCACCCTGCTCACCTCCGCGATGTCGAGAGTGGGCGTCGCCGATCTGCGTTCGGTGCTCGTTGACACCGTGGCCACGCGGCAGGCCACCGCTCGGCGGATCGCCGCCGACCTCGATGCGCTCTCGGCCCGGTTGGCGCGGGCGGCGATACCCGAGGTCGCCCCGACCCGGGTCGATGACTTCGGCTCCGCGACCGCCGACGCGCTGAGCCAGGTGGCGGGCGTCAGCCGGGTCGGCGCGGCGGTCGCCGCCGACTACCGATCCTGGGGGCGGCACAAGACCGGTTGGCGCCCGCTCGCCTGGCGGCACGGTCGCGAGCAGGGCGTGCCACCGTTGGCCGTACTGCGGGCAGATGTCGACCAGGCTGCCCGTACGACCTCCGCCGGCGCCACGGCCGGCCTGCCGCGATGCTGGCGGGCACGCCTGGAGCAGACGGCTCTCGCCAACGGGCCCGCTCTCGCCGACGGCCTCGACGCCGCCGTGCACCGGGCCAATCAGGAGCCACTGCGCAGCCCGGCGTGGTGGCAGCGGGCTGCGGTCGCGCAGTGGCTGCTCATTGTGCTGGCTGTCGCAGGCGTGGTGCTTGCCGTGACGGCCGCCGTCCTCTCTCCCGGCTCAGCGAGGGTGCTCGAGCTCACGGGCGTGGGTCTTGCGCTCCTGGGGGTCCTGCTCGGCCTGCTCTGCGACGCCCTTTTCGAACGACGGGTGACCGTCGAGTCGCAACTCCTGCGGCGTGCGGTGGAGGATCGCGTCCGCGCCGAGGTGGACAAGCTGGCAGAGAAGACATTGTTCGCCCCCCTGCGCGCCGACCTTGAGGTCTGCAACGTCGTCCAGCGGACGCTGGCAAGCTTCGCCGCCGCCGAGCCGGTCACGCTCCGAGGACCAGCGCCGACGCCGGCACCCCGGCCGGCGCTCGGGCCGGTGCCCGGGCCGGTGCCGACGAAAACTCCTTGATCGTCTGTCGATACGGGCCGTAGGCTCCCCGACCCCGTGACCTCCCCCCCGACGAGCCCGCCGCCCAGCGGCGACACCTCGTCCATGCCCGCGCCTGCCTTGTCCGGATGCGGGAGCGCGCACGGTGGGTGATGCCTCTTCAGAACCGCGAGGGGGCGATACCCCTCCGTCCGCCCCGGCCGCCTACGCCAACTCCGGCGCCTCGGCATTCCTGCCCTTCGGCGAGCATGATCTCCGACCTCACGGTCCCAACCGCGGGTTGCGAGTCTGCGACTGCTCGATCGTCAAGCGCGCGCTGCGCTTCGCCCGGCCGCCGTCACGGCGGGCCGCCCAGCGGCGGGCGGTCGCTGGTGCGGGTTCCGACCCCGAGGATGTGCGGCGACGTCGGGAGCTGAATGCGTAGGTCGGGGAACGAGAACCGGTCGATCTGGGTGATCTCGAAGCCGGCGATCTCGATCGCGGCCGTGGTGTCCCGGCCGGCGTGACAGCCACCGCCGAGAGCGGGCCATACGGTGGCGTCGAGCAGGCGCTGCAGACCGCGGAGCGCGCGGCCCTCCCCCCGTACGTGCTCGAAAAACCGCAGCTCACCGCCGGGCTTCACGACGCGGTACATCTCCCGGAGGGCCGCCTGCTGATCGGGCACCGAGCAGAGCACCAGCGACGCCACGCCCGCGTCGCAGGTTCGGTCATGGACCGGCACATTCCCGGCGACTCCGGCGACCACATCGACCGGCACGGTCGCGCGAGCGGCGCGGGCGCGCGCCAGCATCCGCAGATGAGCCTCGGGTTCGAGGGCGATCACCCGGCTGACACCTGGGGGGTAGTGCGCGAAGTTGAGGCCGTTGCCGGCGCCCACCTCGAGGACCGTGCCGGTCAGATCCGCAGTCGCCGGCGGTACTCCGCCACCCCGCCGAGCTCCATCTTGGGGCTCAACCTGGCCCAAATCCGGGCGAAGAGCGGGTGGCTCACGCGCTCGTCGCTCACTGCGCCATTATCGGGCCGGCCTGCGGCACGCTTGCCGGGCTCCGGGGTCGGAAACCGGAGAGCCGCCCTCTCCTGCCGATTCTGGCCGGCGTCTGACACCATGTGGCTGCGCTGCCGGCCGGACGACTCGGTGCCTTCCGGCGGTGCCGGACTACCGTTGCGGCGATCCCGCACCGGCGATCGGAGGAGACAGCGATGCTCGGTGGCGACCCCGTTCTCACTGCGACTGACGACTTCGCCGGGCCCCCCGCCGCCCGCACAGCGGACACCCAGCTGATCCAACTGCTGACGCCCGAGGGCGAGCGGGTGGATTACCCGGGCTATGCCCTCGACCTCCCCGACGACGAATACCGCGCGCTCTACCGCGATCTGGTGCTGGTCCGGCGCATCGACATCGAAGCGACCGCGCTGCAACGGCAGGGTGAGCTGGGCATCTGGGCGTCGCTGCTCGGCCAGGAGGCCGCCCAAGTGGGATCCGGTCGCGCCATGCGGCCGGGCGACATGGCCTTCCCGACCTATCGCGAGCACGGCGTCGCCTGGTGCCGCGACGTCGATCCGCTGACCCTTCTGGGTCTCTACCGCGGGGTCAGCAACGGCGGGTGGAACCCCGCGGAGAAGAACTTCCACCTCTACACGATCGTGATCGGCTCGCAGACCCTGCATGCCACGGGCTACGCGATGGGTATCCAGATGGACGGCACCGAGGACGCCGTCATCGCGTACTTCGGCGACGGCGCATCCAGCCAGGGTGACGTCAACGAGGCCTTTGTCTGGGCCGCCGTCTACAACGCACCCGTCGTCTTCTTCTGCCAGAACAACCAGTGGGCCATCTCCGAGCCGCTGGAGCGGCAGACCCGCATCCCGCTCTACCAGCGCGCGCGCGGTTTCGGCTTCCCCGGAGTACGGGTGGACGGCAACGACGTGCTGGCCACGCTGGCGGTGACCCGCAAGGCCCTCGACGACGCGCGCAGCGGCCAGGGCCCGACGCTCATCGAGGCCTACACCTACCGGATGGGCGCCCACACCACCTCCGACGACCCGACCCGCTACCGGCTGGCGAGCGACCTCGAGGCCTGGAAGCTCAAGGACCCGATCGAGCGGATGAAGTCGTTCCTCTACAAGAACCAGCTCGGTGCGTCGGAGTTCTTCGCCTCAGTCGAGCGCGACGCCGACGAACTGGCTGCGTACGTTCGCAAGGGGTGCCTGGAGATGGTCGATCCGGAGCCCCTCGTGCTGTTCGACCACGTCTACACCGAGGAGCACGCGCTCATCGACGCCGAACGTGCTGGGTTCGCGACCTACCTCGACTCCTTCGCCGATGCCGAGTTGGCGACCACCGAGGGTGGGCACTGATGGCGACCATCACGCTGGCCAAGGCGCTCAACGAGGGCCTGCGCAAGTCCATGGAGGCCAACGCCAAGGTCGTCATCATGGGTGAGGACGTCGGCAAGCTCGGTGGCGTGTTCCGCGTGACCGACGGCTTGCAGAAGGACTTCGGCGAGGACCGGGTGATCGACACCCCGCTGGCCGAGTCCGGGATCGTCGGCACCGCGATCGGCATGGCGATCCGCGGTTACCGGCCGGTGTGCGAGATCCAGTTCGACGGTTTCGTCTATCCGGCGTACGACCAGATCGTCAGCCAACTCGCCAAGATGCACTATCGGTCCAAGGGTTCGGTGAAGTTGCCCGTGGTCATCCGGATCCCCTTCGGCGGCGGCATCGGCGCGGTCGAGCACCACAGCGAGTCCCCCGAGGCCTACTTCGCGCACACCGCCGGCCTGCGCGTCGTGGCCTGCTCCAACCCGGTCGATGCCTATTTCATGATCCAGCAGGCCATAACCTGCGACGACCCGGTGATCTTCTTCGAGCCCAAGCGGCGCTACTGGGAGAAGGCCGAGCTCGACGAAACCATCACCCCCGACCCGTTGTTCGCGTCACGGCTGCTCCGTCCCGGCTCCGACGCCACACTCGTGGCGTACGGGCCGATGGTGAAGGTCGCGATGGACGCCGCGACCGCCGCGGAGGAAGACGGCCGGCACCTCGAAGTGATCGACCTGCGCACCCTGTCCCCGCTGGACATGGGGCCGGTGTTCGACTCGGTACGCCGCACCGGTCACCTCATCGTCGTGCACGAGGCGCCGGGCAATGGCGGTCTGGGCGCCGAGATCGCGGCGCGGGTCACCGAGGAGTGCTTCTACTCGCTGGAGGCACCCGTGCTTCGGGTCACCGGCTACGACACGCCCTACCCACCGTCCCGGCTCGAGGAGGAATACCTCCCCGACCTCGACCGGGTCCTCGACGCCGTTGACCGATCGCTGGCCTACTGATGTCGCGCATCGAGCAGTTCAAGCTCCCGGACCTCGGTGAGGGGCTCACGGAGGGCGAGATCCTGAAGTGGCTGGTGCAACCTGGAGACGAGGTGCTCCTCAACCAACCCATCGTGGAGGTCGAGACGGCCAAGGCGGCGGTCGAGGTGCCGTCGCCGTACGCCGGCGTGGTCACCGAGTTGCTACACGGCGAGGGCGACGTCGTCGACGTGGGGTCGCCGATCATCGCGTTCGAAACCGACCCGAACGCCGCGTCCGAGGCGATCGAGCCGGCCAACCCGGCCGAGTCGGTGGCCGAGGCGGTCGAGCCGGAGACGGCCATCGCCACACCCCCGGCCGAGGGAGCCGTCGAGCCCGGCCTCATCGGCGGCCCGGCCCCCGGCGGGCGTACCTCGGTGCTCGTGGGCTACGGGCCGAAGTCGGTGACCGCGAAGCGGCGCGACCGCAAGCCTCCACGCAGCATCGGCGAAGTGGCCGATGACGCAGTGTCCACTTCGGACCTCGCCGAACCACCGGCCAGGGTCTCCGCCGCCGAGGTTGGGGCGGCCGCACATCGGCGGGCCGCCACGGTGACCGTGCTAGCCAAGCCCCCGGTCCGCAAGCTCGCGCGGGACCTCGGCGTCGACCTGGGTGTCGTCGAGGCCAGCGGCCCCGGCGGCACGATCACTCGCGGTGATGTCGAATCGGCGTCGACGCCATCCGCCGAGCCGGTGCGGCAGGGTCCGACCTTCGATCCGGCCACCCGCGAGCAGCGGATCCCGGTCAAGGGAGTACGCAAGCTCACCGCCGAGGCCATGGTCGCGAGCGCGTTCACCGCGCCGCATGTCACCGAGTTCGTCAGCGTTGACGTCACCAGGACCATGCGGGCCGTCGCGCGGCTGAAGGGGATGCCGGACCTCGCCGATGTCCGGGTCAGCCCGCTGCTGCTCGTGGCGAAGGCACTCCTCCTGGCGGTCAAGCGGCACCCGATGATCAACTCGAGCTGGGACGAGAGCGCCCAGGAGATCGTCGTCAAGGACTACGTCAATCTCGGCATTGCCGCGGCCACGCCACGCGGCCTCGTCGTACCCAACATCAAGAGCGCCGATGCGATGACCCTGCGCGACCTGGCCGGCGCCATGAACGCCCTGGTTGCCACCGCCCGGGCCGGCAAGACGGCGCCGGCTGACATGCAGGGCGGCACGATCACCATCACCAACGTCGGGGTCTTCGGTGTCGACACCGGCACGCCGATCCTCAACCCGGGCGAGTCGGCGATCCTGGCCTTCGGCTCTGTCCGGCAGTTGCCGTGGGTGCACAAGGGCAAGGTCAGGCCGCGCCTCGTCACGACCCTCGCGCTGTCCTTCGACCACCGCATCATCGACGGCGAACTGGGCTCGCGGTTCCTCGCCGACGTGGCCACCGGACTGCACGATCCGCAGACCGCGCTGCTCGCCTGGACCTGAAGCGGGCACCGGGCGCCCTCTCGCGGCTCACCCCTAGGCGCCTTTGGTGAGCCACGCACCCGTCTCTCCCCGACTGGCATTGCACAGGGTGTTAGTTGCGACGCTCTGCAATGTGCGCTGAGAGCGATGGTCGACCCGATCGCGCGGTATGGTCAGCGGTATGGCGAAACGTAAGGTCACCTACTCACTCAACGCGACCACAGTGGCTCTGGCCGAGCAGGCAGCCTCACGCGCAGGGTTGTCCACCAGCGCGTGGCTGGACCGCGTTGCCCGCCGCGAAGCGGTGCGCACCGGAATCGGCCCGGCTCGCCGACTGCTTGCGGATGCAGGGCCGGCCGATGCACGGCTGGCCGATGCTCTGCTGACCGAAGCACGGCTGGACGAGACCGAGCGAGCCGCAGCCGAGCACGAGCGCCGTGCGACGCGGTGAGCTGTGGCGCTACGCGCCCCCGTCTTCACCGCGTCGCCGAGTGGTCGCCATCGTGTCCAGCGACGGTGTCAACGAGTCGCCCCGGCCGTGGTTGATCGCCGCTGACGTCCACCTCGAAGACCCACAGGACATTCTTGCCGTACCCGTCCAGGGCGGCTGGATCAACGCCGCTGACCTCTCCCGGATCTATCGCCCGTGGACCACCGAGCAGGTCGGCACGCTCGACGATGACACTCGGGACCGGCTCGACACGGCCCTCCGCGCCGCCCTCGACCTCTGAGCGCGCGGAGTGTGAGACGGGTCACCAAGATAGTCAGGGTTCACCGAAGGTTCCGGGCATAGATCCGGCCCAGAGGTGTTGAATGGAAGGTGCAACACACTCAAATCCTTAAGGAAGGTGGACTAGCATGACTCATCGGACCCAATTCATCAGCGCGCGTTGGCGCAGGGCACGAGCGGCTAGCCTCCGCTCCCGCCAAGCTCGGGCCATCAACCGGGCCCTCATCGGTGCCACCCCTGCACTACGCCAGGAGCTTCTCGAGATCTCGATGCGCGACTAGCTCGGTCCGAGCGAAAACTGCGCCAAAACGCCCGGCAGGGAAACCCGCCGGGCGTTTGCGCATCTTGGATGTGTGGCGGTCAGTACCCGGGATCGATCGGGTCCCGAGTGACCCGCTCCTCCGCCACTGGCCCGGCACGCCGGTTGCGTGGGCCCCAGATGAGCAAGGTGAAGATCAGGCCGAGAAGACCGGCCGCCATCAGGATGTAGCCGATGACGTGAATGTTGATGCCGCCGAGATCGAAGGTCACGGCGAAGGCGAGGATCGCTCCGATCGCGATGAGAAAGATACTCGCGCCGATTCCCATTGAGGCCTCCTGTTCAGACCGGCGATGGCCGGTCACTGCCACCGGAGATTCCCTCCAGCGGCACGCTTCAACCTACTCCCGAGCCAGCCGTTAGGCCCGCAACCTAGCGCCCGTCGTCGTCGTCGTCGTACGGCCGGCGCAACTGCATGGTCTGGTCGTCGTAGTAGCGCGGGGCCGGTGGCCGCAGCCACGACGCCAGGATGCCGCGGCCCCGCCAGGGCGAGACGAGATAGCCGGCGAAGAGGGTCACCACGAGCCCGCTGAGAGCGGCGATGAAACCCAAGCTCACCAGATCGATGAACCGCACGTACGGAGGGTGAATCGC
>JBBPZR010000111.1:0-18763 GCA_038276285.1 Mycobacteriales bacterium | reverse complement strand
GGGGCGGAAGACGGCCAGCGCCACATCCCGCGACGGGGAGCCGGCCTGTCTTTCAGGCCCCGCCGCGGCAGCTAAGGACAAGTACCTCGCGTCGCAGGATGATCACAGAGTAAGCGACCCGCTCAGCCTCGGGGCAGTGATCCCATCAGGTGGGACCGCTCCCCACTTTCTGTGATCCAGGGAGAATTAGTCCGGCGCCAGCCGGACCAATCTTCCCTGGATCTTGGTCGCGGGCCTGCTGGTGAGGCTGCCGGCGGGTGGCGCGGCTACTCGGCGGTGAGGTCGATGGCGCAGGAACGCCGGGCGCTGATCGCGGCGGAGATGGCATTGAGCAGATCGACCGGCACCGGCGAGTCGACGGCCACCGCCATGACCGTGTCGCCCCCGCTGGCGGCGCGTGCCACCTGCATGCCGGCGATGTTGATGCCGGCCGTGCCGAGGAGGTTGCCGAGGATGCCGACGATGCCGGGCCGGTCGTCGTACCGGAAGAACAGCAGGTATCCCTCGGGGATGAGGTCGATGTCGAAACCGTCAAGTTCGACCAGCTTCCGCACTTGGCGGGGGCCGGTCAGCGTACCCGAGACCGAGACGGTACGGCCGTCCGCGAGCGCGCCACGCACGGTGATCAGGTTGCGGTAGTCGGGGCTGTCGGTATCGGTGATCAGGTCGACGGCCATGCCTCGGTCGGCAGCGAGCAACGGGGCGTTGACGAAGGTGACCTGGTCCTCCACGACGTCGCTGAAGACGCCCTTGAGGACCGCTAGCTGGAGCACGCTCACGTCGTGCGCGGCGATCTCCCCGCGTACCTCGACCGTCAGCGACGGCGCCACGCCCCCCGCCACGGCGGTGAAGACGCGACCGAGACGCTCGGCCAGCGGCAGCCCGGGTCGGACGTCCTCGGCGACGATGCCGCCGGCCTGCACGTTCACCGCGTCCGGCACGAAGTCACCGAGCAGGGCGAGCTTGACCGACCGCGCGACGGCCAGCCCGGCCTTGTCCTGCGCCTCGACCGTCGACGCGCCGAGGTGCGGCGTGGCGACCACGTTGTCATAGGCGAACAGCGGCGAGTCGGTGCACGGCTCGGTGGGATAGACATCGATTCCCGCGCCCGCCACCCGGCCCTCCTTGATCGCCTGCGCCAACGCGTGCTCGTCGACCAGCCCGCCGCGGGCGGCATTGATGATGCGTACGCCGGGCTTGACGAGGGCGAGCTCTCGCTCACCGATCAGGCCGACCGTCTCCGGCGTCCTGGGCAGGTGGATGGAGATGAAGTCGCTCTGGGCCAGCAGCTCGCCGAGAGACACCATGCGGACGCCGATCTGAGCGGCCCGGGCCGGCTGGACGTACGGGTCATAGGCGATGAGCCGGGTACCGAAGGCCGACATCCGCTGGGCGAAGAGCACGCCGATCCGGCCGAGGCCGATGACCCCGACGGTCTTGTCGGCGATCTCGACGCCGGTGTACATCGAGCGCTTCCACTCCCCCCGCTTGAGCGCCGCGTTGGCCGGTGCGATGTGGCGGGCGGAGGCCAGCAGCAGGGCGACCGCCTGCTCGGCCGCGCTGACGATGTTGGAGGTGGGCGCGTTGACGACCATGACACCCCGGGCGGTCGCCGCCGCCACATCGACGTTGTCCAGGCCGACGCCGGCCCGGGCCACGACCTTCAGCCGGGTGGCCACGCCGAGCGCCTCGGCGTCGATCGTCGTCGCGCTCCGCACGATCACGGCGTCGGCCGATGGCAGCGCCGCCAGCAGCGCGGTGCGGTCAGTGCCGTCGACCTGGCGCACGTCGAAGTCGTGAGACAGCACGTGCAGAGCGGCCGGGGCGAGCTCTTCGGCGACGAGTACGACGGAGGGCGGCACGACACACCTTTGCGGTCAGCGGGGATTCGGGTCGACCATGCCGCCCCGAGGTTGCCCGGCACAGCCAGCCCAGTCTACCGGCGGCGACCAGCCGAACTCGGTCGCCAGCTCCAGCACCCCGTACGTGGGGATCAGCACCTGGCGCGCGGCCAGCCGGCGCACCACCCGCAGCGGCGCGTACTCGAGCACCGCAATGGCGATAGCTCCGATCACGGCCAGGGTAAGCGGGTAGCCGATGCAGAAATGCGGTCCGGCGGGTCACCACGCCCGCGCCGCTGATCGGCCGGCACGTAAACGCCGACATCGACGTGGCCGGCCGGCGGCAGGGCGGGTGAGCGGGTGCTGCTCCTGACATACGCGGCCAACACCACGGTCGGGTCCTTTCAACGTCGCCGTGCCCTACGTGCCGGCCAACCGGCAGCTGTGGTTCGGGGCCGGTCGCCACCTGTGGATCGGCTGCTGCGCGCCCTGCTCAGCCCCGGCCGGCCCTGGAGGTAGTCGAGCGGCGACACGCCCGCCGGGTGATGATCCCGTCGTACGCCACCCTGCGCATCCGGCTGGCCGACTGAGCGCCGCTAAGCAGACTGGTCCGGATGCGGGACCGCGACCACGGTCAAGCCGTCTATTCCATGAAAGTCCGCCGGGTTGCACGTGTGGATGGGCAGGTCATTGCTGAGGGCCGTGGCCGCGATCATCGCGTCGTAATACCCGGCGCCAGTCTTGCGTCCCGAGCGGCGCAACGACGCGGCCACCTGCCCGAAGGCGCGGGCCGCATCGGCGTCGAACGGCAGCGGGTCGAAGTCGGCTTCGGCCTGCTGCAGATGGGCCTGGCGAGCCGCGCGCTCCTGGTCTGACGTGGCCACGAGCGGACCGACGGACAGCTCGGCGAGAGTCACCGCCGTGATCAGTGGCTGTAGGGGTAACGAACTGACCTCCATGATCCGCGGCAGGAGGATGACCGTGCTCGTGTCGAGCAGGCCACGGCCGGTCACTGGGTTGGCCACTCAGTCACAGGCTCGCGTCGATAACGCGGTTGATGTCCGCACGCAGCTTGGCTGGATCGACCATGGGGAGGTGCCGCCAGCGCCTCAAGACCGCTTCGACGCCCAACGGCTGTGACCGCAAGGGCCGCAGTTCGGCGACCGGCTTTCCGGACCGGGTGATGGTGATCCGCTCCCCGCCAGCTACCCGGTCGACGACCTCGCCTCCGTGGTTGCGCAACTCGCGGATGCTGACCTCGGTCACGGGCAGGGCGTATCACGCGTGATACAGAATGGTCAGGGAACACCGGCGCGGGTGCCGCCGATGCCCGTGGCGTAGGAAAGGGCGAGCTTCTCGGCCTTGAGTCACCTCGTGGGTGACTCGCGACGGCGGCGCGAGGCTAGCCGTCGTCGCCGCGGTCGATCTTCAGCGGGCGCAACACGGCCCACAGCAGGAACAGCAGGCCCAGCACCAGCATCCCGATCCCGGTCCACAGGTTGATCCGGATCCCGCCGGCCTTCTTCAGGTCCGCTGAGGAGTTGAGCAGGCCGAATCCCCCGACCAGCAGCCCGTACAGCGTGAACAGCCCGCCGATCAGCATGCGCAGGTCGAACAGCCGGGTCGAACGGTCGTTGGGGTTGTGAAAGTCGTCGTCCTTATTGTTGCCGGCACTGTGGCTCATCGCGGCGTCCTCACAGGAAGATCACGGACAGGGCGGCGGTGATCCCGAGCGCGGACCACCCGAGCAGGGCCGGCGACTCCCACCACCTGCGGGAGCGCCGGGCGATCGCCGGATCCGGTGCCTCCGGATCGGGGATGCCGTACACGAGGCCGGCCAGCTCGGACTCCGGCTTCGGCGGCGTCACCAGGGTGACCAGTACGGTGACGAGGGCGTCGATCACGAAGGCCGCGATCGCGCCGTAGAAGTTGGCCATCTGTATGTTGATCTTGTCGTGCGGCAGCAGCTGCCCACCGGGGTAGAAGTAGCCGATCTGGTACGCGGCGAAGTGCATGACGGCGGCCGCCAGCGTGCCCGCCGCCAGACCGTACACCCCGGACTTCGGCGAGGTCCGCTTCCAGAACATGGCGATGAGGAACGTCGCGAACAGCGGCGCGTTGAAGTACGAGAACAGCAGCTGGATGTAGTTCATGATGTTGTTGTAACCGGAGGCGATGAAGGCCGTGCCGACGCCGATGACGATGCCGATCACCGTGACCACCCGGCCGACCGTCAGGTAGTACCGGTCGGACCGGTCCTTGACGATGTACGCCCGCCAGATGTCGTAGGTCCACACCGTGTTGAACGAGCTGATGTTGGCCGCCATGCCAGCCATGAAGGCTGCCAGCAGACCGGTCAGCGCGATGCCGAGGACGCCGTTGGGGAGCAGCTTGTTCATCAGCTGCGGGATGGCGTCATTGAAGGTGGTGCCGGGCTTCGTGCCGCCAATGCCCTTGACGAGCACCACGGCGATGAGCCCGGGGATGATGGTCAGCGCCGGGATGAAGATCTTGGGGAAGGCGCCGATCAGGGGGGTGCGCTGGGCCGCCGAGAGGTCCTTGGCCGACAGCGCCCGCTGCACCTCCGCGAAGTTGGTCGTCCAGTAGCCGAAGGACAGGACGAAGCCGAGGCCCAGGACGATGCCGATCCAGTCGCCGAGTGGGTTGGTCGGGTGCCCAACGCCCGTGCCGCCCCACTGGCTGAACGCGGCGGCGCCGATCTTGGTCTTCTCCACCTTGTCCTGCAGGCCGCTCCAGCCGCCGACGGCATGGAGTCCGATCACCACGATCGGGACGAGCCCGGCCAGAATGACGAAGAACTGGAGCACCTCGTTGTAGATGGCACCGGAGAGCCCGCCCAGGGTGATGTAGACGAGCACGAAGCTGGCGGACACGATGATCGCCAGCCAGATCGGCCAGCCGAGCAGGCTCTGGATGACCAGGGCGAGGGCGAAGAGGTTCACGCCGGCGATGAGCACGGCCGCGGCCGCGAAGGTCAGCGCGTTGAAGAGGTGGGCGTTGCGGTCGAACCTGCGCCGCAGGTACTCCGGCACGCTGTGCACCCCGGTGCTGTAGTAGAACGGCATCATCACCAGGCCGAGGAAGACCATGGCCGGCACGGCGCCGATCCAGTAGAAGTGCACGGTCGAGAGGCCGTACTGCGCGCCGTTGGCCGCCATCCCGAGGATCTCGATGGCGCCGAGGTTGGCGGAGATGAAGGCCAGACCGGTCACCCAGGCCGGCAGCGACCGGCCGGAGAGGAAGAAGTCCTCGCTGGTCGCGATCGCCCGCTTGGCGAGGAAGCCGATCGACACGACGATGATGAGGTAGATCGCCAAGATCGTGTAGTCCAGACCGTTGACGTTGAGCAACGCGGCCGCCTGAACGTTCACCGTGCACCTCCAGTCGCCGTGGACCGTCGGACCAACGTAGTCGCCGGTGATCAATTGCCGCCAGGGAAGGCTTCAAACGTCCGTGCGCCGCAACGCCGCGATCTCTCCCGTGCGGGCCACCCGCCCGTACGCCACCGCGCTGGGCCGGACGACCCGGCGGAGGCCGTCGGCCCGCTCGATGCCGACCAGGCCGAACGTGGGCCGGTAGCCCTCCGCCCACTCGAAGTTGTCGAACGACGACCAGTACAGAAATCCACGCAGGTCCACCCCCTCGTCCATGGCTTGCTTGGCCGCTCGCAGGTGTGCCTCGACGTAGTCCACCCGCTGGGCGTCGTCGGCGGTCGCGATGCCGTTCTCGGTCACGATCAGGGGCAGCCCGGCCCGGCTGGCCCTGTGCAGCGCCTGGCGCAGCCCGTCCGGGTGGATCTCCCAGCCCATCTGCGTGAGGGGCTCGCCCGTGGGCGGGTTGCCCTGCCAGCGGTCAGCCGACGGATCCACCCGCATCCGGCTGTAGTACTGAACGCCGACGTAGTCACCGGCGGTGGCCGGCTCGGCCAGCAGAGCGTCGACGTACACCTCGCACATCTGCTGCTCCATCGTCGCGGCCAGGCGCTCGCAGGCCTCGTCACCGGGGCGGGCCGGCTCGATGGCCGGCAGTTGCAGGCAGATGCCCGACCGCGGTGTGCCGGAGCCAGACCGCAGGGCCATCACCGCGGCCCGGTGGGCGGCGATCTGCGCCTGGGTCACCCGGCCGACCTCGCCGAGGTCGCGGTGCCCGGGCGGGTGGTGGCCGACGCCGTAACCGAACAGCGCCACGATCTGCGGCTCGTTGATCGTGCAGGCATATGGCATGAGGTCGCCGAGCCGGCCGGCCACCTGCTCCGCGTACGCCGAGAAGCGGTCGACGGCATCCGGCGCGAGCCATGAGCCGCGCTCGGCGAACCACCGGGGCACCGTGAAGTGCATCAACGTGACGAACGCGGTCAGCCCGTGCTCGGCCAGGCAGCCGAGCACCCGCCGGTAGTGCTCGAACGCAGCGGCGCTCCACTCCCCCGGCGCCGGTTCGACCCGCGACCACTCGATGGAGAGGCGGTGCGCGTTCTGGCCCAGAGCGGCCAGCAGGGCGAAGTCGTCCCGGTAGCGGTGGTACTGGTCGATGGCATCGCCGCTCGGCTCGGCGACGGCCGCACCTGCCTCGGCCGCCCCGCCGTGCTCCCAGGCCCACCAGTCGTTGTTGACGTTGCCGCCCTCGACCTGGTGGGCCGCGGTGGAACTGCCGAAGAGGAAACCCTCGGGGAAGTCGCGCACTCAGATCACCCGCGATGCGCCGCGAGAGGGCATCACCTGGAAGACGTGCGGTTCGCGAAGGGCCCGGTACGTGAATGCCGCGCGTACGGCCGCCACGACTGCGGCGACGGCGTCCAGCGGCACCAGGGCGATCGCGGAGCCCCCGAAGCCGCCGCCGGTCATCCGGGCACCCCACGCGCCGTTCGCCGCGGCCTCCCGCACCGCCAGGTCGAGCTCGTCGGTGGACATTTCGAAATCGTCGCGCATCGACAGGTGTGACTCGTCGAGCAACGCGCCGACCCCGCGCAGATTTCCGGCGGCAAGCTGGTCGGCCACCCGGAGCACGCGATCGTTCTCCGTGACCACGTGCCGGGCCCGGCGGAAGGTCTCGTCGTCGAGCCAACCTGCCGCGGCGGCGAGCCTGGGCCGGTCGACATCGCGCAGGCTGGCCACGCCTAGCGCGTCCGCTGCTCGCTGACAGGAGCGGCGGCGGTCGCCGTACCCGCCCGCCCGGTGCTCATGCTTGACGCGGGTATCGATGACCAGCAGGCACGCGCCCGCTCCGACCAGGTCGAGGGGGACCTGCCGCACTTCCAGGCTGCGGCAGTCCAGCAGCAGCGCCGAGCCTTGCTCGGCGCACAGGGCCGCCATCTGGTCCATGACGCCGGTCGGGGCACCGACGATCTCGTTCTCGGCCCGGCGGCCGGCCAGCGCGAGGCTGGTACGCGACAGGCCGGCGCCACATAGATCCGCCACCGCCAGGGCAACCGCCGCTTCCAGCGCCGCGCTGGAGGACACCCCGGCGCCCTCCGGCACGTCGGAGTCGACCAGCAGGTCGAAGCCCGGCACCGGCAGCCCCGCCTCGGCGAGCGCCCAGGCGACCCCCACCGGGTAGGCCGCCCAGCCCTCGGGCGGGTCCTCCGGTGACACCTCGGCCAGCGGTACGACCAGGCTGCTCCTGTGCCGCGTGGACCAGCAGCGCACGATCCCGTCGCCACGCCGGCGCACGGCTGCCAGCGTCTGCCGGCCGATCGCGAAGGGCAGCACGAAGCCGTCGTTGTAGTCGGTGTGCTCGCCGATCAGGTTGACCCGGCCGGGTGCCGCCCAGACCCCGTCGGGCGGGCCGCCCGCCCGCTCGGCCAGGTGGGCGTAGAGCCGATCGGCCCACTGACTGACGGTCACGGCCACCGACCGTACCTGCCAGGCAGTGCGCGGTCAGCCGGTGGAACCGCCCATCCACGACATCAGCCCGCGCAGCTTGGCTCCGACGTCCTCGCTGGGGTGCTCGGCGGCCTGCTTGCGCAGACGCTCGAACTCCGGGCGACCCGCGTCGTCCTCGGCCACCCATTGGCTGGCGAAGGTGCCGTCCTGGATCTCGGTCAGGATGGTCCTCATCTCGGCCCGGGCGGCGTCACCGACGATGCGCGATCCGCGGGTCAGGCCGCCGTATTCGGCCGTGTCGCTGACCACCTGCCACATCCGGGCGAGGCCACCGTCGTACATGAGATCGACGATCAGCTTCATCTCATGCAGGCACTCGAAGTAGGCCGCCTCGGGCTGGTAGCCGGCCTCCACGAGCGTGTCGAAGCCGGCCTGGACCAGCGCACTGAGCCCGCCACAGAGCACAGCCTGCTCACCGAAGAGATCGGTCTCGGTCTCCTCGGTGAACGTGGTCCGGATGACACCGGCGCGGGTTCCGCCGATGCCCTTGGCGTAGGACAGGGCGAGTTGCTCGGCGTTGCCGGAGGCGTCCTGGGCGACGGCCACCAGGCATGGGACGCCCTTGCCGTCGACGAACTGCGTGCGGACCAGATCCCCCGGTCCCTTAGGGGCGACCATTGCCACGTCGACCCCGGCCGGTGGCTTGATGAGGTCGAAGCGGATGTTGAAACCGTGGGCGAAGAACAGCGCGTCGCCATCGACCAGGTTGGGCTCGATGGCCTCGGCATAGATCCCGCGCTGTGCGGTGTCCGGCGCCAGCACCATGACCAGGTCGGCGTCGGAGCAGGCGTCGTAGGGCGTCATCACGGTCAACCCCTCCGCCTTGGCCTTGTCCCGGCTCCGGGACTCCTCGGGCAGGCCCACTCGCACATCGACCCCCGAGTCGCGCAGGGACAGCGCGTGGGCGTGCCCCTGGCTGCCGTAGCCGATCACGGCCACCCGGCGCGCCTGGATCAGGGAGAGGTCGGCATCGTCGTCATGGAAGATCTGTGCGGCCATGCGGGGAGGTCCTTTCGAGGGGGATGCGGGGGTCAGCTGACGTTACGGAGCGCCGAGGCCGGCGCGGTGATGGCGCGGGCACCACGGCCGACGGCCACCATGCCCGACTGCACGAGCTCGGCGATGCCGAACGGCTCCAGGACCCGGATCAGCGCGGCGAGCTTGTCGACGGTGCCGGTGGCCTCCACGGTCACGGCATCGGCCGCGACGTCGACCACCTTGGCCCGGAACAGTTGCACCGTCTCCAGTACGTGCGAGCGGGTGCTGAGGTCGGCGCGCACCTTGATCAGGAGCAGCTCGCGCTGAACCGACGCGACCGGGTCGAGTTCGACGATCTTGAGCACGTTGACCAGCTTGTTCAGTTGCTTGGTCACCTGCTCCAGCGGCAGCGCGTCGGCGTTGACCACGATCGTCATCCGGGAAACGGCGTCGTTCTCGGTCGGGCCGACCGCCAGTGAGTCGATGTTGAAGCCGCGCCGGGCGAACAGCCCCGCCACCCGGGTCAGTACACCGGGCTTGTTCTCCACCAGGACGGACAGGGTGTGCCGGCTCATCGCGCTCCCATCTCAGACATCGTCCTCGTCCCAAACCGGCCGCACGTTGCGCGCGGCCAAGATCTCGTCGTTGCTGGTGCCGGCCGGCACCATGGGCCAGACCATCGCGTCCTGGCCGACCACGAAGTCGACGACCACGGGGCGGTCGTCGATCGCCATGGCCTTTTCAATCGTGGAATCCACATCGGACTCCCTTTCACAGCGCAGCCCGATGCAGCCGAAGGCCTCCGCCAGCTTGACGAAGTCCGGGATGCGCCGGGCGTGGGTGTTCAGACCGGTGTGGGAGTAGCGCTCCTCGTAGAACAGCGCCTGCCACTGGCGGACCATGCCGAGGTTGCCGTTATTGATCACGGCCACCTTGATCGGGATGTTCTCGAGCGCACAGGTGGCAAGTTCCTGGTTGGTCATCTGGAAGCAGCCGTCGCCGTCGATCGCCCACACGGTGGCCTCCGGCCGGCCCACCTTGGCGCCCATCGCGGCCGGCACGGCGTAGCCCATGGTGCCGAGCCCCCCGGAGTTGAGCCAGGTGTAGGGGTGCTCGTAGGAGATGAACTGCGACGCCCACATCTGGTGCTGGCCGACACCGGCCACGTAGATCGCTTCTGGCCCGGCGATGTCGCCGATCCGCGAGATGACGTACTGCGGTGCCAGGGCGCCGTCGGGCGGGCTGTCGTACCCGCGCGGATAGGTCTCCCGGGTGCGGTCGAGCATCTTCCACCACGGGGTCAGGTCGGCCCGGTGACCGGCGGCGTACTCGGCCTGCACGGCGACGATCAGATCGGCCAGCACCTCGCGGCAGTCACCGACGATCGGCACATCGGCGGTGCGGTTCTTGGAGATCTCGGCCGGGTCGATGTCGGCGTGGATCACGGTGGCGCCCGGGGCAAAGGAGGACAGCTTGCCGGTGACCCGGTCATCGAACCGAGCACCGAGCGTGATGAGCAGGTCGGCCTTCTGCAGGGCGGTGACAGCGGCCACCGAGCCGTGCATGCCCGGCATGCCGAGGTGCTGCGGGTGGCTGTCGGGGAAGGCACCGCGGGCCATCAGAGTGGTGACCAACGGGATCCCGGTCAGCTCAGCGAGCACCTTGAGCTCGTTGGCCGCACGCGCCTTGAGGACCCCGCCACCGACGTAGAGCACCGGGCGCCGCGCGCTCGCCAGAAGCCGGGCCGCCTCCCGGATCTGCTTGCCGTGCGGCCGCGTTGTCGGCCGGTATCCCGGCAGGTCGAGCACCGGCGGCCAGGTGAACCGCGTCTGCGCCTGCAGGATGTCCTTGGGCAGATCGACGAGCACCGGCCCGGGCCGCCCGGTGGAGGCGATGTGGAAGGCCTCGGCAATGATCCGCGGGATCTCATCGGCCGACTGCACGAGGAAGTTGTGCTTGGTGATCGGCAGCGTGATGCCGCAGATGTCGGCCTCCTGGAAGGCATCCGTGCCGATCGCCGCGCTGGGGACCTGCCCGGTGATCGCCACGATCGGCACCGAGTCCATGTAGGCATCGGCGATCGGCGTCACCAGGTTGGTCGCGCCCGGCCCGGAGGTGGCCATGCAGACCCCCACCTTGCCGGTGGCCTGCGCGTAGCCCTCGGCGGCGTGGCCGGCGCCCTGCTCGTGCCGCACCAGGATGTGGCGGACCGCCGGTGAATCGAATAACGGGTCATAGGCGGGCAGGATCGCGCCCCGTGGGATGCCGAAGACCACCTCGGCGCCGACCGCCTCGAGCGAGCGGACGAGGGACTGCGCTCCGGTGGCGGATCCTTGCTCGGGCATCTGGGTCGCTTTCTTTCACTCGTACGGGCAACAAAAAGCCCCTCGTGCTCTGCACGGAGGGGCGGCGCGTCGGTCGCGGGAGCGGGCCGGCGCGCTAGAAGAGTACTACTCGAAGAAGGGACACGGACGCAGCCTACACCGCCTGGCCGGCGGTGTTGTCCGCAACCGGTCGGATGGGAAATGCTGGCGCTCATGACCTTCCGCTACGGCGCGGCCGAGCGAGCCGCCGCGGTCATCTGGCTGCTGGCGGCGACCGCCCTGGCGACGACCCGCTGGTGGCTGCTGCCGGTGTTGCTGGTGCCGCTGGCGGCTCTGGCCGCCGCCTTCCGGCTGGGCACTGACATCACAGCCGAAGGCATCACCATCCGGGCGGTGGTCGTGCAGCGCCGGATGCCCTGGGCCGAAGTTGCCGAGTTTCGGCCCGATGGCGCCCGCCGGGTGGTGGTCGTGCGTACGGACGGGCGTGCGGTGCGGCTGCCGGCAGTCCGCCCCGCCGATCTGGCCCGCCTGACGCGGGCTTCCTGACTACACGCCTTCTGACAAAGGCTCCACATCACGCCCGATTCCCCAATAGTGTCCTTCTCATCGGGTGCAGGCGCCCGTTCGGCGTCACCCCCCTCGATAAGGGAGCACCATTGCTCATTCGACACGGGTCAAGATGGGTAACGACGGCCCTGTTGGCGGTCACATTGATGGCGGCGGGCTGCGGCCCGGGCAAGCACAATGCGGCGAACGGGAACAACGACTCCACGGCCAAGGGCGGCAGCAAGGCCACCAGTCAGCCCCGGCCCGGTGGCGGTGGCAACTTCTGCGCCGTGGTGAGGGCGCAACTCAACGGACTGAAGGCTGCCTTCCCCAAGAATTTCACCGCACCGGATCAGCTGAAGACTTACGGCGCCTATCTGAAGGAAACCAACGCCAAGGTGCTGGCTGCCGCACCGACTGAGATCCGCAGCGCTGTGGAAACGCAGACGAAGGTCAGCAACGCCGCCGCCGATTCCTACCTGGCCGGCAAGGCGGCGCCCCCGCCCGATGTGCTCAAGCAGCTGCGATCGCCGGAGTTCCTTGCGGCTGCCAAGCAGCTGGCCACCTACGGCAAGGACCGCTGCGGGTTGAACCCGTCGAGTTTCACCGGGTGACTCAACGGATCGGTGACGGAGGTCATCGGCTCAGGCGGGAGCCGCACCAAGCCGGCGACCTCGGCGCCAGACGGATCGACCACCCGACCTAGCGTCCGCCTTCGACGAAGACGCCACGAGCCCCCCGTCGAGCCCCTGACGTGCGTGGAATTGGATGAGCGGCCCGCTCGGGTGATGCGCCGACAAAGGAGAAGCTGTGCTCAATCGCCATGGGTCAAGATGGGCAGCCGGGACTCTGATCGCGGTCACGATGCTGGCGACGGGCTACACGGGTGGCAGCCACAGGAGCACCGGAGCCAGCAAGCCGGGCACCGGCGGTGCCGGCAATTTCTGTGCCCTGGCAACGGAACAGAGCAAGGGGCTGACCAAGGCCTTTCCTACCGACTACAACAACGCCGATCAAGTGAAGGCCTATGGCGCCTACCTCCTGGCGAGCAACGCCAGGGTGCTGGCGGCAGCCCCCGCGGACATCAGGGGCGACATCGAGAGCGTGACGCGCGTCACCGACGCCCTCGGTCACGCTGTGCAAAAGGCCGGGAAACTGGCCACTCCGCCCGATGTGCGCGCACTGCGCCGCTCGCCGGCCTACCAAGCAGCGCTCCTCAACGTGACCAGAGACGAGAGGGACCGCTGCAGACTCGGCGCCTCGCCCTCGCCAACTGGGTGACTTCCGGGTCAATACCCATCGGTGACGACGTTGTCGAGCGGCTCACCCTCGGCGTACCGCCACAACTGGCGCGCCACCAGGTCATATGCCCGAGGCAGCAACCCGAGCACAGACCCGGCCACGTGCGGCGTCAGCAGCAGCCCCGGCACCTGCCAGAGCGGGTGCCCGGAAGGCAAGGGCTCGGGCTCGGTGACGTCGAGCGCGGCGCGCAGCCGGCCACCTTGGAGTTCGGCGACCAGTGCGTCGGTGTCGACGATGGGGCCGCGGGCGGCGTTCACGAGCAGGGCACCATCGGGGAGGCGGGCCAGGAAAACGGCGTCGACCAAGCCCCGGGTGTCATCCGTCAGTGGTACCAGTAGAACCACGACATCGGCCTGCGGGAGCAGGTCGGGCAGCTCCGCCACGGCATGCACGCCCTCCCGGGCTCGGCGGGCGACCCGGACCAGCTCGACATCGAACGGCGCTAGCCGGGCGCACAGCGCCTCGCCGATCGCACCCGCGCCGATCACGAGGACCCGCTTGCCGGCCAGCTCGTCGGTGGTGTCGGAGTCCCATCGACCGGCGGCCTGCGCCAC
This sequence comes from Mycobacteriales bacterium, assembly GCA_038276285.1. Taxonomy (GTDB): domain Bacteria; phylum Actinomycetota; class Actinomycetes; order Mycobacteriales; family QHCA01; genus QHCA01. The sequence goes on along the minus strand of JBBPZR010000111.1, from coordinate 5,318 downwards.
GGCGAAGCGCGGGAACTCGCGCAGCGCGGCCAGCACCGCCGCCACCGCCCACTCCGACGTCGAACTCGAGTGCACGCCGCGGGCGTCGCACAGGGTGACATGGTCGGGCAGCCGACCCACCCAGGCATCGGCCCCCGCCGACAACAGTTGCACCACGGCGAGCTCCGACATCCGTGCGACCGCGCCGGCGAGCTCGGCAGGGGCGAGAAATGGCGGCACCCAGAATTCCACCTCACCGACGGACGGCGGAGGCTCGCCCGTGCCGTCCCAGACCTCCGGCCGGGTCTCTGCCGGCACATCACCGAGAAGCAGAATGCCGTGTTCGTGCGGCAGCAGGACCTTCACCACATCACCCTATGAGGGTCGCGGCTGCGAACCGCTACTGCGGTGGCGGTGGAGACCAGGCGGGTGGCGGGTACTGCTGAGGCGGGTACTGCTGAGGCTGCGGGTACTGCTGGTGCTGCGGGTACTGCTGGTGCTGCGGGTACTGCTGGTGCTGGGGTGGCGGTGGCACTGCTGGCAGGGCCGCCGCGAAGGCCGGTGACACGTGTCGCAACTTGAGCGAAGACCCGTCCAAGGCGACAACGCCATTGGCGATGAACGCTGGAGCGCCGCGGCTGAACACCACAACAGCTCCGAAGAAGCTCACCAAGGCGAGGATCAGCAGCAGCGCCAGCAGCGCGCCGTGCTGCCCGTCGGCAATGGAAAATACGACGACGAACAGCAGAAGCGTCAACACGATCAGACTGCCGCCGACGAGCCTGCAAGTGTTCCGCCGCGAGACGCACCGGGCGCAGAACGGCCAGCCCGCTGCGTTGAGCGTCTTGCGCAGCACCATCGCCACGATGAGGAACGGCACGGCGCCCGCCACCAGCAGGATGTAGGACCAGCCCGGTGGTCGGGACAGGAAGATCGTCTTGCGCCGCTCGGCGGCGGGATCACCATGCCGGGAGCAAAGCTGTGGCACGCCCACCCCGCTTGTCACCATGTGGGCCGGCAGGGTCAGGTCCGCCACGTCCACTCCTCCGCGTCGAGCTGGCTCAAGATCAGCGACCGTACCGTCTGGGCGTCGGCCTGCCCTCGGGTCGCCTTCATCACCGCTCCTACGAGCACGCCGGCCGCGGCCACTTTGCCGCCGCGGACCTTTTCGGCGATGTCCGGATGCGCGGCGATCGCTTCGTCGACGGCCGCTGTGAGCGCGCCGGTGTCGTTGACCGTGCGCAAGCCGCGCCCCTCGATCACCCGGTCAGGGTCCTGGCCGGTCTCCACGACGCCGTCGACGACCTGCCGGGCCAGGCCGCTCGACAGGGTGCCATCGGCGACCAGCGCGATGATCCGCGCCACCTGCTCCGGCGCGATGGCCAGGTCGGCGGGTTCGACATCAGCCGCGTTGGCCTGCTGCGAGAGATAGCCGAGCCACCAGTTGCGCGCCTCAGCGGCCGGCGCCCCGGCCGCGACGGTCGCGGCCACCAGGTCGACAACACCGGCGTTGGACATCGCCGCCATGTCGTGGTCGGAGGCGCCCAACTCCGTCGCCAGCCGGTGGCGGCGCTGCGAGGGCAACTCCGGCAGCGCGCCTCGAAGTTCCTCGATCCAGGCTGCCGAGGGAGCGAGGGGCACCAGGTCGGGCTCGGGGAAGTACCGGTAATCGGTGGCTTCCTCCTTGGACCGACCGGATCGCGACCGGCCGGTGTCCTCCTGGAAGTGCCGGGTTTCCTGCACGATCCGCTCCCCCACATCAAGCAGCGCCGCCTGGCGCAGGATCTCCGAGCGCACGGCGCGTTCGACTGAGCGCAGGGAGTTGACGTTCTTGGTCTCGCTGCGGGTGCCGAGCGTGGCCGTGCCGATCGGCCGTAGAGAGGTGTTGACGTCGCAGCGCAGGCTGCCCTGCTCCATGCGTACGTCAGAGACACCCAGCGTGCGCAGGATCTCGCGCAACTCTGTGACATAGGCCTTGGCCACCTCTGGGGCACGCGCCCCGATCCCCTCGACCGGCTTGGTGACGATCTCGACCAGGGGGATTCCCGCGCGGTTGTAGTCGACGAGCGAGTGCGTGGCTCCGTGGATCCGACCCGTGGCCCCACCGACGTGCAGGCTCTTGCCGGTGTCCTCCTCCAGGTGCACGCGCTCGATTCCAACGCGTACGACCTCGCCATCGACATCCACGTCAAGCCATCCGTCGGTGCAGAGCGGCTCGTCGTACTGGCTGATCTGGAAGTTCTTCGGCATGTCGGGGTAGAAGTAGTTCTTGCGCGCGAACCGGCACCAGGGGGAGATCGAGCAGTTGAGCGCGAGACCGATCCGCACCGTCGACTCGATCGAGATCTCGTTGGCCACCGGCAGGGCGCCCGGCAGGCCGAGGCAGACCGGGCAGACCTGGGTGTTGGGTTCCGCGCCGAAGGTGGTCGAGCAGCCGCAGAACATCTTCGAGGCGGTGCCCAGCTCGACGTGGGTTTCGAGCCCGATCACCGGCTCGTAGCGCGCCACGACATCGTCGTAGCTCGGCGTCGCCGGGGTGGACATTGTCGTCGTCACAGGCTGGGCACCTCATCGATGAGCGGGCGGCCGTAGGACGCCTCGAGGGCGGCGGCGACCTGATAGGTGCGGTCGTCGGCCAGGGCGGGGGCCATGACCTGCAGCCCGACCGGGAGACCCTCTGATAGTCCACATGGGACAGAGATGGCCGGCAACCCGGCCAGCGAGGCGGGCAGTGTGCAGAGATCGGCTGCGTACATCGACATCGGGTTGTCGATCCGCTCCCCGATCGGGAAGGCCACCGTCGGCGTGGTGGGCGAGATGAGCACGTCGCAGGTCTCGAAGGCGGCGGCGAAGTCGCGGGTGATCAGGGTGCGTACGCGTTGGGCCTGGCCGTAGTAGGCGTCGTAGTAGCCACTGGACAATGCGTAGGTGCCCAGGATGATGCGGCGCTTGACCTCGGCGCCGAAGCCGGCCTGGCGGGTTAGCGACATGACTTCCTCGAGGCTGTGTGCTCCGTCGTCACCAACGCGCAAGCCGTAGCGGACGGCGTCGAACCGGGCGAGGTTCGACGAGCACTCGCTGGGCGCGATGAGGTAGTAGGCCGGTAGTGCGTACCCGAAGTGCGGGCAGGACACCTCGACCACCTTGGCGCCGGACGATTCGAGCCGCGCGACCGCGTCGGCGAAAGCGGCCGTGACGCCGGGCTGGTAGCCATCGCCGCCGAGTTCGCCCACGACGGCGATGGTCAGCGCACTCAGGTCACCGGCGGCGCCGGCCATCGCCGCGAGTACGACAGGCGGCACCGGCGCGTCGATGCTGGTGGAGTCGGCCGGATCGTGGCCGCCGATGACCTCGTGTAAAAGGGCGGCATCGAGCACGGTGCGGGCGATGGGTCCGGCCTGGTCGAGGCTGGACGAGAACGCGATGAGGCCGTAGCGCGAGACACCACCGTAGGTCGGCTTGGCACCGACCAGCCCGGTCACGGCGGCCGGTTGCCGGATCGAGCCGCCGGTGTCGGTGCCGATCGCCAAGGGGGCTTCGTACGCGGCGACGGCGGCCGACGAGCCACCGGACGAGCCACCGGGCACCCGGTCGAGGTCCCAGGGATTGTGCGAGGGGCCGTAGGCGGAGTTCTCCGTGGAGGAGCCCATCGCGAACTCGTCCATGTTCGTCTTGCCGAGGATCACGATCCCGGCATCGAGCATTCGCTTGGTGATCGTCGCGTCGTACGGCGGGATCCAACCGGCCAGGATCTTGGAGCCGCAGGTGGTCTCCAGGCCCTCGGTGACCACGACGTCCTTGAGAGCGAGGGGCACGCCGGCGAGCGGGCCCAGTGGCTTGCCGCCCGCCCGGGCATCGTCGACGGCCCGCGCGGCGCTGAGGGCACCCTCGGCGTCGACCTTCAGGAACGCGTGGGTGCGGTCGTCCACGGCCGCGATCCGGTCGAGGTGCGCCTGTGCGACCTCGACGGCGGTGATCTCACCGGCCGCGATCTTGGCGGCGGTGTCCGCGGCGGTGAGCTGGGTCAGCTCACTCACGCTTCGTCCTCGAGGATGCGGGGCACCCGGAATCTCCCGTCCTCGGCGGCCGGCGCCGCGGCGAGCACCTTGTCGCGGGGCAGCGAGGGCGTGACGAGGTCGTGCCGCAACACGTTGGTCAGCGGCACGGCATGCGTCGTGGGCGGGATGTCGTCGGCGGCCACCTCTGCCACGCGGGCCACCGCGCCGACGATCACGTCGAGTTGCCGGGCGAAGACGTCGAGCTCCTCGTCGCTGACGGACAGGCGCGCCAGCCGGGCAAGGTACGCGACCTCGTCACGCGTGATGGCCATATCGGAGAGTCTAGGGCGGGCTGGCGCCGCCGATCTCCAGGGTTTCTTGCCGCTCGTCCGCCCGCTCGTGGCCGAAAACGGCCGATAACAAAACTGTTATAGTTCTCAGGTGTGGCCGGTCGTCTTTCATCCCGAAGCGAAGAAGGAGTTGGGTGGCTTGTCAGCTGGCGACCGCGCCGCTGTCGTGCATGCGGTCGGCAAGGTCGCGGCGTTGGGGCCCGGATTGCCCTTCCCGCATCAAAGCGACGTTCAAGGTGCGGCAGGTTTGCGCGAGTTGCGACCAAGAGGTGGCCACAGCCGAGTGCGCGCTCTCTATGGGCGCGTCGGCCAGGCATTCGCCGGTGCTCGCGGTGTGCCCTGAGTGGCAGGCGGATCGGCGAGGGTTCGATCGGGCGGTGCGTGCCGCGGTACGTCGACCGGACGAAGTTGGGGAGTGAGGAGTGCGGTGAAGCTGACGGAGATGAAGGACCACCGCGAGGTGCTGCGCGAGCAGCTCGCCGACCCCGAGGTCCACGACGCGTGGGATCGGACGGCGCTGGCGAGGACTGTTGCCCAGCGGTTGGTCGCATACCGGGTTGAGCACAGGCTGACGCAGACTGCCCTGGCCCGACAACTGCGGATGAAGCAGCCCGCGGTGGCTCGGCTTGAGTCAGGGGAACACACGCCGACAATTGACATGCTGTGGCGGCTGGCATCCAGGCTGGACGTGGAGTTTCACATCGACATCACTGCTCATGGGGTCGCGATCTGATTTTCCGGGCTTATCCGTACGCAATGTGCCGGTCTAGGGATGGCTCGGGTCGCCGATCTCCAGGGTTTGCTGCCGGTCGGCGGTGCCGAAGGGGTCGTAGAGCCGCTGGCCGGCGCGGATCTCGCGGTTGAGGTGCAGGAGTCGGCGGACAATCTCGTCGCCGTCCTGGGCGACTGGCTTGGGCCAGCCGTAGGCCGCCGCGACCCCCTCGTCCAACTCGCGGTGGGCATCGCGGACCTCGGTGTAGGCGCCCTCGGC